>NC_014731.1 GCF_000172995.2 Halogeometricum borinquense DSM 11551
GAAACCAGAGAGTCAGCAGCTCTAAGCAGTTAATCGGCATCGCCGATTTCATCGAGTGTTTCGGCCGCCAGCATATCCTCGATAGTCTCTGTGTCAGGCAATTTCGTTTACACTATCGGCTCTGAATCAAATAGTTAGTGCATAGAACGAGCACCGGACTCGGCGCGGTAGTTATCACGACATCGTGTTCGGTAAATAAAACATCACGCACAGGATTGATGTAACCATCTATGAATAAACTCTCGTCTATATCCCTTGGCGTATTTGCCGTCGGACTCGTTGCAGCGGCGGCCGTCGTCACCACCACACTCCCGCTCTACACAGTTGTCGTTCTCTTTTGGATCGACTTAACGGTCTCACTGGTTCGGCGGGTATGTCAGACGTTGTTCGCCGCACCTCGTGAAACGGTTTCACCGACTGGAGCGGACCCAGCACCAGAGGGAGGTAACTCAACGCTGTCGCCGTACGAGCAGGGACTCTTCCGGTTCTTCTCGGCGAAAGTCGGGTCGATCTCATTAGTTGATCGACTGCCACCAGTAACGCTCCACAATGTCCGACCGTTCGTGAACGTCGTACTCATCTCACTGTTCTTTTTCATCCCGATATCAGCAGTTGGGCTATCGTGGAAGATTCTTCCATCGGCGGTGTTCGACGAGTTTTGGTCGTGGCCAACACCAGCGCTTATCGCCGCTGGGGTGCTCGCTGTCACGGTGAAACACGGACTGATCGTTCGACACCACACACGTTCGGGATGGCCGACTGCTGGGGCTGTCGCACCGCAGTGGCACCTCGGATTGTGGATGCTGTACTGGGTCCCGCTATGGTTTCTGACCAGTCTCCACGCGACAGGTCCCGAAGTGGGAACACTACTGACACTCATTGCGAGTCTCGTCGTTATCGGCCGGACGATACGCGATAGTCGCTCGGTTGGCACAGCTATCCCAGACTCGTCGGAGGATACAACCGACTCAGAGTCTCCGGTGAACCCGAACTACCAGATGCAGAGCCCGTCTCGGTAATACGACCCAATCGCCGTGCTGTCCGAATTGCAGGTGCAGTTGACAGTCTTCTCCCGTTCGGCAACGCCGCAAGCAGTTTCCGCCGCACCGAAGGGCAGTTTGCCATCGCAGTCGTTCTCTCAATCGGTGTCCCACTCGTTAGTACCGAGGCCATGCGGATCGACTCGGTCCTGCTTCTCAGTGTAGTGACGTTAGCGGTGCTCGGAGTCTACTTCGGCGTGAGTTTTTGCTTTCCGTTACTGTTTTCCATCCCATCGCACTTGCAGCAAGCAAGCAGGCGGCTATAAACAGTAGTCCGCTTATGCTATTGAGGGAAACCATCCTGTTATCTGATATTTGAACGATACGACTATACTTTCTTTGCTACTGTCGCCAGACTGTTCGTCAGCACGTGTCGATTGATACACCTATGATTTCGGGCTTCAATCCAACGAGTGCTCCTGAAACCGTGGCTAGATCGTCAATAGTGAAGGGGTACTCATTCCCGCCTCCACCCCCGTTTCCACGTGGGACCTATCCGAAAATACAATTGACTGTGCTTCGTTCGGACCACGTCTTACCGGGATAGCAGGAGTGGTGCGACGGGCTTCAAACGCCGGTACCTATGACGCTCCATCTGGTAGATAGGGACCACGTGTATTAGAATTTGTCCTTCTGTATCTCAATTTACTCTCATGTACTGTCTAATACATGCGGTATCTACTTCAATCCTACAAGGGTTCGTCTGTAACCATAGCTAAAGTCAAATTCAGAGTCAAGTATGAACTCCTCACATATCTTCAAAGAGATGCGAAGCATGGGATGTATCCAGATCAACTCCGTGGGCGTGGTATCCAAGCTTACTGGCTACCTTCAAAGTCGTTCCTGAGCCAGCGAAGGGGTCAAGAACCCGACCAGGTGAGTAGTCAGCATCACACTCGCACTCAGTCCACCGCACAGTTTGTCTCTGTGGGAAGGTGAACTCGCGGAAATACCCTTTCAAAACTTCCTTAGCGTCGTCAGCCAATTCTTGAGTCGATTTCTTATTCCGACCTGCGCCAGTTTGGTATTCCTTGGCTTTTCCAGCATCCGAAATGCCAACTGCTTGTACAGCTCTTAAATGCTCAAATCCGAGTTCAGACTCGACAAAACGCTTAATCGCCCTCTGCGCCTGTCCTCGACGAGGGTTCAATTTGTAATATTCGTATTTGATTAGATGGTTTACTAATTCTTCTGGATCATCGAGGTCGGAGATAAGCTCGTCTTTGTTCTTGTTGGTCACACGACGACGAGGGGCACCGCAGTCTTCACAGACTTGTGAAGGGCAAGCCAGAGTTAAAGCTCTACGAGCAAGATCTTCGGGGAATGGTGCTAAATGGTTTCGAGTATTTCTGTCGTGGCTCATCGACCAAACATCGATAGGGTTCGCTCCGGTCTGGTACAAATCAATGTATGCTTCTCTATCGTAGTAGTAGTCGTCTCGATCAAGTACGAGATGGAAGATGTGTTCGTGCCGAGGTGCGAGCCTGTCGTCGACTGGTGATGGGACACCATTCTCTTTTGTCCAAATTATATCATTTCGCACAGTCCAATCCCCCTTCCGCGCTTTCTCAGCGAACAATCCGGGGATACCTTGCAGAGATTTGTATCGATAGGTATCGCCGATATTCAAAAATACAGAACCTGTTGGCTTCAAGAACTTTTTCCACTGATCCAATATCGTCACTAAGTTCTCTACATACTCTTCAGGATCGCTCTCTTGTCCAAATTCTTCGTCATCTTCGTCTAAATACTCTCTTTTTCTCCAGTAAGGAGGTGACGTGATTATAAGATCAACAGATTCCTCCTTTACCGGTATCTCAGAACGAGAACGTTCTTCAGCCGTGTTGAAGGGTGTGATGTATCGGGCATCTGCCTCATGCAGCTCTAGTTCGGTCTCGTTTTTTTCGTGTTTGAATCCGTGTATCCTACGAATCTCTTCGGTTGGGGGGAGACCGAACTCTCGAAGTCTAAAGAAAGTCTTGAGTTCCTTGTCGAGATCTGCTACAACGTCTGGATGACTCTCTAACCGTTCGCGGACACGAAGATCAATTGTCTCCTCAGGCGTATTTGTCGCACTCTCATCTCCTAGGCGAACGAGGTTCGTATAGAACTCCCGGAACGAGACCTCGTGCGGAAAAGATACGCTGTCCGTGTTAATGTGCGTCTCGATTATTTCGATTAGACCATCCTTCGACCAGAGGCCATCTTCTCTCAGTTTGTAGTGATCTTTTATTTCGTCATAGAAGTAGTGTGAGAAGGCAACGTTTTTTTCGAAGTAGTCCTTGAGGCTATGGCTGTCTAGGGTCGCCGTGTCAACACCACCATCGTTCTTTACTTGGGCCGAGAAGCGACTAAGGTCGTCCTTCTCTGGATCTCGAAAATTTGTTGGGATGAGTATCTTATCTAAGTTATTGGAAAATATATTTGCAAATCTGCGCACATTCTCGTCAAAAAGATAGAAATCCTTCACCTCGGTTGGGTGACTGAGATCCTGATTAGACATTGGGTACTTTCCAGTCCTCATCGAGCTTGAAGACTTTGACGAAACGTTCGGTGACATCGATGTTAGACGGTTTGATAGGATTCTTATTTTGTGTAATTGGAGAGAAAATTCTATACGGCCGTACTTCATCGGTCAATAGTACCCAGACAGGAGCCATGGCCCAATCGAATCTATCTTACAGCGACCTTGCTTCGAGCCTATACTCAGATTGCCACACAGAACAGGATGTTACGGAATTCCTCCATGACCAGCTCAATGATGCTGAATGGGTAGCGCTTGGCAATCAGTCAAATAACTACAGTATCGTAGAGAACCAACAAAGTGAACCAATGGCCGCTCTCACGGAACTGATCGTCAACTCAATCGACGCCATCATTCTCAAACAATTTCACCAAACTTACGGAGACGACTTTAGAGGAGACGAATTCAAGAATCTCCACGAGGCCGTTGAAGGAGTAGTTGACCTTGATACTGCTGAGATTAATCTAACGGCAACTGGTGAACAAAACGGTCCCTTATCTCTCTCTCTTTACGACAATGGATGCGGGCAACCAAGAGACCGCTTCGAAAAAACATTCTTGAATGTCCTTACTCCTGGAGAAATTAAGCAGGATTACGACTTCTTACAAGGAAAATATGGGATGGGTAGTACGGGTGTCCTCCCATTTTGTGGCGAGCGAGGATATAAATTCATCGCGTCAGCGGCTTACGACGAAGAACAAAAGTGGTCGTGGTCGCTGATTCGCAAGAACCGGGAGAAGACGAGGTACGAATATCTAAAAATCGACGGAGAGATTCCAACGTTCGAGGGAAAGTTCGCTGAAGAGAGTTCAGGGACATTTGTCAAAGTATTCGACTATGATGCGGAGTACAAATCGAACATTACGAAGTACTTCCGCGGGATGCTTGAGCGGTATTTAGTTAACTCTCCGATTCCCATTACATTGAGAGAAACGCGGTATAGTAGTAGTTGGGGAGACCAACACACGCGAGGACTACGTCCCCGATTAAACGAGTCACCCGAAGTCGTCAAAGACGTCGATAAATTCGAACACACGTTCGATAACGATGTCTTAGGGACAAAACAAATCGAGATCTATCTTATTGAATCGAAAAAGGAACTTGAAGAGAGAGGAATTAATCCGGACCGAAGAGGGGAGTTCGTTGGTGGTAAGCAGAACGACCATGCGATACTGTTCACTGTGAATGGGCAAACACACGGTGATCAAGGAGCTACTTTCCTCAAGACTCGCTGTAGCTACAACCGTGTCGGAGGAGACTCTATTGTGATGATTGACTTCTCCGACGTGTCGGACTCGGATATCGTCGACTTATTCAAGCCCTCCAGAGACCGTCTCCAAAACAAGGACCCTGCAAAGGCTCTGAAGTCGGAACTCGAGGAGATTCTCATCGACAACGACATGCTGGATCGGGAGGAACAGCGACGTCGAGACCGAATAACAAAAGAGGATGCTGACGACCTATCAGAAGACATTTTGGAGGATCTACTTGAGAGAAACCCGAGTATCAAGAGATACCTTGAGACCGGTGAAAAGAAGCCTCGAGTAAAAGATGGAGACGGTAAGCAGGAACTCGAAGAGTACGACGGGGAATTCTTCCCCGACCGCTTCTTCGCCATCAAGAAGTTCCGCTCACGTTCGGACTACGAAATCTATTCCGAAGACGACGAGGATGGAGAACGCTTCAGGTTTAGAGTCCCAGTCAACTCAGACAAAAGGGTTCGGTTCGAACTAAACGCCGAAGACGACTATCTCACGAGGAACATGGAACGGGGGGAAATCAAATCTTCCATACCCCCTGTACTGAAGACTAAGCATCTCAAGCATGGAATATTGAATCTGACATTCGAACCACCAAGTGGGGCAGAAGTTGGGGATCAAGTACCGATTCGGCTTCAAGTCTCTCCAGCAAAACCACAGGCTCTCTCTCTCAACGTCGTGATGGAATGTACCGAGCCGGTTGAAGAAGAGCCAAAACTAAAAAAGAAACCCGACAAGACACCAGCAGAAGGGTTCGAGCTACCCCACAATCAGTGGGTTGATGAAGAAGAATGGGATGACTTCGAATTCGACGAACAAAGCATCGTCTCAGTACAACCTCGACCTGGTGAAAGTGGAATGGATATCTTCATCAATAGAGACGCTGCTCCTCTCCAGAACTATCTGAAGAGACACAACCTGAAGGACTCCGGGAAGACGATGGTGATGGAACGCTATCGACTTGCTACTGTATTCTTCTCAGCGACGCAGTACATTGAGCTCCGGCAACAGTATCAGGAGCATGAGGACTGGGAAGAGATTGAATTAACTCGGGTGGTAGAAGATGGAATGCGGGGAATCGGTCAGGTCTTGTTGGACCTTATCATCGACGATGAAACACTCGACAAGGTGACCTACTGAAGCTAACTCCAAACAACTCAACCCATAGGATTAGTCTGTAGCCCATGCAAATACACAAGTATAGAGCTCCGTAGACATGGTATTCAAATGAATATTTCCGTCGAACTCCCGGGGTTTGGGAAGATCGGTGTCGGCAGTAACTATCGTCCGGCCAATCCGGACACTACCCAATCATACCTTTCGACTCCGCTAACATCGCCTATCCTACCGTGTCAGCTACCGATTCCAACCACAATAAGAAACAGTCACTCGTCGTCTTCGACAGGCTCCAGCGTCGAGGCGTCGAAAAACGAGGTGACGACAACAGCGAGTCCTTGAGAACGTTTACTCTGGGATCGTTACTGTCACCGTTTCGGTATCGACGACTTCACCATCTCGGATGAATTTGATTGTGAGTTGGCGGTCCCCTGATGTGACCGTGAGATCCGGATGGAGATATTCAGTCGTGCTTGCTCCCGGTTTGATTTGTGATTCGAACGAGAGTGATTCGGTCGAACTCACGCCGTCGATCTCGTACCGAACCGAATCGTACACCAGCACCGAATCCCCAGTATTCTGAACGTCAAGGGTCAGGTCAGAGAGTTCCGGGGTATCGCTGTTATCGTTCCCGAACACGGTCGTGTCCACACTATTGATTTGAGCACTCGGGCCGTCGAATTCTTGACTACTGCTCGCCGTGACAGAATTTCCAGCACTAGTTAGTTCGAGTTTTACCGTCTCCTCGCCGCCATTGCTGATGAACAACGCGGAGCCAGCACCCCAGCTATCATCCACAATCTCGTACTCTTCGGTCTCACCGCCAGCGAGCGATTGGATAGTCTGACTTTCCTTCACTTCATGACCGTTGACTATCAGGCTTGCAGAGAAGTCGGTGGCAACATCACCGTTGTTCGACAGGGTAAATGTCGCACTAGTGAGCCGCCCATTCTCCCACACGGGAGTGAACGAATCGATACTGAGACTTGCTGAGGAGATTTCACGAGTGAACTCTTGGGTCGTGAACCCAGATGGGGAGTTCGCAATCGCCTGAAGTTGAATTTCTCCCGACGTCTCTGGTTCGTAGATCGTTCCGCTGTAATGCGTAATCTCGTACTGGACGCTCTGTCCGGGTGAAATAGACTCGTTGTACGTCGAGGCAAGTACTTCGTCACCACGCTGGATACCCGCCCACGCTGAAGCCGTGAGGTCGCCTTGGTTTTCGACGGTTACCCGTGTCGATTCTAGCGATCCACCCTCCCAAACGGGTTCGACGTTCGTGATTGCCAAGTCGGGCCCCTCAAATGTCTTTGTGAACGAACTGGAGAGTTCATCTGCGGATGTAGTGACCGTGACCGAACCGTGGACCTCACCGGCTGAGTGGATCGAGACTTTTCCGTAGGACGGAGTGATCGAGAATGACTCCGTCTCACCGGGCATGACCCAGACGTACGGACTCGACTGCATTTCCGAGTCTCGAGCGTTGACGACCGCCTCAGAGATCTTCACGGGGAAATCACCGTTGTTGTTCACCGTTACGTTGACTCGTTGAAGTGTGTTCCCAGACCAAGCTGCTTCCGTAGTCGTGATTGTGGGTGACGCACCTTCGTAGGAGGCAGTCTTTGTCGACTTTGTCTCACCACCCTGCTGGAGGATAATCGTGTAATTTCCCGGACGGGGGTCAACGAGACTGAACGCCGCCACTTCTTGATCCGGCTCCAGCGTCGTCTTTTGGATCACTTGGCCGGACGGTCCCTCAAGGAGAGCGTCTGAATAGTCGTCTACAGTGTAGTTGAACATCAAAAGCGGCTGATCCTCATACTCTCCAAGCCGAAGATCAGATACGGTTGGACCGCTACCCAAGCCTGTCGCATCGAGTGCCGCCCCGCAGCCCGCAAGGGGTGCGAGTATCAGGAGAGTAGAAAAGGCGACCGCGAGTCGTCGAGTATCTGCGTCCGCTTGCATTGATAATCTCAAATGTCCGGACAGTGTCTTGAATCTGTTGAGATAATATCCAAATTGATAATCTCAATCGCCTCTGTACTAGCAATAGGTCCGAAAAGATGTCCCATGTTCGTATCACACAATTTCAAATTTTGGATTGACTTCGGCCAATTCGGACACCACCCGCCCAATCTTTTCGCATCCACTAGCCACGGCTAACATGCAGTGCCCACAGACACTACCGCAAATCAGCTACTCGCTGTCGTCGAGCGCTTCGACTTCGGACGCCGCAAGTGCGACGGTGTGCCGACCGAATGTGTTACCCCACAGGGTTTGTCTGAAACTGGCCACTCGAAGCATATGAAACGGAGGTCCGATGAACGTCGGAAACCCGGCCCCTGTCACGTGCTTCGCCACCGTCACAGTCAGTATAGTTCGTCAAGAAGACGCCATATGGTGAACACAGATCCGGCGACCCTAGCCTTCCTCAGTGGCTTAGTGGTCTTCGCCCTTTGCTTCCTCGTCAACGACACACTGAAGTCTACGAGTTAGGTGTCCGGGCCGGGTTGTTCTCGCAGGACGTTGCCGACCGACTCGAAGAACTCTGGATCGAGAACCGGTCGGAGTCGTACTATCGAACTGGAATCGCTGGCGAGTATCGCGCGCAAACGCTCCTCTCGCTTGCCGGCACGCTCCACGAGGAAGTCGTCGCACTGACGCGGACGCAGGACTGTCTCTGTGACTGACCGAGAAGAACCACTGTGACTGACACACAGCAGGCGTCCGCGAGACGGGGATCAAGGCATCCCGACGAACCAACAAAGACACCCGTGGATTTTAATCCAAATCTGACAGAACTACAAGTGTTGGTGGAGACGTTCGCGGTCACAGTGGCGAGGGTGAGCCGGTTAGGACCACGAGTACGTTCACGCTCGGCATGGCGAATCTGCACTTTCACAACCGAGTCCGATTCCCCGATATCAAATGACAGACGATACCCCAGACGACCCCGACGGCGAAGCACAACGAGCCCAGAAACTCCGAGAGACAGTTGATCCCACCACGGCGACGGACGACGAAATCGAGGCCCTGTGTGCGCTCCTCGACGGCCGCCACGGGCGCTCAGACGCCCACGCAGCCCTGTCGAAGATCTCGTCCCACCCCAACTGCACACGACGTGTCGCAGTGGCCCTCCAGCCGTACCTCGTCCACGAGACCAGACGAACACGGGACGAGGCCCTCGACATGCTGACGTGGATCGCACGGACGGACCCGAATGCGCTCGATACCACTATCGAGTGGCTCCTGGAACACTTGGACACCGAGGACGAGCACATGCGTGACACCTCCGTGACATCCCTCAGGAAACTCGCCGAGGCCGAGCCTGTCCTCCTTCGCCCGCACGTGGACGCTCTCATTGGCTCTCTCGACGACGACGCTGTGCGGGCCAACGCAATCAGCCTGTTGTCGACGATTTCACACGCCTATCCAGAAGCGATTGCTCCTGCCAGAGACGAGTTGATAGCACTGTCTGCGGACGAGACGATCGACGCCAGTGCGATCCCGTCGCCGCTCGGCACCGTCGCATTGGTACGGCCAGATATCATCGATCCTGTCGTCGAGATGCTGCGAGAGGACCTCGCTGCGGCGGAGCGAGATCAAGCGCGGATCGGGATTGGGAGTGCACTCGGCAGGATCGCTGTGGCATATCCCGAGTCGGCCCCGATGGTGGTCGAGGAACTGCTGTCACTCGCCGAGACGGATCCTGACGATCGGTCCCCTGATATCGACCGTAGTGTCGTACTCAGTTTTCTCGGCGGCATCGGGGTCGCACACCCCGAGACGGTCGTTCCCGAACTGGACCGTCTCAGGGCACTCCTTGACGATGACAACCGAATGGTGCGCTCGTCCGCGGTGGAGACTCTCGGAAACATCGCAACCGTTCGGCCTGCTGCAGTCCGGCCGGCTATCGATGACATTGTGGCGAGATTCGACGACACCAGCGAAGATCTGCAGTTCGACGTCGTGACGGCTCTCGGGAAGATCGCAGCAGCTGATCCTGAGATCGCGCCGCGCGTCGTCGCGAAGTTGCACGACTGGTTCGAAGACGACACGGCAGAAGACGAAGCAGTCGGGAGCGACGCGACAGAATACGGGCTGTTCGACTTGACTGGCAGCGTCGAAGACGAGAATGCGGCGACTCACGACGACTTCGAGTGGCAACTCCAGGAGGACATCATCCGTGCCTACGGCCGAATCGGTGCTGCTACTCCCGACGCCCTCGATCCCGTGATGGACGAGATTCGAGCCTGCCTCGCTGACGAGAACCTCTCAGCAGAGGCTGCCGCTGCGCTCGGTGAGATCGGCGGTGTTCGTCCCGAGACAGTGGCTCCCGCTGTTGAGGATCTCCAAGAGTTGCTTGCTGAGGGCCCCTACTGGAACCGGAGAGCGGCCGCCAGCGCGCTCGGAACGATTGGGGCCGCAGCCCCCGAGATGGCCGAACTCGTCGTCGACGATCTGCAGCACCGTCTCGCGGACAGCAACTATCGTGTGCGCGCGGCGGCTGCCGAGGCACTTGGCACGATTGCCACCACGGATTCGGACGTGGCCGCACGCGTCAGCGAGGAGGTACAGCTGCTCCTCGACGACGATGAATGGAAGGTCCGTGCGGCAGCGCTCGAAGCACTCGGACAGATGGGTGCTGCGGATCGAGACACAGCCGAGCGTGTCGTCGAGGATCTGCAGACCGGCCTTCGCGATACCGATTCGGACGTTCGGCCGTCGGCAGCGAACGCACTGGCAGCCATCGGCGTTTCCCAGCCAGTGCTCACCGCCACGGCCGTCGAAGCGCTCGAGTCCCGATTCGAATGTGACGAGGAGTATCTCTTCGTCCGATCGTCGATCGCCGAGGGATTGCAGGCGCTCAACACCGCCCACTCCGATGCTGTCACAGTGAGCGACACCGAACTGCAGCGAGTCGCCGACGCTGACGTGAACTTGGTGGTGGAGGAGAGTCAGTAGGCAGTCCACTGGTGTCAGGACACGACTCGAACCAACCAGGTGTCGCTGTGCGCGGGGTCAGCCAGCAATTTCTGCACGACAGTCCCAAGAAGGATCGCGTGTCCGAAGAGCGGATCGTCGTCGCCGTGCCAGAACGTAAACTCACCGTCAGGATGAATGGTGACCGTGTTCACCTTCGTTCTTTCTGCAATCGTTACCACTTCTGAGTAGACTTGGACCCCGAGCTTCTGTCTTCATTGGGCTGGGAACAGAGATTGGCACGTTTGGTGCTGGAGTCAGCCTATCCATCGTTTACCTCACGTATCGGAAAATAGGAGCCGCTTCAATGACCCACTCTTGGTTCAACTGGAAGAGAAAGAACTGATTGAGTCCCGAATCAAACACGGTCGAAGTGACTGTAAATCTGGTCTGTTGTTTGGAGAGGAGCGTGTCGAAGTCTCTTCTTCATATCGTAGATGTGCTTGTCTTCGTAGGTCATCATCCGATAAACGACCGAGTGACGAAGTGAGTGAGGGGTCACGTCGTCTGGGGACCCTCGTCCACCCATGACGTTGTACGGACGGATGTCGTCAGCGAGTTCGCGGGTTTCTGTAGAAAGGCTCCAAACTCGGCACTGTGATGTCATTCAGATTGTCAATGTCGCGTTCATCGTACCAACGCAAAAAATGTCCAAGACGGTATCTGTGAACTTGCCGCCGACAGGGACACCGTAGCGATTACAGGTGAGCCGGCTGCGATGGCGAGCGCGCTCGAAATTGTGATGAGTAGATGAGAGTTCTTGCTGAGGGTCTGACTCGAAATCGAACCTCACTGGTGGAGTGTGTCAGTTCACTGGATCGAGATCGTGACTGGAGAAGAACACCGCCGCGCCGCGGTCGGCTTCCTCGCGGACGATTTCCCGAAGCGTCCTGACACCAGTGGGGTCAAGGCCGGTGGAGGGCTCATCGAAGACGAGGAGATCCGGTGACCCGACCAGAGCCATCCCAAGCGCAAGGCGCTGGCTCATCCCTTTCGGTAGCCGCCTACCGGCTGGTCGGCCGCGTGGGCTACGCCGACCCGTCCGAGGACGGTGTCGGGGTCGTCGTCTGCGTCTTTCAGTTCAATCGCTGTTTCGACATTGTCGTTGACAAGCTTCGGTACATCAACGAGTACACGAACGACCTGAAGTAAATGCGGGGAATGTCGAAAACGGAGTATGTTGACGATATCGTCGTCCAACGGGCGGTTGAGAGAACGTTCATGAATCTCATTCAATCCTGTATTGATCTCGACCAGCATATTCGTGCTTCAGAGAGCCTCTCCAAGTGGGACTGCAAAAAAAAGAGATCGAGTCGCTTGGGAATGCAGGCATACTCTCACCCAACGTTCAAGACCAGATGGAAGAAGCCGTCGGGTTTCGAAATATCCTCGCCCATCGGTACGGTGATGTGAACCACGACGTTGTCTACGCTGTGCTACACAACGACCTCCACTGGTTCGACCAATTTCAGCAGGAAATCGCGCAGTGGTTTCAGCAACGAGACTAACCCTGTCACCGAAACCGTTCACGCGAGCAGAGTGTGCAGGCATGGACGAGACGGGCGAGCAGGACTACCGGCGCATCCC
Organism: Halogeometricum borinquense DSM 11551; assembly: GCF_000172995.2. Lineage (GTDB taxonomy): Archaea > Halobacteriota > Halobacteria > Halobacteriales > Haloferacaceae > Halogeometricum > Halogeometricum borinquense. Next base: position 12,510 of record NC_014731.1, read on the forward strand.
CAGTCACAATCACCGCCGCTGCTTGAGCTCAGGCGAAATCGGTGAGGTTCGTCGCCGTCAGGTTCTCCGTATCCTCTTCCAGTTCGTGGTCAAGGGAACTCCGACTGGGGACCTCAAACTCGACAACCGGAGTGTCCGACGAGACAATGTCGATGATCGTGTGCAGCTCATCCATGATCCCGACCGCACCGTCATGTGTACATCCCGTGATTGTACACCAAGCTCGTGATCGCGTGATCGCCACGAACACTTCGTTTCGCGCCTGCACAAGCTCGCGATACGGGTTTGTGATTGCATTGTTGAGTCCAACGACATACACCGAGGCAGCTTCATTTCCTTTTGCGAGATGAATCGTCGAGATCGTTACCTCACCCGGCCGCGAAAATTCGGTTCTGTCACCTTCCCACGCACAGGTCGCTCCTAAATCATGGGCGCGCAGCAATGACTGAAGCTGCTGACCGCGATCCTTTGCGTCCAGCCCAAGCGGGACGACGAGGATACGCTCCGGAGGTAAGCCCTCCTCACGAACATCAGCCACAACCTGGTCAACGACCCAGTCGAGCTCTGCAGCTGGATCGTCGAACGCTTCGGCCGACACGAATGGCCCGGCTGTATCAAACGTAGAGAGTGGATGTGGTGAGTTTGCTTCAGGCCGCTGAAGACGTGCCTTACTCCCTGTTTTCCGGAAGTCACCATCGACGTCATAGCCGAGATTCTCCCAGCCGTCTTGCCGCGTAATTGCTTGGACAGGACCGCCATCACGGAGGAGTCCCATCCCAAGGACGTGTGCAGTCAACAGAACCTCCAGGGGTGCGCGATAGGATTTCCGCATGATGTGGCTTTTTTGCACCCCGTTTGAATACGACCCGCTCAGGTCAACAACAGGATCGCCGGTGTCGTCAACGCCGAAAATTTCCTTGGGGCTCGGGGCACGCAAACTGTGGAGATTTTGTGCCTCGTCGTAGCCCCAAATGAGCCGGTTGGACGAGTCAAGTGCAGCGAGACACATATTGAAGAAGTGCGGACCGAAGTCTTGTGCCTCATCGACGAGAATCGCATCAAAGAGGTCTGGGATGTCCCCGGTCGCAAGCAGTTCAGCCGCCACCGCTTCCTGGGGATCAGTGTCGGAGCCGAATTCTGCACGAGCATCGGTCACCGAACGGAAGGTAGCGTTTGGAGTTGCCTCTGCGATTCGTTTGTATATGCCCTCGCCAGTTGTGTGGCCACCCCACCCGTGGATGATCTCGATGGACGAATCACTCTCCGCCAGTGATTGTCCGTTCGAGAACCGCCTGTAGAATCGTTCCGTGAGATCGGTAATGTGATCGTAGAGACTCTTCGTTTGGAACGTCAGCGCGATGGTCCAGTCCTTGTGATCGACCGCCATTTTCGCCGCCTTCATGGCAAGGAGGACGGTCTTCCCAGACCCAGCGATCCCTCGAATTTGCTGCGGTCCAGGTGGGATCCGCATGCCGATCTTTTCCTGTTTCAAATCGAACTTCGCAAGCTGACTCGTGACGTGTTCGTAGTAGTCGCGTCGCGTCTCAGGATTTGCGGGCGGCGACATACTGATATCGCTGATTGCCTGTCCGCAGCTGAGGACAGCACGTGCTGTGTCATATTCGGCTGAGGTTAACGGGTCAAACGTGCGGATCGCGTCAAGTTGCTCCCGGAGTGCCACAGGCGTTAACTCATCACCTAACAGCACGCGAGGGGCGCTTGGCCCCGTAAAGCCGCGTGCCTCCCATTCCTCGCGGGTGATATTCGGGAGGACAACAAACGGATTCATCGGGATTGCTACCTGTCCACCGTCCAAGAGCTCTGGTTCGTCCATGAAGAACTTGCGCAGTGCAAAGCCCTGTCGCCGTGCCTGCTCGAGTGGTGTGGATTGAGATTGCGACGTGCCGCGCAGATGCCACGTCTCGCCAGCGATGCGGTCAATTTGATCGATAGGGCACTGTCTAGTTAAGCCAGTTTGAGGAATGAGCAGGTCGTTGAGTTAATTGGGTAGAATGCTCGCAGACCTGCTCAGCAAGTGCTTTGCGACGGATTATGAAGAAACTTGGGAGCGTGAGCGGACGGCGACACCCGTCAGGGTGTTCGCCGTCCAGCTCCACGCGACCGGGTGTTCACTGAGAGAAACAAAACAGATTCTTCGCTATCTCGGCGTTGAACGCTCTCACCAAGCTGTTTGGCAGTGGGTACATCGGCTGGCTGACAGCGGTCACAAGCCGCCTGAGGCGGAGCCGAAGCGGGTTGCGGTTGACGAGACCGCTGTCAAAATCAATGCGAGTGGTCTTGGTTGTACGCCGCAATAGACATTGAGACAAAACTGATTCTCGATGTCGAGTTGTTTGGACGACATGGTACCGATCCGGCGGCTGCGTTTCTCCATCGACTCTCGGAGAAACACGATCTCTCAGATGCTGTGTTTCTCGTTGATGGCTACGGCTATCAGACTGCCCTCTCTCGATTAGGAGTGAGCGGTCGGCTTGACTACGTCGAGCGAAACCTCATCGAAAAGTGGTTTCATACCCTCAAAATGCGAGTCGACCGCTTCCATAATTCGTGGGTGGGCAGTCACGGAAGCGTCCGCGAGTGGTTCATACAATTTGCGCAATATTATAATTTTTATCGACCGCATCAATCGCTCGATGGACGAACGCCAGTTGAGGAGGTCACTAACTAGACAGTGCCTCTTAGACAAGAATGTCAAATATCTGTGGAAACATAAATGGCCGGCATAGATAGTTGCCGACTCGGGGACAACTTCCTGCAATTGTTTGGACGCTCTACGATACTTTTTCGATGATCTGTTACGCCACTACTGACATAAGATGACCGACAGTGGTGGAGACGAACCAGCGGCATCGTCGGCGTACGGGCCGTTGCTTGACGAGAGAAACGGTGCTGAGAGGCTGACCCGTTGTAGTCACAGACGTTCGGGAGTTACAGGCAATCGACGCGGATCTTGCTGCCCACTACGTCCTCGGGAACGACATCGACGCTGGGGATACCACGGTATGGAACGACGGCGACGGATTCGATCCGATCGGGGATTCCGGTTCGAAACAAGATCAGTTTCGTGGCTCGTTTGACGGTCGCGGCCACGAGATCCGTAATTTGACGATCGACAGGCCCAATCGAAACGCCGTCGGTCTGTTCAGTGTCGTCTCGGGCGTACGGATCAAGGCTGTCGATCTTGTCGCCGAGTCGATGGCCGCGGATTGACGTCAGGTAGTCACGACTTTTTGACAATCTTACTGATTTTCACATGAAACTACCCACTGCTCACTTCTTCAGCCATATGTGTTGTGAATACGATTTCTTTATTCACAAGGTAGCTAAATAGTCAATCAGTAAATGGTTTGGTCCCTCCCGGAGACACGCGCCGAGCGAATGCTACAACTCATCGCAGGCGTATTGGTCGTAGTAGCAGTCGCTGATTTTCTGGAGTTGATAGACTTGTTCTCGTACTGGACATACGTATTTTTTATTAGTACAGTATCAATTATTTATGATATCATTGGCACCAGGAAAATGCTCAGAGAGGTGAGTAGTTGAGGCAAAATCCGGATACCACGCGCCCAACCAACCAATCGTTTTGCTGTACTGCTTACTAGCTATGAAGAGACTCACCGAATTCACAACATTGTCACCGGCCAGTGCCGCATCCGTTACGAATCGTTCATGCACGGAGCCGAGGCAGGTCCACCACTGCACCGTCGCCCCGTTCCTCATCGCGAACCGCCGCGTGCTGTCCCGTCGAATTGGCGGAAAGGTATGCCGAAACAAGTCAATAGCGAGCGAAAAAGACTTCGCTTCTGTCGGAACTGTTTACTCCGTATCGTCCCTTGGCCAACCAATGCGAGTCCTCGACCGGAAACGATACTCCTACGTCTTACTGGCCCGCGACGGGGAGTGGATTCTCACGTTCTTACTCGGCGGCCCCGTCGAGCGCGACGTCTCCGTGCGATTGACGCCCGTAGAGATCACTGCAATCGAAGCCGGTGACTCGTCGGCCGCCGACCTGGTCGAGAAATTCAGCGCTGACCTATCGGCCACCGAGGACAGACAGATAACTCCCACCGTCTGGCCTGCAAAGGACGCCGAGAGTGTGTCGTAGTGCCGCAGGTCGTTCCAACAGCGCTCTTCGGTTTCGATCGAGGCGTGTCTGTCCAGCGTCAGGATGAAGTTCCTCCCTCCACAACCTGAAACTTCTCGATGTGGATCGCCGAGATGCAACGGAACACCCGCTTTCGCCCAGATTCGTCGACAGGGTCGGTTGCCGTCTCCGTGACATCGGTTGGGGTCCCGCCAGTATCAGTCGGAGTTCCCCCGTTATCGTCGTTCGAACTCAGGCACCCGGCGAAAGCTGAAAGTGAGAGTGTCGCAATGAAACTCCGTCTATATTTCATACTCTCAATAATATCAACTGTACTTTCAATCTGCCTATTTGGCACTGTCTAGTTAGTGACCTCCTCAACCGGCGTACGTCCGTTGAGCGATTGATGCGGTCGTTGAAAGTTATAGTATTGCGCAAATTGTATGAACCACTCGCGGACGCTTCCGTGACTGCCCACCCACGAATTATGGAAGCGGTCGACTCGCATTTTGAGGGTATGAAACCATTTTTCGATGAGGTTTCGCTCGACGTAGTCAAGCCGACCGCTCAATCCTAATCGAGAGAGGGCAGTCTGATAGCCATAGCCATCAACCAGAAACACAGCATCTGAGAGATCATGTTTCTCGGAAAGTCGATGGAGAAACGCAGCAGCCGGATCGGTACCATGCCGTCCAAACAACTCGACATCGAGAATCAGCTTCGTCTCGATGTCTATTGCGGCGTACAACCAAGACCACTCACCGTTGATTTTGACAGCGGTCTCATCAACCGCAACCCGCTTCGGCGTTGCCTCAGGCGGGTTGTGACCGCTGTCAGCCAGTCGATGTACCCACTGCCAAACAGCTTGATGAGAGCGTTCAACGCCGAGTATTCGAAGAATTTCTTTTGTCTCTCTAAGCGAACACCCGGTCGCGTGGAGCTGGACGGCGAACACCCTGACGGGTGTCGCCGTCCGCTCACGCTCCCAAGTTTCTTCATAATCCGTCTCAAAGCACTCGCTGAGCAGGTCTGCGAGCATCTTGACCAACTAACTCAACGACCTGCTCGTTCCTCAAACTGGCTTAACTAGACAGTGCCGCCTATTTTCTTGCAACAAATGTTCGACATGCAAACGAACTATCACCGTGAGGATGCGAATCCGGGACGGTGCGTTTCGGAAAAACCCCTGCCCGAATGTATCGTTCGGGACCGAAAGCGTGCCGTGACACCGCGAAATCGGGCACCGTCTCGCGATCCGTCTCGGTGGGAGAATACGGGGCTTCTCAGAGGTTGCTTTCGAGCAACGAGACGATTGACTCCATCCGTTTGTCGACTTTGTCCATGTTGGTGCACGGTTCTTTGTCCACCGTGAGGACTCCATCTTCGTAGCTGATGTCACCGGTCATCCCTGCTTCGTTCTTGAACACGACCGACTCGAGGTCCGCCTGGAGGGCTTCCCGCCCCAGTTCGTCGCTACAGATCGCCTCGAAGGCATCGATTGTCGGCTGGAAGTACACTTTCGTCCATCCCTCGAACCAGAGATCTTCGTTGACTCTCTCGTCGATGAGTGATTCCCACTCGATATCGAGACCGACCTGGAAACCGGCTGCGTCGTCCATCGATTCCTTTAGGGACGGCATTTCATCCTCCTTGAACTCCTTTACTTTTCGCTTATCTCCTAGATCCATTAATTTTTCACTCGGCTATAATATTTATCCTTAGTCATTTAACACTACTTATTCGAATCGTCCTTTCACCGCGAGACGCACCGCCTGACGACGGATTTGGGACACCTGTGTCGAAAGCTTCGCTATCGGGATAGACGTCAACCAGTGTTTCCAGGCGACCCAAGTACTCTTGCTGGTCCGGCTCGGGAACCGGATACGCCGACCACGGGTCAGCTGTCGGATACTTTTTGATCGGAAGAAACATCTTCAGAGTATGAACGACGAGCCCTCCGGCGGAGACGACGTGACCACTGATGAGACCGATTCCATCGTGGTCGAGACACTACTCGACGCGCTGAGCCCAGCCGAGGAACTCGGCGACGGAAGGGTCGATGAGGTCGACGACCGTCGGAGGCAGGCCGAGCAACTCGATGGACTCGTCGCCGAACGCTCACCTGACGAGGGACAGTCTCACCTCGTCGCCGTCGCATATACTGCGATGGTGGACGCTGTCGAGGCTGGTCGGTTCGAGCGTCTCGCCGTCCCCATCGACCGCCTCGCGACTCTCGTCGGAAGACACCCGTCGTCCGTGCATCTCCGAACGCTGCTGGCTAGGATTCTCGCCAAGGCAACGTGGGACGAGGGTGCGGCGGGACGGTTCGACGCGCAGGCGGCTCACCTGGGCCACCTCGAATCGCTGGCAGAGAGGGCGCCAGACGACGAGGTCACGACTGCCCTCGCACGGGCACGCTTTTTCGCCGCATATCACACGGGGGCGGCCGAACGCTTCGACGAACTCGGGACGCATATCGACCGGCTCGACTGGCTGGTCGAGGACACAGACGACGTGGGGGTACGACAGGAGTTCGCCCAGGCGTTAGTCAACGCCATGATCGACGCGGGCAAGGCCGGTCGTCTCGACGCCCTCGACGATCGATTGAGCCGCCTCGATCTCCTAGTCGCCGAGTACCCACACTCACAACTCCAGGTGTCACTCGCGAATGCCCTTGCCATCACCACGTTCCATTCCCTGGAGGCAGATCGCGTCGACGACTGTCAGACCCACCTCGACCGCCTCGACGACCTCGCCGCCAAGTACCCGAACACGGACGCCATCCAGGGCCACTGTACCAGCGCACACTGCCACGTGGTCACCTCCCAAGGCGACCAGCCTGTATGCGAGCGGTCCCTGGACCGTCTCGAAACGCTCGCGACGGACAACCCCGACACAATCCCGGTCCAGCTCAGGGTATCCCAGGCCTTCCTCGGCGCGGCACTCGCCGGCCGAAAGCTCCCCGACGGGTTCCGACCCCGTCTCGAACGGCTCGATGTCCTCCTCAGTGCCGACGGTAACTCCGATACCGACTGGCAGCAGCGACTCGCTGAGACCATCGTTTCCACCGGCCTGGGGCCCGTGGACAGCGCTCGACTCGGCGACAGCCTAGAGGCACTGCTCGACAGTCTAGACTCCCTCGTCGCGGACCACCCTGACGACGACCTGCTTCGTCTCGTGTTCGCCCGGGCGCTCCAGTGGACCACGGCTGCCAAGTGTAAGGCGGGACAGTTCAACGCAACGGAGGCGTCGATCGATCGTCTGGAGCGGCTGGCAACCGAGACACCAGACTCCGACCCGGTCCGCCACGTGTTCGCCCGGACCAGCGTCAACGCAGGTATCGACGCGGCGAGGCCGGACGACTCGACATCCTCGAATCCCACATCCACCGGCTCGCGCGCCTGGTGGCTGACCATTCGGACCCGCACTTCCGTAGCGCCCTGGCGAAGGCCCACCCCGTCGCGACAGTACACCAAGGGCGGGCCGCCCGATTCGACCAGGTCAAGGCCCATCTCGACAGCCTAGAAGCGCTGGCGGCAGACGCTCGCCACGAGGACGAAGTCCTGACCCACTACGCCAATGCCCTGGCGGACGCCGCCCAGTACGCGGACGACGCCGGTCACAGCGAGGGCTACTGGAGCCGGTTCGACCGATTCGAGGCCCTGGCTGCGGACGCTCCCGATAGCCGCGTCCCGTTCCACCTCTCCAATGCACTCTTCGACACCAGCAGGATCCTCCTCGATCCCGTCTTCGACGAGGAATCGGACGTCCAGGTCGATTTCGGGGTGATCGAGGCTTGTCTCGACCGGCTAGACCGGCTCACCGACGACCACCCCGAGGACACCGAGATACAACTGCAATTCGCGAGGGCACTCGCGAATCGCGTGTGTGCAGCCCCCTTCGCGGACGACGGGAGTCACCTCGGCGAGACGTCCGTCCGCTTCCACCTCGACCGTCTCGACGCCTTGGCGGCCAGGTATCCGGACGCAACGTGGATCCAGTCCGAACTGGCCAGTGCCCTGTACAACGCGGCGGTTGCAGCGGCCGACGGTGATCACGTCGCGGACCGACGGTCCGCCCAAGCACGTCTCGACGCCCTGGCTACCGACTACCCCGACACCGACGATGTACAACGCATGCTCGCGAAGACCCTCTCGCTGGCTACGTTCCACGACTCCGAGGCCGGTCAGTTCGAACGGGTCGAGACACACCTCGACCGTCTCGAAACCCTCGCGTTCGACCACCCGGCCGGCGACGCGTGTCAGTCCGAACTCGCCAGTGCCCTCGCAAACGTCGCTCCCTACCAGCGTCGGGATGGGTACGTCGACGACCTCGCGGCCCGGTTCGACCGATTCGAGACGGTGTCCATCGCCCATTCCGACGTGGGGATCGCCCGGTCCCTCGCGAAGGGGCTGGTGAGCACGGTCCGGTCGCTCGTCGTCCCGGTCTATATGGACGGCAGTGACAGACGACTGGAGTACGACACCATCCAGCGGTACCTCGACCGGCTGGAGGGGCTCGCAGGTGAGTATCCTACAGACGAGGAGATTCATCGACGGCTCGCCGAAGGCCTCGTCACCGGCGTCACTGCTGCGTCCCACCTCGCACACGACGGTCGTATCGAGTCCGACGAGCACGAACGCTACCTCGATCGCCTGTCGGAACTGGCGACCGAGTTCCCAACGGACGACGGAATCACAGCGCAACTGGCGACGGCCCACCGCAGGGTCGCGCGGGACGCCGGGGGAGTCGGTACCTTCGAGACCCAACAGCGCCACCTCGACCGCCTCCACGAGTTGGCTTACGACCACCCACACAACGATGACGTGTTGTTCGAACTCGCCCAGGCGCTGGAGGACGTCGCGTCCGTCGACGGCGATCCCGATGCGGTCGTCCCAGTGGATTGTGAGAGTTACTTCGACGTGGTCGAGGCCGCCGCTCTCGCGTACCCAGCAGACGTGAACGTCCTTTTTCAGATTTCTAGAGGCCTCGTCACCGCGGCGGCGTCCGAAGGGAACGCTGGTCGGTTCTCGGAGCTCCGTGCGTGTATCGACCAGCTTGAGGAAATGGTCACCGAGTACCCCCTCCAGAGCGAGATCCGTATCCAGCTGGCCGTCGCCCACTTCAACGCGACGGCGCCAGCCGGCAAAGCCGGTCGGTTTGACCAGGTCCACTCACACCTCGACCGTCTGGAGACGCTGGCTGCCGAGTATCCCGACACCAGACGAGAGGTTCACGAGCGGCTGATTAAGGCTCTGTTCAACACCGCGAAATACCAGGGGCAAGCCGACCGGTTCGACGCCCTGACCGACACGATCGACCGGGCCGAGGAACTGGCCGCGACCTACCCATCCAGTGACGAGGTCCAGCGGACCTACGCCCTGACCCGTTTCACCGCGGCCACGGCCGCGAGACGAGCCGACCGGTTCGAGGAGTGTCGGATCCACATCGACCGCCTGGACGACCTCGTGACCGACTATCCCCACGTCCCCGAGATCAGACGCCGGTTCGCGAAGGCGCTCCACGGCATGATGGACGCGTTGTGGAGCGCCGACCGTGTCGATGAGGCACGGGCCACGATGGACCGCCTCCGATCGGCGGCAGCAGCGTTTCCGGCTGACGAGGAGCTGCAGTGTGTCTCCGCGCGAGCTCTGGTGAACCACTCACGGAATGCTGGTGCGGCGTGTCACCTTGACCTCCTCTCCGACCACCTCGACCAGCTGGTGACCCTCTACGAATCGTATCCCAGCGGGGAGACTGCCCTCCGCTTGGCCCAGGGACTGTTCAACACCGTCAGATATCGAGGGGAGGCCGGGCAGTTCGATGATCTCTTCCGGTCGCTCGACCGCCTCGACGACCTCGCCGCCAAGTACCCCGACGGTGACGTTCCCTACCTGTACGCCAAAACCCTCTCTATCGTCTCGAAATACCTAGGAGAAAACGGCCGGTCCGAGACGGCTGAGCAGTGTCTCGGCCGCATTGAGGCACTGGCCGCGGCGCACCCGGCTGACGAGGTGATCCAGTCACGGCTGTCCGAGACACGCCAGCGAAACGCGGTTGAGGAATGACCGTTTCCACGGCCGTTCCTCTCGTGTCGAAGGTGTCGGCGTTCGTGGAGACGGTCTAGTCGGCCGTCCCGTCGGATTCGAAGGCGGCCGCGGCGAGGTCGTCGCCCACGACTTCCCGAAGCCCGTGGTCGAGTCGAGCGACGTAGTCCGCGCTGACACGTGGGTTGGCAGTCGAGAGTTCGTCGGCCGACCGTCTGAACGTCCGTTTGAGCGTGTCGTCGGTCCGGACGATGCCAGCCTCAGCCGCAGTTTCGATGGACGCACGGACAGCGGCGACGTAGGCTTCGATCTGTTCGAACGGTTCGCCACCTTTCACCCCTTCCACGACGATGTCGGCGTACACTTCCTCCAGGAACCCGACAGGATCATCGACGCTCGCACTCGCGGCGAACGCGCGGAGTTCATTGTCGAGGCGTCGCCGCCACGTCGTCGTGTCGTCCTCGACCGCTTCGACCGTATCGACGTAGGCGCGCGTATACACGGACGCGACGAACTCGGCGGGGTCCTCGGGTACCGCTCGCGTTGCGGTCGCCTCGATTCGTTCGGTGACGACATCCAGCCACGTCTCCACGTTCGCGTGGTCGCTGTTGGTGCGGCCGACGACAGCGAGTGCCCGGGCATAGATCCGTTCGAAGATACCGGCCCGCTCGATGCCGACCCACTCGAAGTCGGCCCGTTCCTCGGCGGCGGTGAGGACCTCCGTAACGCCGAATCTGACTTCCGCTGGTTCGGCTTCGACGGCGAGCGCGAGTGCGGTTCCGAAGACGGAGCTGACGTAGTTCACGGGATGTGGAGGGTTATCCGCCGCCGTTGCCCCGGTTTCGACCTGAGAGAGTACTGCCTGTACCAAACGGTCATGCGACCGGTTGCCGATATCGGCCCGCGTCACTACTGTTTGGAGGACCGCCGCATCCACTTCCGCGAAGGCGTCGAACCACTCCATCTTCGTCGGCCCGTCGATCTCCCAGCGGCACTCACGGAAGGACCTGGCGAGCGAGGTGATCCATTCCTGGGAGACGCTCGCCTCCCCGTTTGCCGCCCAGTTCACTGCTGCATCGCCAAAAACGCCATCTAGGAACGCGACTGGGTCAGTGACCAAGTCGCCCGCGGCTGCCACCGTCTCGATGCGGTCGGTGAGCGCCTCGAACCAGACACGCTCCCGGCGTGGCGAGATTCCGGACGCCGAGTCGCGTACCCGCCGACGTGAACTCTTGGACGATGAGTCGTCGTCGAATCCGTGTACGTGGGTTGACAGCGCCTCGCGGTAGACCGCCGTCAGGAATCGCTCTCGATGGGCTGTTTCTGTCGCCGCGCCCCGGGTTACGGACCTGTCGTACAGTTCGATCCAATCCTCGAACCGTGGCGAGTCCGAAAACGGAAGCGCGCCGATGCCGTAGGGGCCGTCGTTGACGCCGTCAGCGCTCTGCTCGACGCTGGCAAACGCCGCGAGGGCTGCCGCGTGGAGGTCAGCACGCACCGTCCACGCCTCGGCAGCGAAGTCCGACGCCGCGACGGTGTCGACGAGCCGGTCGCACGCACCGAATAACCGTTCCGCACGGTCGAAGTTGCGGGCTGCGACGACGCGCCGGACGGCCTGCCCGTAGACCTCGGCGACGAACGCCACAGGGTCGTCGAGATCCGCGGTCGTCGCGGTTCGGCAGAGGTCCTCCCCGACCGCCACCAGCCAGGGCTCGATCCGTTCGTCAGGACATCCGTGTTCGAATACCCAGAAGCCGAGTGCGCCAGTGTAGGCGTGCCGGAGCAACTCCGCTCGATTGTCCTGGCGCTGTATGAACACGACCGAATCCCTGATCTGGGAGCCGAACGCGTCCACCCATGGCGAGAGATTGTCGGGAGAACACGCTGCGCCAGCCACGGCCCCGATTGTGGACGCGAAACTGTTCCCGATGACGAACGCTGCGAATCCCTCCTCGTTAGTTGCGGCCGCCTGTTGGACGAGTGCGGCGACCGGCGCGAACGCATCGTCGGCCGCCGTGGTGTCCGCAACAGTCTCGATGATTCGCTCGGTCATCGCGCCGTAGACGCGACAGCGGAGCGTCAGTCCCGGTTCTTCGGAGATTTCCCCCGCATCGACCGTCCTGTGAAGGACTTGATCGACACACGCGAGTGCGCCGTGATTCGGTCCCGAACCGTCTGTCGGCCACGCGAGCCGTGCCAGAGCGTTCGCGAATGCACCCACGAACGGTTCGTGGTCGCCGCCGACGGAGTCGCGTCCGGGCGGAGTCGCGGTCTCGTTCGTGAGAGCCACCGCACGGTCAGCAATGGCTTCGATCCACTCGTCAGTCGTGGGGTTCTCGCTCGCCACCGCTGCCATGGCAGTGCCGGAGACCGCTCCTCGGTACCTGATGGCCCCGTCGGTATCGCTTCGATTCAGCCCGACATCCCCAACGAGGTCGTCGAACAGTGCCAGCCACTGTTTTGCGGCACTCGGTCGCGCGGTCCGCGCGACAACAGCGACGGCGTCGGCGAGTACCCGACCCACGAACGCCGCGTCGAGATCTTTGTCGGGCATGCCAGCGATTGCCGCCAATGTACTCTGGTCCGTGATTTTCTCCACGTCGAGCGTCAGACGGGACGGGTGTCGGGTGTCCGGCCAGTCCATCGCCGAAAGGAGGTCGTCGGCGACCGCTCGGGATGTCCGATCAGGTGCGACTGCGATATCGTCTAGCTCGAACTCGGTTCGGTCGCGCCAGGCGGCGACGTCGGCACAGCCGGTCCGGTCGGCGATGGCGTCGAACTGCTCGCGGAACTCGTCGTCACAGATGAGCAGTGCACCCGAACAGGTGCCGTCAGCGACCCACTCGACCAGCGACCGAACCCCCGCATCACTCGTGATCCGTGCTGGCCCGGCACCGTAGGTTGCGACCACGACCGCGTCCGACGTGGCGTCGATGCCCACTCTGATGTAGTCGGGGCGGCTGAGATCGGAGAGTCTGACCGTCGCCCCCCACGTCGTGAGTTCCGTGGCGACGTTCGCTGCAAGCCGTCGCTTCCCGCTCGCTTTCGGTCCCGAGAGGACGACGACCCCGCCATCGAGTGCATCGACGACCTCGTTGACGCTGACCCCCGCCGGTCCGTCGTCCGTTTCGGGGCCGTCGTCCGAGTTCGGGAACTCCCGCTCTGCTGCAGCCGTGTGTAACGTCTCTGGTTCCTCCCAGTGCCAGGCACCGACGAGTGGAGCGGAGCCGTACTCGTCGGGTCCGACCGCGGCCTTGTCCAGTGACGATCCGACTGCTCGCATGCCAGCTCGGATCTCCTCGAAGGCGGCACTCGCGTTGGTGATGGCTGTCTCGGTTTCGGGCTGGGCCGCCAACCGCTGGCCGATCTTCGTCCGTATCGACTCGGACGCGAACACCCGAAGGTGATCGATCGTTCCCGGTGGGAGATCGAAGGCGATTTCGAGCGCTTCGGCGGCTCCCGCCAGCGGCCGATGGCGAACGAGCGGCTCGAACCACGCCGTGTCGTCGGCGGCGAGCGAACTCGCGACGAGAGCGAGTGCGGTGGCCACCGCTGGCGACAATGCAGTCGGGTCACGACCGGCGTCCTCGGCACGTGGATGGAGCGACGAGATGAGTTCGAATGTCGCCTCACCCAGTGGTTCGACCGTGATATCACAGTCACCGACCACCGTCCTGACATCCGGTCCGACCAGAACCGTTTCGGACCCGTACTGCGAGAGCGAGAGGAAGGCCGCGGGTGTGACGGTCTCCTCGATGGTCCCGACCCGCTCTTGGAGGCCCTCGTCCGCGAACTCGTAGTTAGGATAGGTGATGCGTTCGACGAGGGACGCGCGATCCTCGTTACTCAGTCCAGCAGGACGTCGGTGGCTGGTGCGCTTGCGGATTTCGTCGATCACATCGCTGCTCTCCGCAGGCGGCGTTCGAACCACGAGCACTGAATCGACCTGCCCGACGATGTCACTGGACATGGGGAGATCGCTTTGGCATAACCAGTCGAGACTCCGTGGCCGCGTTACGAGGACGGCACCTCCGGGACGAGCGAACAGGGCGTTCATGCTGGGCGGTTCTCCGTCCGTCGAGTAGTCTTCGTCGCTCAGATCGAACGTCGCCGCGACAAAATCGTCGATGACCACGAGTTCGTCGTCTTCGACGGCGCTTGCCGCCGCGAGGCGCTCGACGGACGGGCCGACCTGCCGCAGGTGATGTGACTTCCCAACGCTGGGTGCCCCGAGGACGAGTGTAACTTCGCCTGGGCTGACCGCGTTGCACAGTTCGCCAGGTGTGACCTCTCGAATAGCATCTTCCATGAATTCCCTACGACCGCTCCCGCCGACGACTGCGTCCGGGCGGCAGACCCCGCCGAGTGTATCTCGTCAGTAAGTCTACTTGTGAGATAATTGTTTGCTGTTGGAATAGCCATCGACGAGTCACTGATACGTCACCTGAAGATATTTTCCCGCTTGTCCACCAAGAGTCGCTATACAGTGTGACCAGCCGACGAGAGCACCCAAGAACGAGGATGCAAGGACACAACGAAACCGGATAGTGGCCATCCCAAACATCTCGGATGACCGTCATCGAGTCGATACGCACTTCCAGCGTTTGTAGCTCATAGCGGGCCAACAGTCCAGCAATCCCAAGCTGCAGCGCGACGTATTCGGCGGTATTGTTTCCCGTCCGGGAGCTGACGGGACGGCCGAGCCGGGCGAGTTCGGTTTCGGTAGCGTCCATGATGACCGCGCCTGCACCCGCTGGGCCGGGGTTGCCGCGTGAACTTCCATCGACGTAGAGGATGAACGAGTTGCCCGTCGGCTCCGGGGCCGGTGGCTGGCTGAGATCCGACACCAGCACGCTGTCGAGCGCGCGACGCAACTCGGATGGGGTGGTTGTGGGATCAAACAGGCCACCATATCCGGGCACGGCGGCATCGATGGCGTCGGTGGCAGCTGCTATCTCGTAGCCGATACGTGCAAGTACCTCATCGACGAGCGTCGCGAGTGGTGAGCAGTGTTCGACCGGGAGCGGTTCCTCAGTCACGCCAGCACGACGACCCGAGGGAATCGGGTGTTGAGACGTACAGCACAGCCATCGAAGCAGCACTAGCGACGATTCCAGAACACCGGTATACACATCTCGCTGACAGTGATCCGAATCCTGCTGACGCGTTGGCGACAGTGGGCGCCGATATCGCGGCATTGGGACCCGGGTAGGAGTTTGTTTAACAGATGGCGAGGAACGCCTACGTCGGGATATTTTTTGCTTCTTAAGCGCGGCAGGAAGTCAAATATGGGAGTCGTACTAGCTTATTTTTGGATGACATTTATGTGCGTCTAGTATCTGGATTGATGCGGATGACTCAATTATCCAACCAGTTCACGTCGAGGAATCAATCGCGTCGCCGTTTTCTGACCAAACTGGGCGCCACGGGCGTCACCCTTGCAGGGATGGGTTCCACACTCGTCGATACGGCCACCGCAACTGCAGGCTACACCGAATTCGACGAGGTCTGGTGGGACCGCATCGACAACACCTGGTATACAAAATGGGAAGCACCCTCTGACTGGCCTCTTGACCTCAGCTCAGCGAACACGTACGACGCGGGTATCACTATCAGCCGTGTGCTCTACCTCGCTAACATCACCGAACAACCCAACGGTAACTACAACTATGATACCCCTGGTTACGAGTACGAATTCGGCCTCAACTCGTTCGGCGTCGTCGCCGCCCGTCCCCGCGATAGCGCCGACGGCTCCGGCCCCCTCGACGAACCAGAATCGGGCAAGCCCGCTTTCGAGAAGGCCTTCCACTCCAAACATACCCTCGAATCGAATATCGAGAACTACTCCGGGACGAACAACCTCTCCAGTATGCTCAATCCTGATCAAATCCATCTTCATCGGGGAGTCCCGGATGCGGTCGTTGAGGCATCCGGTAACGACTGGTTGACCGACAAAGACCTCGAGAACGTCGATACCAGCGAGACCAACACCAAAATAGTCGGCGGCGCTGGCCTCGCACTCGGTGTCCTCGGTGCCACCATCCCCAGCGGCGTCGGCCAAGTCGCCAGCGGCGCAAGTATCGCACTCTCCGCAGGAACGCTTGTGAGCGATCTCCTTGACACGGAACCTGGTAGCCAACAGACGATGACTGACGACACCTGGAAACATCAACTCAAAGAGAATAACGACAAGTTCTACGGCGACCGCAAGAACATCGCTGGCTTCCAACACAGCGCCAACCTTCCTCTATTCGTTCCCGAAGGCGAATCGATGGAGATCTCCTTCCGCGACCGCATTGAGTTCGACGGTGATGATCGAGGCACCTACATCCACGGCTACCCCGTGGGGGCAGATGAGTTTATCAAAAACAACCTCGAAGACTCATTCACAGTTTCTATCCCAGCGAACGAGGTCGGCAAGGAAGCCGATATACCCAGTGTCACCGACAAATCTGGCACTGGGCCCCAGCAACTACCCTAGGTAGTACTGATTGTCGCGCTTGCAAGACATTTCTCTCGTTATATTAGTACCATTAAATATAAATCGGTTAGAATAAACACAAACCACAGTATTTTAGATTTTTTGTTATCTGGTCCTCTCCATCCGGCAAGTAGCTTGGAATGACTCTAACCCTCAACAGCAAAGACACATCACGCTAGTATCTTCGGATCAACCCGGATGGCACGTTCCTCATCTCCACCCAGTGTAGGTAGAGTGGCATGACGTGGCAACGGAGGGACTCACCATCCGGATGTTGACACAAGACACTGAAAGGACACACTCGCAGTTCTAACGACGGCTGCTTCAGCGGGATAGGATTTCAACACAACAGTCTAGCGTTTGTACTCCTCTGGAGTAATTTGACTCGGAGCAGCAGCCTTCAGGCGACTAATATCGGTCTCAGTGTACCGAATTCAGTGTCAGTCTCTTCCAGCCACTTTGAGAGACCCTGAGCCTGCTGATGGTGACGGGATTCAGTGGGCGTGCTGCAGACAGGGTGCGTCTCTCGCACGAGGTCGATTCTCTGACCGGCGAGTGGTCAGAGGCGACGGTGCAGTTAGCGTAAGGTAGAAACGATAAGGAGGGCGAGAATGCCGAGTACAATAGCGACTGCCAACTTGAGCGCAAGTCTCATCCGAATACCAAGTAACCGTATCAAGAAGAAAACGACAGCAGTGGCAACTAGAAAGCAGGCAGCGAGTACGACAACACCCACGAGAGGCCCGATGTCTTCGGATGATCCATTTCGAGGACGACTGGAATTAGTCATTTAATAGAAGAGATCAGTGGTCAATACAATTAGTTACTGATGTGGATCCGTGAGTGGTCGCTGAATGTGCAGTCGGATAAGTAACCAGTCGAAGACAATACGATAGTGGCTCCTACCCCGGAGTCTCGAAGTCTGAACACATCGCTCAGCGGTTGACGTACCACACGGAGTTCTGGACATCGTGAAGTCACGTGGCTCTGGCTACGGACACAGCGTCTGCGGCACCGAACTCACGACAGTTGCGACGACAATCCTAGCACCGAAGGCGTGTTCCGGAAGAGAGGGCACTCAGCACCACCAACAGTGCGACTCTAGAGCGCCAGATTCGCTCTATACTGGAGTTTTCAGCGTGTACTCGCTAATTGAGAGCGCGAAACGAGCAGCAAATCCAAGCTGTTCAAAAGCAGCCCGGTGCTGTCATCCAGATCGGCTCACTAGGTACAGCGATACGAATTTCGTCAAAGTGACACAGACGGACGGCTTATCAGCCTTAGACGTTACCGTTGATGATGTCGGCGACCCGCTGACGGTCGAACAGTTGCTCCTCTTCGGGAACATCATGAATCGATCCCGGCCACTCGCCGTACTCGTCGGGATACAGCTGTTTGGCGAGCGCCTCTGTTGAGAAGAGATCGATAATCGGCCCCATGTATTGGCCGCCAGTCCGGACGAAGTTCCCGTTTTCGACGGCACGTAGTTGACTCAGCACGTCGTGGTCTTGTGCCGTCTCGACGACCTTCTGGAGCTGGGAGTCATCGATATACGAGAGGTAGCCGATCATCCCGATGTAGTCGGGGTCAACATCGAGGAGTTTCTCGATCCCAACCGGCTTGAACGGAACGTATTCTTCGCCCTGGAACGCATTGTTGACACCCAGCATCCGGAAACTCCGTGTATCGTTCCGTGGCGCGTCGATGTTCGCCGCGAAGAACTTCCCAGACTCGGGGTCGAACCCGAAGTTGAACGCGGCGACTGTCGGTTCGTCGCCTCCCGAGACGGGCACACGGGATTCAATGTCGGCGTAAAACGACTCCTTGAGAGTGACCCACGCCTCGTACTGAGCTTGGCGCTGGAAAATCTGTGCTGCCTTCTCGAACGCCTCGTAGAGCGTGTAGTACGGATCGCGTCCGCCGAATGGGAACCGAATCAGCGACCCGAGAATCGGGCCGACGTTCGATTCGATCTCTTCGAGGTCTTCGTCGTCCCACCCTGAGTACTTCTTCAGCATACGCGAGTCCATGAGATGGACGTCAGCGTCAACGTCGTAGAACACCTCCTTATCGTACTTCGATTCGGCCGATTCACCGAGCGTTCGGACGGCGTCGGCATCGAAATCGACGCCGGGGAGCGCATCGTAGTACTTCAGCGGGAGCCGGTCGAAGGCGGCGACGGCTTTCGGCTGGATGCCAAATCCCATCGCGATGTCCATCCACGCTCCGGGAATGCTCGCGTACGTTTCCGGGACTTCCTCGAACGTGTGGCGCCCCGCCGGCTCAATCGCCACCTCGTACGACGTCGGAGTGTCCGTCGGCGAGTTCGTCGCCGTGTCAGCCGCATCTGCCGGTGTTGGGTCACCACCATCGCTGGTGCATCCTGCGAGTAGACCCCCGCCGAGGATGGTACTGCCGCCCTGTATCATCTCTCTCCGCGTCGGAATCTCGTGAACGTCAGTCTCTGCTGCCATGTTTTTAGGCTAGCCTAAAAGTATATAACTATTTCTACCGGTCGATCAGACGACTACGAAAACGGGTCTCGACTACCCTGGCCTGTCCGGTCCAGCGGTGGGACTTGTGTCACTGCCACGGTGTCGTCCTCTTGATTCAATCGGGCATCAGTCGGAGATGTTCCTCCCGTCACTCCCCGTCGTCTCCGCTTGTTCGGCCACGTATTCCTGTAACCGATCGTCGTCGATGACCTCAAGGAGGAGTTCCTCGTCGAGATGAGTAGCGAGCCGTCGGTGTGCACGTTCTCGACGATTGTCAATCTCTGATCGGTCGAGGTGAGTGGATTTGACGAACTCGATTTCGCGCTGGCGAATCCGTTGGAGTCGCTCCTGCTCGATGTCGTGGTCGTCAGCTACTCTGTGATCCGCGAATCGCCGGTGCCAGGTTTCTTCGTCGTCCCAGTCGTAATCGAGAGCCGCACGGCGCCGAAGCCAGTCGTAGTGGGGGGCGGCTTCTTCCCAGTACCCCTCTTCGCAGCGGACATCGGCCAGTAGTTCACGGCCGACGGTCATTCCGTGCCCGGCTGCAACGAGTACCTGCTCGCCATGTCCAGCGAGGCCCCCGGCCACGTACAGTCCGTCGATAGAAGTCCGTCCGTCGGCGTCGGCGTACTCACGGTCGAACTCTTCGTGAACCTCACCGTGATGCTCGTGGGTGTCGAACATCACCTCGTCGCTGTCAAGTCCCCTGAGATACTCGCCATCGTGGGTGGTGGCCGCCACGACTCGCGGAACGAGGACTGATCGCTCCTCTTGGGTCCGGACACGGAAGTTACCATCCGTCCGCTCAACAGACTCGACCATGTCCGAGACAAGGTCACAGCCCGCCTCAACGGCGTGGTCGTGCATGAGTTTGTAGAATGTCTCGATGTCGATACCCGCAGGGAATCCAAGATAGTTCTCCAGAAACGCACAACGGCGAAGTGATGAGTTCCCCCGGTCGAAGATCACGACATCGAGTCCGTATCGGGCAATACAAACTCCAACGGCGCACCCCGCTGGTCCTCCACCGACGATGACGACGTCGCGGTTGGATGTCGTCATTTAATTGAAACGGTAAGGTACGGCGTTCTCCGACGTCGATGCAAGCTTAACGAATTGTGTTGGCGGCATCGTGAGTGTGCAGTGGTTTTTCTTGGCGGTGCTGGTTGGACCCTCATTGGAGGATTCGCCATCGGAAAGCGGGTTGGTACTGCCGACGAGCAGGTCCACCCCCACTGCCGTACTGTCGTCTTTCGCGATGTCCTGCTGTGTCGGTCCCTCGTGTACCGCGACGCTGCCTGGCATGACTTTAGGCTAGCCTAAATAAGTATTAAAGATTTGGTTATTCGACTAATTTACCGATACGCGCTGTGTATTCACCACGTCACCCAGAGCAACGCTCTGAGCGCTTTTTCAAGGCGGAGCGACACGACGCTGTTCGTATCGGTTCATCCGTGTTCGTGCGGCGGGAGACGGTGGGACCGTAGCTCGGTCAGCACCAGGAAGGACCGTTTGATCTCGAGGGTTCGTATCTAGTCATCGGATAGCTGCACCCGCACCTGACTCGATTGCATCAACAATCCATCGGGGATGCATAGGGAGGATATCTGCTGGGAGATCATCTGACTCAAAGAAATTGATCTCCAGGACCTCGTCAGTATCGACCTCAAGTGTCCCTGCATCGATGGTACACAGAAAGCAGTTCGTAATGAAGTGGACTGCCCTCCCAGACGGATACGAAAACACCTGCTGATGCGGGCGTGAATAGACGCCCGTTAGTTGCTCAACCGAAATCTGCAGCCCGGTTTCCTCACGCATCTCTCGAATGATCGCCTCGTCAACTGCTTCCCCCCGCTCAACAGTCCCCGTTGGGAGTGCCCAGCGTTCATTGTCAGCTCGTCTCACTAACAGTACCTCGTCCGTCTCGTTTACCACGACCGCGCCAACACCCGGACGAATTTCATCCGGCCACGAGTACTGTGGCGATTCCCAGGCCGCCGTCACGTCGGTAAACAGCTCTGCGAGCGTCCCAATCGTCGCATCAGGCTGGCGGAAATCAGAATCTGATGGTGCAGTGTGCTGCTCGTCTGCGACGAGCACTCCCGGGAGGCCAGCCCGATGGGCACCGAGAATATCGGTGGCCGGGTTATCTCCGACGACGACTGCCTGCTGGTCGGCAGCTATCTCGTCAAGGGCCATCTCGAACATCAGCGGTTCGGGTTTCCCGATAACCGTTGGAACTGTCTCTACTGTGGCCTCGACCGCACGAACGATAGCACCGGCACCCGGAGCAGGACCATCGGGTGTCGAGAATGCACCGTCTGAGTTCGTTGCAACGAACTGCGCCCCTTGATCAATGTGTCTCGCTGCCCGCTGGATATCAAGATATGTTGTCTGCTCATCCGCTCCAACAACAACTACCTCGGGAGCGTCCTCTGTAATATCAATTCCAGCATCGCGGAGTTCCGAGCGCAACCCCTCGCTTCCGACGACTGCGGTGGTTGAGATATCCTGTTGATCGAGGAAGGCGGCTGTGGCCCATGCCGACGTGATGATTTCCGTCTCAGTCACCTCGATCCCGAAATCACGAAGGCGCGTTACGATTGTGTCCCGTGTCGGACGAGGGTCGTTAGTGAGAAACCGGATCTGCTTGTCTTGGTCGTAGAGTCGATTGACAGTGGTAACGGCATTCGAGAGTACCTCGTCACCGGAGGAGAGCACGCCGTCAAGACCGATCAGAAACACGTCGAACTGAGTGGCAATCATTGCAATTGTAGAGTGGTACTACTCGGTTATTTCTTCCGAGGTGACTCAAATACCCCCTGCTGTGTGGCTACGAGGAGAACCCTCCCACCGATAATAAACGCAAGAGCAAGGGCTGCCAGCATTATGAGAGGACCAAACAAATCGGCAAGCACACCGCCGACTATGCGAAACACGATTGCAGCGACACCGCCAGCCATCGAGACGACACTCAGGATAGTGGCCCGCCGGTGGTCCCGTGTCCGGTCGTTTATGACCCCACTTTGGAAGGTTTGACTGACCCGCCAGATGGCCTCCATACTAATGAACGACGGGACAGCGAGGACAGACAGTATTGGGAGTAGCACGAAGCTGGCAGCCAACAGAATTGGGGCAATGCGGAACCAGCGATGGAGACCGATGATACGCTCGATCCGATCAGTAACCGCGCTCGCTCCGGCAGCAACGATATTGAAACTCGCATACAGAACACCGACAGCGATTACCGGAAGCCCGACTTGGTCGCCAACGACAATTGGTTGGATGAACGTTCGAGTGACCTCAACCAGTCCAAACAGGAGAACGGTATAGCTGACGAAGCCCCTCACACCGGGTTGGGTGAACACCTGCTTCAGTTCCTGCCGCGTCGTTTCGAGCCGAGTTGATTCTGCCGGAAATGGGCGTTTCATATTTGCGGTCGATGGAAACGAGAGTACGATCGCTGCGTTTCCACCGAGGAGGAGAGCAGTAAGGAGAAACGGAGCGGTGAGTGATTGGCTGTAAACGATACTTCCAAGAATCGCGGTCGCTGCCGTGGCGGCTAGTTTAATTGCTTGCCCCCGACCGTGGACGGTCGTGTATGCGTCGACTGCACCACTGTTTGCAAGGGCACTGTAGAGCCACGCATCGGCCGTTCCTGACCGGAAAGTTCTCCCGATTGCCCACGTGCCAAGGGCAAGCGCAAATGGAACGATGGTGTGGGACAGCGCGAGTCCCCCAACACCGACGGCTGTCACAAGGGCGCTGAGGAAGAGACTCCGACGGTACCCGAGTCGGTCTCCAATATAGCCGGTTGGAATTTCTGCGGAAACAAGGACAGCCCAGTATAACGCCCCGAGAAAGCCAATTTCGGAATAGGAGAGGCCACGGGCTTGGAGCAGTAGAACCCAGACGGGAGCGATGAGTCCTTGGGTTTCAGTGAGTGAATAGAGGTAATATCGCCAGCGGGGGTCTCGCATGTGTTATCACGAGGTTCGAGATAGCGTCATATGATTGTCGGGTGATTCCGTTTCAAACGAGGCCGTTCGACAATTACCCACTACAAAGCGCTCAATAATCCTCATTTAGACGCTCACGCAAGTGGATTTGAGACCAGACTTGATCACGATTGTCACGACCTCGCTCCGTCAGCGTCACAGCATGATCGCCAGTGCAGGCGTAACTAATTAAGAAAGCAGATACCATCAACAGCGAAGTAGTAATCAATGACGCTCGAAGACGACGCACGAGAGTATCACCGGCGTATTCCACCGGGGAAAGTAGAGATCGCAACGACGAAGCCAACAAACACCCAGCGTGACCTCTCGCTGGCGTACTCGCCGGGAGTCGCGACACCGTGTCGCGACATCGCCGAGAACCCAGAGCAGGCGTATCGTAACACCGTAAAGGGGAATCTCGTCGGTGTCGTCTCCAACGGTTCGGCCGTTCTGGGCCTCGGTGACATCGGCGCACAGGCTTCCAAGCCCGTGATGGAGGGGAAAGGCGTCCTGTTCAAACGCTTCGCCGACATCGACGTGTTCGACATCGAACTCGACCTCGATGACCCCGATACGTTTACGCAGGCCGTCGCGGCGATGGAGCCGACGTTCGGGGGCATCAACCTCGAAGACATCAAAGCGCCCGAATGCTTCGAGATCGAGTCGGATCTCTCAGAACGAATGGATATTCCAGTGTTCCACGACGACCAGCACGGCACTGCCATCATCTCCGGGGCCGCACTACAGAACGCCGCCGACATTGTCGGGAAGAATCTCTCAGATCTGCACGTCACTTTCGCGGGTGCGGGCGCGGCAGCGACAGCGACTGCCCGGTTCTACGTCTCGCTCGGCATCCCTCGGGAGAACATCACGATGTGCGATATCGACGGGATCCTCTCGGAGGCTCGGGCCGAAGCTGGTGACCTTAACGAGTTCACCGAGCCGTTCGCCTGCGGGGAGGACGACGGCGAACTCGAAGACGCGATGGAAGGCGCGGACGTGTTCGTCGGCCTCTCAGTCGGCGGAATCGTTTCCCAAGAGATGGTACGGACGATGGCCGACGATCCGATCATCTTCGCGATGGCGAACCCCGACCCCGAGATCACCTACGAGGACGCCAAGGACGCGCGCGACGACACGGTCATCATGGCAACGGGCCGGTCGGATTACCCGAACCAAGTGAACAACGTCCTCGGCTTTCCGTTCATCTTCCGCGGAGCGCTCGACGTTCGCGCAACCGAAATCAACGAGGAGATGAAGCTCGCTGCTGCGGATGCACTCGCAGACCTCGCCCGTGAGGACGTTCCAGATGCCGTCGTCAAGGCCTACGGCGACGAGCCACTCCAGTTCGGTCCCGACTATCTGATCCCGAAACCACTGGACCAGCGCGTCCTCTACGAGGTGACACCCGCCGTCGCGCGGGCTGCGATAGAGAGCGGCGCAGCCAGAACGGAACGCGACCTCGACGCCTACCGCGAGGAACTCGAAGCGCGCCTCGGCAAGTCCCGCGAGATGATGCGTGTCGTGATGAACAAGGCGCAGTCGGATCCAAAACGAGTCGCACTCGCCGAGGGAGAAAACGAGAAGACGATTCGTGCAGCGAGTCAACTCGTCGAAGACGGCATCGCTGAACCCGTTCTCATCGGACGGAGAGACCACATTCTACAGAAAACTGAAGAGCTAGGGTTGGACTTCGACCCGGTTGTTGTGAACCCACGCGAGGGGGAGTGGACCCACTACGTGGACTACCTGTACGAGCACCGGCAGCGAAAAGGTCTCACACGGACGGAAGCAAACGAACTCATCCGGCAAGACTCGAACTACTTCGCCAGCGTGATGGTGGAAATGGGCGATGCCGACGCGATGCTCACTGGACTGACGAACCACTACCCGTCGGCGCTCCGACCACCACTGCAGGTTATCGGCACGGCCGAGAACGCGAACTACGCGGCCGGTGTCTACATGCTGACGTTCCGGAATCGAGTCGTCTTCTGTGCGGACACGACCGTCAACCTCGATCCCGACGAGGAAGTACTCGCGGAGGTGACGAAACACACCGCGGAACTGGCCAAGCGCTTCAACGTCGAACCGCGGGCGGCGCTCCTATCGTACTCGGACTTCGGGAGCGTCGAGACCGAAGGCGTTCGCAAGCCACGCAACGCGGTGAACATCCTGCACGACGACCCCGACGTCGACTTTCCGGTCGATGGGGAGATGCAAGCGGACACTGCTCTCGTCGAGGAGATGCTGACAGAAACCTACGAGTTCGCAGAACTCGACGGTCCGGCGAACGTGCTCGTGTTCCCAAACCTCGAAGCGGGCAACATCGGCTACAAGGTGCTCCAGCGACTCGGCGGTGCCGAGGCCATCGGCCCGATGCTCGTCGGCATGGACAAGCCCGTCTACGTCCTCCAGCGCGGTGACGAGGTCAAAGACATTGTCAACCTGGCGAGCGTCGCCGTCGTGGACGCACAAGAATGACGCAAATAGAACCAATTGAGCTAACAGTGTTTTAATTACAAATATGAAAACGTATTCTCATCCATATGAATAGCCAGAAATAGAATCTGCTGAAATAAACAAATCCCGACCACAATTGTCAAGAGGAGTGTGATAAGTTTGGGGAATGGTCCCATATTTAGAGAAATCACTGGCCGAATGTAGAGATAGCTGAAAAGGATTCCCACGACAGATAGAGTCGTCTGAAGCGTAGCCACAAGAACAGGATGATTGAACTCCTCTTTGCCGAAGAATTCGTTAAACCTCGATGCAAGCTCTGATTGCATACTCCCGAATACTACCTAATGTCATGTATATTTTGACATGTTGTTGATAATTCTATTGATGACAAAAGCCGTCCAATAGGGAAGTTGAGGAGAGTCAAGGGAGGGCTGTTTAACTGGACCAGTAATATAGCATTAGTTGACGCGTTCGTTGAGATTGAGTCGGATCGGGAACAGCAAGACTCGAATCGATTTGGTCACGTGTCTGAAACGCAACTCGGCCCGTTTCTTCGCTTACTGGCTCGAAGACGAAATATGACCGGTGACCTTCCAGGAGATAGTCAACGGTGTGGTCTCTCTCAATCGCTCCCGTATACAACTGTTGCCCGATCTCTAACAGTGCAGGCAAATCCAGGGCGAGAAAGTCGCCAACGAACTCGGGAGCCCAGCCACTCCAGGATATCTCCGCTTCGTTTTCGTATGTGTTGATCCGGATTCCACCAGCAGTGATCTTAATCGCACCACTGCCGGTCGATATCATCTCGGGGCCGTCAGCAGTTACGATACTCACTTGGGAGCGTGAGTGGCGGCGTCCGCTTGTCTGCTTGAGTCCACTGGCCAGTCAATGCTACTCCCGAACGAAATTGAGACAGCCCTCTAGTATGTTCAAAGACCCGTTTTATCGTCCCCAACATACATATTCGAGGTTTTACAAGTCGTGTCATGGACCAGAGTAAACGCTGGTCGGGCTATCGTACCAAACCGTTCTCACTCGAGAGTAACATAAGAATCTCGCCCAGTACGCATGCGTAATCGTCTACACGAAATACTTCATCGAGAGCGACCGTCAAACGATGATCTCCCCCTCCGAGTCGTCGGTATGGACGAGGATGAGGCAGTCGAACTCTTCGAAACGCTTGGGAGTGAGACGACGTATCGCATCTACCGGCAACTGCATGAAGAGCCCAAAGTTCCTCGTGAACTCGCCACGGCGCTTGACAGTACGATCCAGAATATCCACTATCATCTCAACAAGTTAGAAGAAGCAGATCTGATCCAACCAGTTGATACCTGGCATTCGGAAAACGGCGTGGAGATGAAAGTCTATGTCCCAGTTCACGATCCCCTAGTGATAAGCTTTGGCTCACATGAAGATCAAGACCAGATACAAACGCTGCTCTCACGAGTGTTTGGTCTTCTCGGCGGTGTCTCATTGATCAGTCTGATTGCTGAATTTATCGCTGCATCTGCGACTAGTTCAGATACCACAGGCAGCGACGTAATAGCGGAGTCATCCAAATCCCCAGCGAGTGGTGAACCTCATACCCTGTTTGACAATCTCGTAGGGGTGGTCCTCCAGTCAGACCCCGGAGTCGTTCTCTTTCTGCTAGGGGTAACCATTCTCTCGGTATCTACCGCACTCTATCTCGCTCGTCGAGAGCCATCAGTGCGATAAAATCACTCTTTTATCATGCTGAATACATTTATTTCTGGCCGCCATACTCCAAAGTAGAGCATGAAACGAAGAGCCCTCCTTGGCAGCCTCGGTGCTGGATCGGCCCTCGGCTTTGCAGGCTGTCTCTCCGACACAGGTACACAGGACGGATCAGATGGCGTGACCGAGACAACTAATCGGACCGCATCAGGAACTGAAACAGATATGAATACGTCCAGTACACCTAACACTCCAGCATCTCTTCCGTGTCCCCCACATACGCCGACACACGACGAGGCCGTCTGTTCGCACACCGTTGATCCCGAAACGGCACAGGTGTATCTAGAACCTCGTCCATCACGAAGCACTCTCGCTGATGGACTGCCGTCAGAGCAGATCTCCCTGACGCTTCACAACCAATCCGACACCGAACTCACCTTCAACCCTTACAGCTGGACCATTCGTCGTCACTCACAGAGCGAGTGGCAGCAACTCCAACTCCAACCCACCGCAGACGGTACTCTAACACTTTCATCCGGAGAATCTCAGTCTTGGACACTGCAAGAGGTGATCAACTCGGGTCGTGAAGAGACGGACCTTAATCCGGGCACCTACACTTCCGAAATCGGTGTTCCCAATCCCGAAACAGACGCGTGGATAAGTTGTATCGCAATCATCCGACTTGATCCCTCTACTGCCGATGAAACGCCGTCAGGGATGAGTGAGGACGGCAACGATACTGTCAGTTCAGGCTAACAACCGAATACTTCCCGTTCTGGAGGTCTGAATTACGAAGTGAGGTACAGAGATCGAACCTGAGGGGGAGCTTGTATTAGAGACGAGAAAGGGAAACGAGTCAGAAGTTGCTGTCGATGTAGGAGTGGACGCTGTTCTCAGCGCAGTTGCTCACCCACTCGACGATCACTTCCGTACTCCCGTTGTTGCTACACGACACACCGTCCCAACTGTACATGATGCTGATCTCATCATCGGGGGAGGCCGACCGAGTACTCACATCAGCTGGGTGACTGGAATTGTACAGGTGAAGGAGCTCGTGGAACGCGGTCCCGTCCGCCTTGACCTCCGAGAGTTCTGTGGGGAGGTTGTTGTTGTCCTCGTGGTGGACGTCAGCGAGGCTGGACTTGTTGTCGCTGTCTCCGGCCGTCCCCTCGTATCCGACTCCGTATGTGTTGCTGTCTTGGCCGTAGTAGTCGATAATCACGATTGCGGACGGACCATCATAGAAGTCGCTCTCGTTGTTCTGGAGCCAGTCGTCTGCATCGATGAGACGGCCAGCGAGAGAGCCGCTGCTCGGAAGTGCGCTAGAGGGAACTGTCACACCAGCCGGACCCTGCGCCGTGAACCACGACTCGTAGTCACCACTTCCATCCTCGATGTGGCTCCTCCAGGCGTCAGAAACCCACGAGAGGATGTCACTCATCCGGTTAAAATCCATGTTGTTCCAGAACGGTTCTGTGCCGACGAACTGTGTTCCGATGTTACCCGACTGGAAGACTGCGTCCTGAGAGTTGATGTCAACTCCCTGTGGCACGACCGTCGCTTCCTTGACCTTCCCATCGACTCTAGTGACGTGTATCTCCTGCTCCTGCGACTTCTCCTGCTGCTGTGACATTATTACTCACCCCCTTTGATGATATCAACGTCTTTCGGCACTGCGACGAGATCGGCTTCCTCGATCTTCGAAGCGTGCTCGTCTGCGAGTGCGAGAATTGATTCAACTCGTGCCTGAGCGTAGTTGTCCCCGGACGCTAGCGGAAGGACTAGGTAGTCATCATGACCGAATACTGTCACTTCGCCGTGGTTCCGTGTCTGAACTCTGCGTTCGAGAGGAGTAGCACTCTCATCCGTTGAGTCCGCTACAGATTCGGGCCGACCAGAATCAGCCACTTCTTGCCCCACGGACACTTCGAGGTCGATACTGTCAGCACTCACTCGAACACCGCTGCCCTCTGCTTGGACGTGGACAGAACGACCGGCCTGGACTTGATCGACCACTGCGTACTGAGCGCCTAACTGTCGGTAGTTCGTGTTGACCGGTAGTCCCCGCTCTGAATTCGTGATCTGCACCGACTTGTCGACGGGGTAGTAGTCACCCCCAGCAGCTACGACAGTATCGTGTTCCCTGAAGAGTTCCACAGGCGCATTCGTCAGCGTCAGAACACCTCGGCTCTGGTCGAGCGCGTACCCCGCAGTTCCAGTTCGTGAGATTGTCGGGGCATCGGAAGGAGCCTCGTACTCTTCCTTGATTTCGACGAAGCGAACAGTACCTTGTTCGAACTTGTTGGGATCGGCGGCAGCCACCCCGGCTCCGCTACCAAGGCCGAGCGTGAGGACGCCGAGTCCAGCAGTGGACTTTAGTACGCCACGCCGTGTCTGAGTAACTTCGTTGTCTGGCATTGTTTGATCCGCATTGTCGGCTCGGTCCCGCGGCGAATTTGCTCTAACCGTTCGGAAAATAGTGAGCTTAGGGTTGGCTTACGATGTTTTCAAGAAAATCCGAAACGAAGCCACACCATTCCTCTTGCTCGATTTAAATCCCAGTAAGTTTCAATTTAGATGACTACTTGCTGAACTGGTCGAGGGGATCCCCGAATCAGTTGCCACTCTACAAGATTTGTGAACAGGATTTCCAAGACCTATTTTAGATATGATAAAAACGACAGTTCAAAACGCTCTCGCTGGGGAACCTACCCCTCAGCACGACCTCAACAGACTATCAGTAACTGAATATTTCAATAGTCCCTATAATCTATATTACAGCTAATTGTAGGTCGGGGATAGAGTTTAATATGAATTAGTGGTGACATTAGCACACATTGGAAAATGGTTCCACCAAGCCCTAGTCCGCTTGCTGAGACTCTCCAAGCACGATTAGACTGTTTACGGACAATAAATGACGACCCTCAAGAGAAGCGAACGCTCACAGACTCATTAGATATCCCGCGTTCCACCCTCGACGACATCGTCCGAGAGCTGGAAGAAAAGGGCCTTGTTTCATATAGGGATGGGGAATGGCACACTACTCCCTGGGGACAACTGGCGTGTGAGATGCATTATTCTTACTTGAACAGCATCCGGGACCTCATTAAAGCAAAACCAGTTCTGGACATCCTCCCGCCAAACCACTCGCTTAGTGAGTCAGTTATAGTTGATGCCGAAGTGAAACTACCTCATCCGAATGTATCGGGTTGTCTCATGGGAACGATTTTGGAACGTCTTGAGAAGGCTAATGACATCCGTATAGCGACACCTCAAGTCTTGACAGGGTATTACGAGCAGTTTTACCAGTATTGCTCTAACGATGAAACATCAGTAGAAATTATTCTTGATCAACAGATCAGAGACTGGTATGAATCCCAAGACTCTGAGAAAGTAAATGAATTATCCAATTGTCCATCCACTTCTGTGCGCTGGAGAGAGATTCCCTTTGAGTTTGGTCTGGTTCTACTTGACGATGAAGAAGTTATCGTCTCCGTCTTCGCCGAACATGGCATTGCTGGCCTCATCATGAATGATTCACGAGATGCAATGGCCTGGGCAAGGGACAGATATGATTCAATTAGACAAGATTCTGAGTCAACGAAGAACAGTAATAAAATCTCTGGGGTAACGTAGGCTAAAGTCAGATTTAACCGTATTTAGCAAGCTGGGTTTGGCACCATCAATTTTCTACCACCTGTTCTAAACGTTTGGTAGACTAGTTAAACGTGGAATTTGCATTCACCGTATTGCACCGCCCGGCGAACGAATAACAGAACCCCACGACTGGCTGATACAACTTACGGCTCTCCAACTCCGGTCGCTCCCGAGAGGCATTCTGTTGTCGATACAACTGCCGGTGTCGGATTGCGAGTGGGGTGATAGGCTCTACGTCAACATCAAACCGAACGCTTCCGTGAGCGAGGTTTGCCGGGAGCGGCCGAGCGATTGATCAGCGTCACGATTCCCGGAACGATTGGATTCGGCACTGAACGCCGACAAGACACGCGAAGTCATTTCGCGCTACTATCTCGCAAACGCCATCGAATTCCGTTCGGGCGTGAAGTCGTACGGAAATCAAGGATGTCCGTGATGGCGAGATGCGCTGCATCTCGAACCACTTGACTCCGGGGCGACTCAGGATTTGGACTGGTGATGAGCGGCAGAGGAAGAAGCGCTGTCGGCCCAGAGGTCGTAGCCGACGACAAGCGCCATAGCACTCGTTGGCGTAATTAACAGCAAGTCAGCAATAGGCGTGAACTGAACGCCGAGCAGCGAGACACCGAGGTACGCACAAGTGAGCAACGGTGCGCCGGCGAGTGCGATGCCAAGTCGCATATTGTCGGCCCGGAGGTAGCCAGCACCCCACCCGACAAGTCCGGGGAGTGTAAGCACGAGTCCGATAGCCTGAGCAAGAAGGCCAAGGACGTAACTCATGATTTCGTCCAGGCCCGCTGTAGTGACTAATAGGCTTCCGAACAAGATGATACTCGTCCCAAAGACGGTGACGAGGCCGGACACACTCCGTAAGTTCGACAGCGACGTACCGTCACGCTTGAACAGCGCGCCCAAACCGACAATGACCAGAACATTCGCACTGACGGTCAAAAAGGGCTGAGCTATCCGTTGCATCCAAATTGCACTAAACAGCGGTGGAGCAAACACGTACGAATCACCCGGCTGTGGTTCGGGCCACACCGCAAGCGGAACTGCGGCAATGAGCAAACAGAGGGCACTAAGACCGAGAAGCGGACCAGCGGTCCGGTATGAAGGACGCCACATCGTATCACTCACCTCCGATAGCCACCACGGTGCCATCTGGCGACACGCTCACAATCCCACCATCGAGGACCGCTAGTGATCCGACCTCCGGTTCGGCTGAATACCGCCATACTGCTTCGCCGAAGCGCGTTGTAAAGGCGGTGAGGCCATCATCCATCTGAGACGTGAATACGGTGTCGTCAGTTGCGGCAGTGACGGCTCCACCCAGACTAGTTTCTGAACACCATCGCGGCTCCGGTTGGCCGTCGTCAATACGATCGAACGCGAACGTCGCGCTGGACGCTTCACCGGGTATCTCGATTGCGTACACGCTTTCGGGTGTGACGACCGGCATTTCAAACGACCGTCCACGGTCGATACGCCACTGCTCGGTCCCGTCGGCGAGTGACCGGCCGAGTAGTTCGCCAGATTCGGTCACGTATACCGTCCCGTCGGCAACGACAGGATACCCACTAGTTTCCTCTGGCTGCCGCCAGCGAACTTCGCTAGTCGCAGCATCCAGTGCTACTGTCTGCTCATCGGTAGCGACGACGGAGCCGTTGGCCACGGCTAGCCTCGTCCCGTTGGCGTCCGCTGTCCACTGTCGCTCTCCAGTGTCGCTCTCAAATCTTGTTATCCCGTCGGCTGTCGGGACGAATAGAGCATCGCGAGTCACAACAGGGACACCCGTCCCAGTGCTGTCGGTGTTCCGCCACACAACGGTGCCGTCGTCAATTTCCAGTGCGACGACACCGTTGGCTGTCGCGAGAAATGCCCGGCCATTCGAGAGCACCGGTGACGCCGGAGCCTCTCCAATACCGACTACTGACGGAACTGTCGCGGGTGTGAGACTGCGTCGCCACTGTTCGGTCCCGTCAGAAAGCGACAACGAAACGACGCTCTCCGGAGTCGTCAGAACGACAGTTTCGTCGGCAACTACCACTGGACCCGTATCGACGTCCGCATCCGTGACAGAAGACGTGGAAACATGTGCTTTCCACTGGATCGATGGGGCTGTCGCCTCCATCTGAACTGGCGCATAGCTTGTGTTCGCGGCGTCGAACCGCGGTGACGGCCACGAACTGTCAGGGACCGTCTCAAACCCAGAGCCGACATTTGATCCAACGATATGAGATGGGTCTGGCGGGTCGCCGTCAGGGCACGACGATGAACAGCCAGCGATGCTGGCAGCCGTTCCGGTCGCAAGCATGCCAAGAAATGTTCGTCTCGACTTGGAGGGCATCAATTGTCGGTTTTGTCAGATTCATAAAAATGTTGGCGGGACTTCGCAGGTGCTGTCCAGATAGATATCACTACCAGTTGTTGCGGGTGTGATATTGTGAACTCAACGTGAGAAATGGCAGATAGATCTAGGCACGAATCCACTGTGGGGGTTCGATACACTCGCTTCCCCGAAGTTATACATCGCCGCCCGTACACTCATAAACCATATTCAGCGATACAGTATATCAAATCTGATTCCCCAAAGTTTCGGAGGATGGGTTATTTTTGCGCTTTTCTAGGGGTTTTCGTGGTTCGGACAGGCCACATCGGTGTCGCATCAACTACCGTTCTCGGTGAGACACCATCGAATGCGCAAAAACAGCCCAAAATTTGACCACTTGCAGAGTGTCGCCACTCACAACAGGCGGTCCGAGCTGGTGTAGAGCTCTAGTCAGGCGGGATTAGTGCCGAGCAAACCAACTCGACACACTCACCAGCAGTCAGCACAGGTGCATATCCATCTCCCACCGACGCCGGCTTTCAGCAGGACGTTGGTGAGCCGACAGATATTGTACAGCAGCACGGCGAACACGAAGTAGAACAGCCGGACGCGAGGGGTTCACTAGGAAGATCCAGTCATTCCTGCTGCTTCCAGAGTAACTATTCATATAAGTAACAAACGATATTAGATGCGTGTCGCAGCTTTCAGCGATTTCACTGGTCCAAATAGCATTTCGATTATCGATCGGCCAATACCTGAACCCGATAGACATGAGGCTGTAGTCGAAGTCGAGGCGTGTGCGATCAATCGTCACGACCTCTGGATTCTCGAAGGAGACTCCGCAGTGATAGATACGGACGACCTGCCATTCGTTAGTGGTCTTGACCTTGCAGGAACTGTCCAGAATATCGGTGAAGACTTACTGGTGTCGAGTCCGGTGATCGTGTAGTTCTCTGCCCGAACGTAACGTGCGGAACATGTCGCTACTGTCGGGAGGGTCCGGAAAATCTCTGTGAAAATTACTCGCTCTATCACGGAGGACTTGCTGAGGCTGCCCGGGTACAGGCTGACCGTCTCATCCCCCTTCCGGATTCCGTGAGTACGGTTGAAGCGGCCGCTCTTCCGACAGCCTACATGACCGCGTACCATATGCTTCGCCGACTAGAAATCGGACCGACTGACCTCGTGTTTATTCCCGGTGTGACTGGAGGTGTCGGGGTCGCCGGTGTGCAACTCGTAGCCTCCCTTGGTGCCCACAGCATCGGGACGTCTTCGTCTCAAGTAAAACTCGACCGCCTCAAATCGCTCGGTCTTGACTACGCAATCAAAAGCACCGACCCAAACGAGATTGAGGATGCGGTCACAAACATCGGCTCGGTTGACGGTGTACTTAACCACCTCGGAGGAGAGTACACCCAGCTTGGGTTGGATGTATTGCGGCGTGATGGTCGGATGGCGGTCTGCGGGCGGACAGCTGGTAATAAATCTGTAATCAACATCTCAGATCTATTCCTCGGCCACAAACGCATCATCGGGAGTACAATGGGAACACAACGTGATTTGGAGACCCTGATAGGACTGGTTGCAGCCGGTTCTCTCACACCTGAGATTGACGAAACCTACTCGCTTGAGGATACTGAAGCGGCGTTCGTGGCGATGCAGGACCGCGAGAGCGTCGGAAAGCTCGTTGTCATCCCCTAGTTCGTTCTAAATAGAGATGATTTGACCAGTCGTTCACTTGATCTCAGAGTCCACTAAATAAGCGATCCAGTCTGCTATGACTTTTGACTCACCACGTCGTGATAACGGAATCTAATCACGCTCTTGAGCCTGTGTTTCTTCTTGTTGCTGCTTGAACACAACTCCGGAGAATGATTTTGATGCGTGCCTTCTGTTCGGCTCTGTTGAAATCCTCAGGAAGTTACATGTTCGCCGTGTAATTCGATGAGATGAAGGCCCTCCCGAAGTCGCAGATTCTCCGGTTTACTGAGAAGGCGATCCATCTGGCACGGCGAGCTGTCGCTCGATACTGAGACTATCCAAGGGGTGGTGCGAAAGATCACTTCTCAGTATTTTACCTAAGATTGAAAAGAACGAACCCAGAAGCGAGACCGCCTGCAACAGCCGGAATAATCGATTCAAGTAGACCTCCGTCAAAGAGAACTAATTCGAAAACACTCGATATTACCACCCAAACCACCACATTAGTCGTTATGAATACCCATTGGTCTTCTAAGTCAAATGAGGCCATATCTGCGAATTATGTTCCAGTCTCTAATCCGTACTGGTGTCTTCGCACTCTTCACCAACCGGCTGTTTCAGTCGATAATGTGTTTGAAGAATAGGATTTCAACAAAGCTAAAAATCCATAATTCAAGAGCACTGAACGTAATGAGAGCTATTCCCAGATTAGTCAGAGGACGCTATGTGAAGTACATCCCTTTGAAAAGACAGATAATTTACAATTACGATGGTAATATTGTCACGCTGTAAATTTCCAATTCGCCGAAATGATTCCGGTCTAACTGGAATCAGTGAACGGATTAGACTCGCCTTTGGTGATAAAAAACAACAGTGTGTTTCCCATCGTGTTCAGGTCTTCGTGTCCGATAGGATATACAAGATGAAAACCATCCTCCACAGTCTGGGACCAACTGTGATCTAGTAGGCGACTCTACGCTTCGCCCCTCTTCGGTAACCTATCTCAGTTATCCCCTATCATATCATATGAATTTCTATCCTGTTGGAAAGTTGCCCCAATAGCCCGAATCAAGGCCGAGAATATTATTTCACTACTTGACAATCAGAAAACATAAATATTTTTATGTAATCAGACACACATAACAGATGGTGTTTCACAATGCCAACTAACTTAGAAACGGTCCAGTTCACGTTCTCAGACGTCACGGGTCACGAGTACACTGACTCGGAAAGTCTCGGCGCTAGTGGACAGGTTATAGCGGCAGAGACGGCTATCAAGAGCTTCGAGATCGGATTTGAGGGCAACGACCGCGAACTCATGTCCGAGAAGATTCAGACCGATGCCGACGTGCACGGCGACACAATCAGTGTGAATCTTGAAGCACTCTTCCGCGACGCCAGCGGTCATATCGACGACCCGTACGGTGGCAATGTCGAGGTACTCGTTATTACCGAAAACGAGTAACTCGACTGTCTGACTGATTGGTTCGATTTTTTTTGCGTTAGCGTATCACAGTTATTATCGGCGGCGTGTACGTTACTCGCCTGCAAGCTCTTCGGCAGTGGTTGTGAGATCCACTAGCTCATCGACCGCCGGGATTTCTGCTTCAGCATCGGTGAGAACCTCGATACGCTGCGCAATCTTATCGCGGGCATATTCGACGAGCGGAGCCGAATCCGCTCGGGAGTCCCGATTTGCTTGAAGCGAGTCAGTGACGAGTGGAAGAAGGGATTGGAGCGTTTCTCGAACAACTGCGTCGTCAACACCGTCCTCGTGAATGAGGGTCCGGACGCTGTGCATTCCGAAACCGACGTGGCGGCCTTCGTCAGCGCGAATATAACTGATCCCTTCGAGCAGTCCCGGAAGGTGTGGCATTGCATCGGTCGTGTTATGAATCTCAGAGCGACTCTCGCTATACCGGGCGGTGAAGCCATAGTACGCCGTTTGGGCGAGGACACTTTCAATCACGAGGTGGTAGTGGCAGAATGCTTTCGCACGATTCTCGGGCGTGTCATCGGTCACTAATCGCTTCATCGCGGTTTCCGTCCGGTCGAACAGTTCGATGTACTGGTCCGAGAAGTACCGCTCGTCAGTCGGACTTGTGGGCTCGTAGCCTCGCTCCTCGGTGACTGGACGAATGACTTCTCGCCAGTACCGATCGAAAAACTGCGTGTGTTTCGCTTCCTCATAGATCTGGCTGGCGACGAACATTTGGGCGTCAATGTCGTCAAGAACCAACGCGAGCGGCGCAAGATCTTCTGTAACGGCCTCTTCACCGGCACCGAAGAGCGCAATTTGGGAGCGGAGCAAGTCAAACTGTTGCTCATCGAGGTCGTCGGTGGTGAGTAGGTTCGTCCGATCTTCCTTAAGGAGTGTTTGAGGGATGTCTTCGGATGGATCCCAATGCCGATACACGGCATTCTTGAAGTAACCGTGTGCGAACGAGTCTGGATTAAGCCGATCCTCTCGGCTATCGTCTGCGAGCTTCATGCTACAGCCGGACTATGCAGTGCGGAGAACAACGGTGAACTGCCTAAGTAAAAAGGTCGCCGCCAAAGAATGCCGGTGTTTGATAGCTGTCGTAATTCATGGTGAACTTGCTATCTATCTTCGTCGGCACCGGTAGTACGTTCTGAACTGGGGTTTTCGCTGGGAGTTCCAAACCGATCTCTCACGACGACCGTCCGGGATCGAATGGAACGTGGCAGTGGAACGTCAACCTCGAACGAATGACGGGAGTCACGGCTGCAAACGGCTGCGTTTACGCCGGTGAAAGGTGTGGCCCCCGCAGTACGCTGGCACAGATACATGCGTTTGATGCGGTGAGTGACGACCGAGGGACTGGCCGTCAACGACTGTTGGACTCCTTCCAGACGATAAATAGCCGCATGAGGTGGTCAGAGCCAGTCAGTCTTCCCAGCGGGATAGCATGACTAGCGCGGCCACGAGTGCAACGAGCGCTGTGCCAACGGTGAATCCGGGAACTTCCGTACTGGCGGTACCAGCATCGGCTGCTTCGTTGACTTTGTTAGTCGTTGGAGCGCCTACAGCTGTCTCCTCGCTCGCGTCGTCGGTCCGAGTCGGTTCGACGCCCATCTCCGTCATGGTGTTCTCGTCGGGGCCGGTTTCGCTCGCCGTCGCTGTCACCGCGCCGGCGTTGTCGCTTTCGTCCGCACCACCGGCGGCGTCGATCACGTCGAGTGTCCCCGGGTCAGTTCTCGGATTGACACTGGATCCGTTATTGTCGTCGAGTCGGTCGATGGTGACACGCAGGCTCGTTTCGCCAGCCTGCTGGCCACGGAGCGTAACCGACCCGAGCGTCACGTTTGACGCGCCGGGTTCGACGGTCTTGTTCAGGTCGGCCGCCTTCAGTCGGACGGCCGTACCGTCGGCAATACCCTCGACCTCGCCGAGACCGAATTCGTCGGCCACCTCCGCATCGACGACTGTCGCGGCGTCGCCGTTCGTCATCTCGACTGTGAGGGCAAATCCGGCGACGCCGTCGGGAGCTTCGGTCAGCGTGAGGTCAACCGTCGTCTCCTCACCTTCCTCGACACTCGTCCCACCAGCGACGACCGTCGGATCGCTGGCAGCCAGCGCCGGGGCAGCCAATCCCGTGACGACGACCGAGAGTGCGAGTCCGGCCGCGAGCCAGCGCGTTGCCGTTCGCACCGTCCCGACATCAGGCATCGTCGCGTCAGATCTCATCGAACAGCGTGTTGATGTCGTCGAAGTCAACGCGACCGTTGCCGTTGAAGTCGAACGAGTCGGCGTTGGACTGAACGGCGTCACTGTCTCGGTGTTCGAAGAACACCACTACATCTTCGAAGTCGGCCTCGCCGTTGCCGTTCATATCCTCGTACAGTCCGTCTCCGTCGGGGTCGGTCGGAAGGTCGTTGTCGCCGATACGGGCGATGTCGGCGACGGTCACGACGCCGGTGTCGGTCGCGGCGTCGATTGCCGAGCCGTCGGCATCGGAGTCGAGAGCATTCACGGAGAGTGTGACGCCGGTCTCACCCGCGCTCTG
Source organism: Halogeometricum borinquense DSM 11551 (assembly GCF_000172995.2). Classification (GTDB taxonomy): domain Archaea; phylum Halobacteriota; class Halobacteria; order Halobacteriales; family Haloferacaceae; genus Halogeometricum; species Halogeometricum borinquense. The sequence continues at coordinate 51,509 of NC_014731.1, forward strand.
GAGACCGACAGACAGGGTCGCAAGCGATACGTTGGCAGCCCCGCCCTCGACCGCGTCTTCGATGTCCGAGGCTGCCAGCGTCACCGACGAGTCATCATCAGCAACGGACACCTCAGTCACCCCGCTCGGGAACGCATCTGCCACGGTCGCACTCTCGATAGATGCCACGGCCGCATCGTCAACTGAGACAGTTACGTCGAAACCGGCGAGACCGTCAGGTGCATCGGATAGTGACAGTTCCGCCGGAACAGTACCGCCGACACCACCGTTCTCAGGGAACGACACCGAGAGGGTCGGTGATTCGCCGTCGTCACCATCGGAGCCCCCAGAGCCGTCCGTGTTCGGTTCGTAGCTGTCGAACAGACTGAACGCGTCGTCGAAGTTCGTCGTGACCGGAATCGACGCGTTCCCGTTCACGTTCGAACTGCCGTCAGTGACCGCGCTTCCGAGTCGAAGGTCGGTGCCGAGTTCGGACGCGAGGCGCTCTAGGTTTGCCGTCGTGCTGCCCGGCGCGGCGGCGCTCCCGAGTAACACGACTGCACCGTCGTTGGCAGCGAAGTCCGAAAGCGCCGCCACCTCGTCGGCAGTGAATTCCGAGACGGGCGTGGTGACGATGATCGCCCGCGCGTCGTCGAGACGCTCGCTGTACGCGGTGTTGACCTGTTCGAGGGTGAGGCCGACACCTTCGAGATAGCGCTGGTAGTACGCTGCGTCCTCGCTGGACAGTGCGTAGCCAGCGCCGAATTGGCCGTGTCCGCCGTCGATGAGTACATCTCCGTTCTTATCGGAGAGAGAGTCGATCAGGTTCGAGAGGAACGTGAAGTTACCGTAACCGCTCGTGTCGGCAGCGAATCCTTCGTCGGCCTCGTAGCTCTCATCGATAAACGGCGAGCCGACGAGCGCGACGCCAGCGTCGGCATCAACCCCGACGAGCGGAGTGCCGTCCTCGCTCGCAACCGGTACGCGGCCGTCGAGCGAGGCGGAACCGGTCACTGCGGCAGCATCGGGGAAGTACAATTCCTGAACCGCACTGTTTCGGATTTCGGCAGCCGTCGAGATATCGCTCTCGTTCCAGAGACCGCGCCCTTCGGTGCGGGCTGTATGTTCTAAGTCCCAGAACTCGTCGTGACGGGAGAGCGTGGAACCATATACCCGCGCGAGTCCGTCCTCGATCATCTTCGCGTTGTACGTCGTATCGCGGTTCCCGTCGCCAGTCGCATCGTAGTCAGCGTACGCGAGCACGCGGTCGAACGGATCCCTGACACCCTCGTTCTCATCGAAGTAGATCTCGATGGTTTTACCGGAGAGTTCCTCCTCGGCGACCGATGTCGCCTGATTCGCCCAGTTGACGAGGTAGGGGTACTGTACGTCGCTACTGCTGTTGTCCTCACCGCCACCGAAGTACGGGAACGAACTGTCGAACCGCGAGGTGCTGAACTCGAAGTTGCCCTCGCTGTCCACGACCTGCGCGTCGTTGAAGCGGAACGGAGCCCCCGCCGCGTCGAGGATGTCGTTCGACGCAGTGGTATTATCATAATCCTCGTAATCGGACTTGCCCATCGCGTACACCGCTCCGCCGTCCTCGACGAACGTCGTGAGCGCGCTGAGTTCGGTGTCGGAGGGTTGCTGAGGCTGGCTGCAGACTACGAGATCGATCCCGGAGAGGTCGGCATCCAGCGAGTCAACGGTGGACACGGTGTAGCCGGCACTCTCGGCGTTCGATACGAAGTTCGAGAAGCTGTCGAATCCGTCGAACTGCCCGTTGTCGTACCAGGCGACGGTCGCGTCGCCACCGGTCAGGTCGTCCCACACGTTCAGGACGAAATTCGAGGCGTCCGAGTCGAGACTGGCGTCGTTGACGAGAGCGGAACTGACCGCCGCAACGTTGCCGTCGATTGCCGCGAGCGGAATAGCCGAATCGGGATAGGTAACAGCGTCGCCGTTGCCGTCCTCGTCGTTCACTGCCGAGCCTTCAGGTGCAAGCACCGCGGTCGTTTCCCCGTCGGTGTACGGTGATCCGTCAGCGGCCAAGAGGGTGGTCGCCGAGTAGAAGTTGAGCGTTGAAACCGACCGCACCCCGTCAGTCGTTTCCTCGTAGGAGAGTCCCTCCCATTCCTCGGGTCGCTCGGCATCCGAAGCACTGGCCGACTCCGGCGTGTCGATGCCGAGGACGCGGATCGACTCTTCCGTGCCGTCGTCGAACTCCACGTCGAACGTGTCACCGTCGGCAACGGAGATCACATCGACGGTGTACCGCTTGCTCGGATCGAGTTCCGACCCGGAGCTGATCCCGTCCCGGTCTTCGAAGTAGGGGAACTCATCGTTGAACTGGCTCGTCGTCGGGACGTAGTTGACGCCAGTGTTGTTCGTCGCGTCAGTGACCTGCGCGTCGTTGAAGCGGAAGGAGAGCCCGAGTTCCGAGGCGATCGTGTTGAGGTTGTCAGTCTCGTCGAAGTCGTCGAAGTCGGACTGGTGGTGAAGAAAGACAGCACCACCCTCGGCGACGAACGACGAGAGCGCGCTGAGTTCGGCATCAGAGAACGCGTCAGACGGTGACGTGATGACGACTGCACTCGCCCCGCTGAGGTCGGCCGTCAAGTCACTCGTCGCCTGCACGTCGTACCCGTTCGATTCGGCGTACGTCTCGAACGCACTGAATCGAGCGAGGTTGTAGTACTGACCGTGTCCCTCGTCCCAGAGTACTGTCCCACCGTCAGCCAAGTCGTCCCAAACGTTCAGGATGAACTCCTCATTGCCGGTCGAAAAGTCTTGGTCGTCGTCGACCAGCATCGTCCCCGAAGCCGGCGACAGAGCCGTCAACACCGACTAGAGGGATCGACGTTTGGGGATAGCTGACCGCGTCGCCGTTTTCGTCGGCGTCGGTTATCGACGCCGAGTCCTCCGCCCACACTGCGATCACCGAGTTATCGGTGAGTTGCTCTTGGGAGGCGTCGAGCAACGAGTTCGTCGAGTCGAAAGCCAAGTCCGAGATGGTAGTTGCGTTCTGAGTCGTCGTGTCGGATGCCGCACTCGCAGTTCCGCTGATTGAAGCGGCAGCGAGCGTTGCAAGGAAGGTTCGTCGCCTCACGTCTTTGACCCTCGGCCGTAAAATAATTAAATTAACTAATTAATGTAAATAGACATATAGTGTCAATCATTAATACGGACCGCAACGTTCGACCGAAGAAAGTATCTTAAAAACTCGACTGCTCTCAGTAGTACATACCAGACGGTTGAACAGGGTGAAGTAAAAGTATAGGAATAAATTCGAGTCAGCCGAAAACTGAGAATACGGACCAGTGTCATCGCCCAGTAGTCAGCGAACGCGCAGCGGTAGTCCGGTGAGAAACCATAGTACTCCTCACAGCAGGAACACCACAGTACGAGAGACTAAGCGCTGATTCTTGGCGTGCCTGACTGCAGTCCCTAGTTGTGGATCACAACACCGAAAGAGAGAACGAATACACACTATCTATTCGGGACCAAAGACAACAAAATACGGGCAGCCTGACGATTTCGATTGCCTGTGTGAACGAGAACAGTGCCGGAAAATCGTCCCGAAGCATTTCCCAGATAAGTGTCAAAGGAAATATTTGTGTGGAGGCACTTTTCATCTATATGAATTGGAACAGTAACCTCAAGACGACGTTCGGAAAGCGCGCAGACGAACCAGTAGTCGTCTCGACGTTCGCGACGGTCATAACCGGCGTCCTGAGCGCTATCTGGTTTCTCGCAGGGAGTGCTTGGTTCTTCCACGAAAGCACAGTACAGCTCCTAACGTGGACCGGAGCTGGCGTGGTAGCACTGCTTGGAGTATTGTACATCATTAGTGTCGCTAGCGCTAGCGTGAGTGCGTACATTTTGTGGCGCTTGTTCGCCTCCGAACACAACTGGAGCTATCTCCGGGGTGGCAGCGTTGGACTTGCGATGGGTGTGCTGTGGCACGTAATAACCGGGTTCGGGTGGTTTATCGTGCTTACCGGTGTGTACAGTTACCTTTCGATGCACGGAGTCACGACAATCTCGCTGTTCGAACAGGGAACCCTCCTCTACAAAATCACAGCAGGGTGGTTCTCGATAGCGCTCCTCAGCTTCTGGCTCACGTTCGGACTACCGGTAATTGTTGGAGCCGGGACCGGTCTCGGGTTCACTTACTGCCATAAGAGCACTGCGGAGTGAAACTAGAGAATCCAATCAACGACGCCCACGGACACGAGAAGCGCTACCGACGCCAGTAATCGAGGACAGCACAGGACTCGTCCAGTTCGAAGACGAGCGGCCGATCACCAAGATCGATAGTAAGCCGGACCGCTGGTGAGTCACTGGTACAGCAGACGACGTCAGCCACTCTCGCTAGATCGTGCGGTCCGATCTGGGCGTCTGCCAGTCCGAATCCGTGGTCTGCGTACAGAGTTTCGACCGCGGGGTGTCCGAGAACTGTATGAGCGACCGGGATCGGATACGACAACCAGCAGGTATCGCACGCGGCAGTTGCATACGGAACATCGTCGAGAAGGTACGAATCCGGAACAGATTCCCGCGGAAACGAGAGACCAGCAGTACTCCAGCAATGTGGACAGACTCCGTCCTGAAGGAGTCGCACGTCGCAGGCGTGTTTACGAAGCGAGAGATCGAGAACGTCTTCTATCGTTCGGCCAGTTACCGCCCGGGGTGGAACCGGATAGGCGATTGCAGCGCCGTGGTCCGGACAGCCGACGTACAGCAGGTGGTCCTGATAGGTTATGACGAGTGACTGCTCGCAGTGTGGGCACTGGTACTCAGTCTGCCGTCGATCGACAGTTACTGTCTCACCATCATACGTCCCCGCTCGAATCGCGGACACGATTTCGAGGGCAGCAACTCGCGGCCGGTATTGTCCATCGATCTTACGAACGAGTTCGTCTTGCAACGCATCCAGGTGATAGCTAAACCGACTGGTGTCTGCAACGCCGACTCGTTCGCGCAACTGCGAAAACGAAAGCCACCCAGACGACCACGCCTCGTCGTACTGGTCCGCAAGCGCGAAGAGGATTTGAACACGTGTCTCATCTGTCAACGCCGCATACGTGTCGTCGTACGAACTGCCACCTAAATCCGCCATACTCCAGATTTCTGATTCTGCATGGTACGTGTTCCGATTTGATATGTCAATTACACAACTTAATAGCCATCCAGATAACACTTACAACCGGATAGAGAGAGTCCACGAGTATGTCAGACTCAGTTTCGACACCCACCGCAGACGTTGATAACGGTGCGACTGATCGAACTGGAACTGTCCGCACTGCGACTGTGCTCGCTGGGATCATTGTCGCTGCGCTAGTGGCAACCGTCGCAGCGACGCTGGCAACAGCCGTTATCGGAAGTAGGTTAGGGGAGACAGCTACCTTCGTTGTAGGAATCGTCGGAATCGAACTCAGTTTCATCGTCGTCGGAATAACGTATCTCCGATTTCGGTCGTCGTTTCGCCTACCCGTTCGGCCGCCAACTCGACAAGAACTCCCATACCTAATCGGTGGCCTGCTGGCAAGTCTCGTCACAGCCTTCCTCTCGCTTGCGATCACTGATGCCATTATCCCAGCTTTCGAGCTCTCACCCGGCTACACTGAGTATAGTCGGCTCGGCGATCTGACCGGAATAGGGTTCGCGTTCGGTGCGATTCTGTCGTTTACACTAATTGGTCCCACCGAAGAGTTCTTCTTCCGCGGCGTAATGCAAGGCCGACTCCGCGAAGCGTTCAGCCCCGTGAGCGCCGTCGGAATCGCTGGGGCGGCGTTCGCTCTCTTTCACGTCTACCCGGTCCTATTGCTCTCTCCACCTCTTGCCACAATCGCCCACATGGCGGCGTACTACACGCTCATGGGGATGATATTCGGTTGGGTGTACTATCGAACAGACAATCTCGTCGTTCCTGCCCTCGTTCATGGGATATTCAACGCTGTGCTGTTCACATCTGCACTGTGGATCTGAGTCGCTGAGACAGCGGTGGCCGCTTTCCCGCAGATTCGTACCGACGATATCAAAATAGCAACGGCGTAATTCGCAGTGTAGACCGCCGAAGTTGCTTTTAATTAATACTGGAGCTTCGTTGAGTAGAGTATATTCGCCAGGATCACAGATAGAATTGTCATTTTAAGAACTAATATTTTGCTTATATACACGTAATCAGCCATATAGAATTAGTGGGAATACCGATATACAGTATTTAAAACAAATATCCATATTCTGTCTTCAGATTTGACTAGATTCATTCTAGTATCCATAGAAGAACAGATTCCAGATTCAAAATGAACGATATATCAGCCAGTAAGACTAATCTAACAATGGACGAAAGTAGAGCTATCATCTCGCACCCAGACACAGTCTCGTTCCGTTCCTCCGTCTAACCATCCCGTTGATCCACCTTAGATTGAGCGAGACGGCCGGTAGCGATGAAACGCTCGACAATAAATCACGGATCAGCTCAAGAGAATCTGATAGATCAAGACGGCTCAGGGATGTCTGTGAGCGAATATCGCCGAGAGAGGAAGGTGTCGCAGTGCGAGTCGCACTCAGTGCGGCCACGGGCGCATCGGCCAGTAGTAGGCGAGAAGCGCCATACCGAGGAGGAGGAAGCCAGCCACCTTCATAAGCGGGCCAGTCTCCATCTCATCACGGACGAACGAGAGGTAGAGTACGCCGACAGCGGCGACGAAGAAGGTGAGTGCGCCGCCGACGACAGGCTCGTTCTGTCCGGCGTAGCCGATCTTCAGCACCACAGTGGTGAGTTCGAGAGACATCTATCCTTTCCCTCCCGAGAGAGCGATACCTTTCATGAAGGTGCGCTGTGCGAGGAGGTAGGCCACCATGACCGGAAGCGCGGCGATGATGACCGCCGCGAGGAGTTGTCCCCATTGGGAACTGTATCGTCCGGTGAGGAGGCCGATACCCACCTGTAGGGGGAACATCGCCGCATCGTTGAGGATGATGAGCGGCCAGAGGAACGAACCCCACACGAAGATAAACGTGAACACGCCAAGCGACGAGAGTGCCGGTTTAGCGAGTGGCAGCATTATCCTCGTGTATATCTGGAAGGTGCTACAGCCGTCCATTCTGGCCGCCTCGATGAGCGAATCAGGTACTCCGAGGAAGAACTGTCGCATCATGAACGTCCCGAACGGGTTAGCGATGTACAGCACCATGATAGCCCAGTAGGTGTTCGACCAGTTGAGCATCGTCATCTCCAAGTAGAGCGGAACGAGCACCACCTGCGGCGGGATGACGAGCGTCCCGATGACGAGCGTGTAGATAATCGACTTCCCTTTGAAGTCGCCCTTCGCCAGCGCGTATCCCGCAAGTGTGTCCAAGAGGAGCGTGAAGAACACGACGCCGACAGCGAGCACGAGGCTGTTGAGAACCCAGCGGTCGAGGGGGTTCTGTAGCCACATGTTCACGTAGTTGATGAGCGTCGGGTCCGTCGGGATGATCTGCGTAATCGTCGTGAAGATTTTATCCTCGGGCTTCAGCGACGTGAGGAACGCCCACACGAACGGGAACACGGCGACTGCGCTCATGAACAGAAGGATCGCGTGTGCGACGACCTTCGCGGCCGTGTCGTACCACGACCCTTCCCGGTCGATAGACGGTCCGTCGTCGTCGAAATCCAAGTTATCGACGTCAGTACTCAACGTCACCACCCCACGTACGCTGCTGCAGGATGCTCAACCCGAACACGATGATGAACAAGACCACTGCGATAGCGCTTGCATACCCCATCTGGAACTCCTGGAAGCCAGTCTGCCAGAAGTAGTAGACGATGGAGTACGTCGAACGCGCCGGACCGCCGCGCGTCATCACGAACACCTGCACGTACAGGCGGAACGACATGATGAGCGTCACGGTGACGACGAAGAACGTCGTCGGCTTCAGCAGCGGTAACGTGATGTGCCGAAGTCGCTGCCAGCGGTTTGCACCATCGACGATGGCCGCCTCGTAGAAGTCGTCCGGAATGCCCTTCAGACCGGCGAGGAAGATGACCATGTTGAATCCGATGTGCTTCCAGATGCTCATGATGGCGATGGACGCCAACGCCGTCTTCGAGCTTTGGAGCCAGTCCAACTGCGGAAGGCCGATCATCCCCAATGCGGCGTTGATGAAGCCGTACTGAGGATTGTAGAGCCACGTCCAGATGAGCGAGACGACGACCCACGAGGTGACCACCGGAAGGAAGATGGCCGCCGAGTAGAACTTCGTCCCGCGAAGATTCATGTTCAACAGTAAAGCAAGCCCCAACGCGATAGGAACGTCGAACACGAGCAAGGCAGCGCTGTATGCCGCCGTGTTGACGACCGCATCCCAGAATACGGGGTCTTGCAACAGTTGGACGTAGTTTTCCAATCCGATGAACGGGTGTGACGCCGCCAGCGGCTCCCACTGATGGAGGCTGATGTAGAACGCCCCGACAAACGGGATGAGCAGTACCGCGGCGAACAGAAACACCTTGGGGAAGACGATGAGATACCACGAAAGGTCCGAATCCGGACTTTCGAGAGCAAACTCCGGAAGGTATCCATTAGCCCGCCGACGGATGCGTTGCCACGCTTGTGACTGTGCCATGATCAGAGGAGTGCGTTGATCTCTTGAGCCGCCTTGTCGAGTGCCTTCTCAGGGTCTTCACCCTGCCACATCGACTGCGCCTGCGTGTGGACCGTGTTCCACATCTTCGATACCTCGGGGTGACTCGGGAACGCCTTGGTGTTCTCCATCTCCTGTGCGACGGTTTTCAGTTTGGGGTTCTCCTCAAGGTATTGCTGGAACGCGTCGGTTTCGTACGCATCTTTCCGGCCGGGGAACCCACCCATCGCCTTCGTGACGTTCTTTTGGACTTCCATCGAGTCGATGTATTCCAGCCACTTGAGACCGAGCTCCTTGCTCGCGCCGCCTCGACTCGGAACGCTGTAGAACACACCCGCACTCCACGTGTGGCTTACGTCAACGTTCGGTCCGCTCGGGTGCGGATTGTACTGCCAGTCAAGTCCGCTTTTGCGCAGGCGCGGGAAGTGCCACGACCCGGCGTAGAACATCGGCGCTTCGCCCGCGAGGAAGTCCTCGACAGCCGACGTTCCGCCCGGGTTACGAGCGAGAATCGAATCGTCTTCGACGATTTTTGGCTGGAGGAAGTTCGCCGCTTCGAGGGCGGCGTCGCTGTTGATCCGTGCCTCCGTGCCGTCTTCGCTGAGGTACCCGCTACCGTTCGAGAGAACGAACGAGTCGAAGCCCTCGCCTGCGGGCATCGAGTAGGCCGTGCCGTGCGTCTTCGACAACTCGGTAACCCACGTCTCCCACTCGTCCCAGGACGGCCGATAGGTCGGATCGGGAACTTCGAGTCCGGCTTCTTTGAACATCGACCTGTTGATACAGAGGAGACGGCAGTCGGCGTACCACGGGACAGCCCAGAGCTTACCGTCGTAGCTGGCGTTGTTTCGTGCGGCGGGCACGTAGTCGTCCGCGTTGAACCCGTTTGCCTCGAGGTCAACTGCGGCACCTTTGGAACCGAAGCGTGAAACCCAAAGCACCGAAAGCGCGAGACTGTCGGGCGCGTTCCCCGCGGGAATCGCCGATGTCGCCTTCGAAAGGTAATTCTCGAATGGATAGTACTGCCAATCGACACCGCCGACGTCGAAGTTATTTTTGAACTCTTTGCCTTGCTCTTTCCGAATCGGGGTCAATCCGGGATCGTTCCACGCCCAAAGCGTCGCCTTTTCCCCGCTCGATCCGCCGGAGTTTGAATCCGTTCCGGAGCTGGTTTCGTCCCCGCTACCGCCGCCACCGTTGGTGGACGTGTTCGTACTACCATCATCGCCGCCCATACAACCGGCGAGTCCTGCGACACCGGCCGATCCGGTCAGTGAAAGGATTTTCCGCCGAGAGATACTGCGTCTGTTGCTCATAGTCTGACCTCGAAACCAACACGATGTTAGTTCATAATAAATGTTCGGTATTAGATATCGAATGTCACGATAGACTCGTCAGTGGCGCTCCGAAGAGAGACCGGGTGGGAGTGCTGGGCTCGGGAGAGCAGGGGGTGCGCTCTCTACGCGCGGATGTCGGCGTCGGCTTCGGGAGCAGTGGCGATGGTTCTGGTTTTCAGTGATTCCCCGGTGTCGGGGTCGAACAGGTGCATCTTGTCTTCGGGGAAAACGACGTGAAGCGTAGATCCGGGCTCGACGATGCGGTCGCCACCGACCGTCACGGTGTACTGTTGGTCGCCGATGTCAACGTAGACGTACGTCGTCTCACCCATCGGTTCCGTGACAACGACGGGTACTTCGATGGCGTTCGTGTCTCCCGCCGAGGCGAGTTCGATACTCTCCGGGCGGACACCAAGCGTCAACGGTCCCTCACGCACCGAAAGTTCCTCACTCGTTTCCCGCGAGAGGTCGTAGCGGAACGTTTCGTGGATGAGACTTCCGTCCGCATACTCAACCTCAAAGAAGTTCATCGACGGCGAGCCAATGAATCCTGCGACGAACCGGTTCGTCGGCTCGTAGTAACACTCCAGTGGGGTCCCCAGCTGCTGGAGTTCGCCGTCGTTGAGAATGGCGATACGGTCGCCCATCGTCATCGCCTCCGTCTGATCGTGCGTGACGTAGATAGTGGTGATGCCGAGTTGCTGCTGGAGATCCTGCAGTTCGGTCCGCATCGTCGTCCGCAGTTTCGCGTCGAGGTTCGACAACGGCTCGTCCATCAGGAAAACGGACGGTTCGCGGACGATTGCCCGACCCAGCGCAACGCGTTGTTGTTGCCCACCAGAGAGTTCACCCGGTTTTTTGTCGAGCAGATCCTCGATGCCCATCATTTCGGCCGTTTGTTCGACTCGTTCTCGTATCTCGTCTTTCTCCATATCGGTGGACATCTTCAGCCCGAATCCGATGTTGTCACGCGCCGTCATATGGGGATACAGCGCGTAGTTCTGGAACACCATCGCAATATCCCGGTCGGTTGGGGGTTTGTTCGTGATGTCCGTGTCGTCAAGTATGATCTGTCCGGATGTGGCCGACTCTAATCCGGCAATACATCGAAGCGTCGTTGACTTTCCACACCCTGATGGGCCGACGAAGATGAGGAACTCTCCGTCCTCGATGTCGATGTTCAAATCGTCCACCGCCACGATGGAGCCACCGTCGTCCTCGAAGACCTTCCGGAGGTTACGGATGTCTAGTTTTCCCATTGCGAACTCACTACGTGAGCGAATCACTATCGAAGATAATAAAAGTGTAGGATAGTCGCCCGAGAAATCTCAAAAAGACGCGAGAGGGACGAAATCGGGGACAATGAAGAGTCACAGGTCGATACAGTCACCGGTTTCAGCCGCTTCACGCGCCGCGAGCGTTACCTCGAACGTCCTCGCCGCGTCGGCGTAGTCCGACCGCACGTCGTCCCCCCGTCCGCGTACGGCAGCAAGGAACGCCTCGAATTCACGCTGATACCACGACCCATCGCCTTGGAATGTCACGCGCTCGCCGTCTACGACACCGGAAAGAGAGTGCTCGAAGTAATCCAGTTCGAGGAAGGCATCGTCGGCGACGACACGCACTTGGAACCGGGACTCCGGTGACGCGCAGGTCGAAGAGATGTGTGACACCGCCCCTGACTCGTGTGACAGCGTCGTCGAGGTCGCATCCTGGAAATCAAGCCCGTCGGCAAGCAGGCCGTCCGTTCCATCGCCACGGACAGTCTCAACCTCACCGAGGAGATACCGGTGTACGTCGAAGACGTGCGTCGATTGTTCGACGAGTTGTCCGCCGGAGTGCGCGCGCGACGACCACCATGAGGTATCGGGCACCGATACCCAGTACTCGCTATCGACGTGAGCCACTTGCCGCCCGTCCAGTAGTTCCCGTGCCCGGTCCGTTATCTGCGCGTATCGGCAAACGTACCCGACCTGCGTGACGACGCCCGATGATTCAAGCTCTCGTCGCGTCGCCGCGACCACCTCCGAGTCGAGACCGACCGGTTTCTCCACGAACAGGTCGATCCCGGCGTCGGCCGCTTCGCGTTCGTAGCCTTCGTGTGCAAACGGAGGAATAGCGACGACGAGGGCGTCTAGCGACTCCGACTCCTCCGCGATGAGTTCGTGACCGTCCGTGTACGCCGTTGCCCCCCGCGGGTCGGCCACCGCACGTGCGCGTTCGCCGTCGATGTCAGCGACGGCGACGAGCGTCGCACCGTCGTACTGGTCCAACGAATCGAGATGGACCGCGGCGATACCCCCCGCACCGACGAACCCGACGGTTGTTGTCATGGTGGTCGGAGGAACTCACCGTCGGATGTTAAACTTTGCCGGGTGCAGTTCGTGCGAACCTATTTCACATCCCCGCCGAATCGAGGTGGTATGCGGTTTGCACTCAACCAGATGGGGTTCCCCAATGACGGACTCGAAACGAACGCGGAACAACTCGCATCGGCCGGATACGACGGTATCGAACCGAATCTGACCGCCGACGGCCCACTGTGGGACGACGACGCCGTCGCCGCGTTCGGTGACTGCATCTCGACACTCGAATTAGAAGTCCCCGCCGTCTCCACCACGCTTCACTGGAAGCAGCAATTGTCGAGTCCCGACGCCGAAACGCGCGAGGCCGGTATCGACGCTGGAGAGCGGATGATTCACATCGCCGACGAACTCAATGCGGGTGCCATTCTCGTCGTTCCCGCTATCGTTGACGAAGAAACACCGTACGACGCCGCGTACGACCGCGCTCTCGAATCCGTTCGGACGTTAGCCGAGACTGCCGCGGAGTACGACGTGACCGTCTGCATCGAGAACGTCTGGAACGACTTCCTGCTCTCACCGCTCGAATTCGCTCAGTTCGTGGACGAGGCGAGCGAAGCGGGACCCGTTGGCGCGTACTTCGACGTGGGGAACGTACGCCGGTTCGGCCGTCCCGAACAGTGGATTCGAATTCTGGGAGACCGAATCGAACGGGTACACGTGAAAGATTACGACGCGGACGTGGACACGATACACGGCTTTACGTACCCACTACAGGGAGACGTAGACTGGTATGCCGTGCGCGACGCCCTCGCGGACATCGGATACGACGGGTGGCTGACGGCCGAGGTCCCGCCGTACCAGACGGCACCCGAGCGGATGCCACCACAACTGTTAGACAACCTCCAGTACGTGTTCGACTAGCGGAGACGCCCCTACCTCGCGGAATCTTCAGTCATCGCCACCCGCCAGCGACGCGTTTCGAGTCACTCGGTTCGCATCAACAGTTGCGAGGAACACGACAACGGAGACGACAGCGACGACGGCGTAGCCGCCGAACAGCCGAAAGATACCAAGTACGTCGAGCAACGCCCCAGAGAGCAGTTCGCCAGTTGCACCGCCGAGGCCAATGCCGAGAGCGGTCAGCGCTGTCTGCGCCGTCGCCCCGAGTTCGTCCGGCGAGAGTTCGTCTGCAAGTTCGACAACAGAGGTCATTACGGCGGCGTAGCCGACGCCGAGAAGCGGTTGAACCGCAATCACGGCGGCCGTCGTACCACCGAGGACGTACATTGAGAACACGGCAGCGTGGGCGAGTCCACCAGCGACGAAGAGAAGGCGTCGAGACGGTGCGGCGCGGACGAACGCGAGGAACGCAATCGCCTCCGCTGTTGTCTTGACAGCGAAGGCGGCCCCCGTTGTCTCGTTCCCGCCGCCGACCGCGTTGACGAAAAAGACGAAATACGAGTTGTTAGCCGAGAGGACGATGCCGACGACGAACGTCGCCGCGAGGAGTCCGGCGAACGACCGATTACGGAGGAGCGCCGGAACGCGGCGGCCAACCCCATCGAGTGGGTCGCCGTCCCCGACGGGCGTTCGGAGAACGACAAAAAATGCGAGCGCTGCACCGACCGCGTAGACGTAGAACAACACGGACGGGTCGGTGCGCGCGAGGACCAATCCGTACGCGAGCGTTCCGACGCCGAATGCGATACTCCCGAACGCGCGAACTGTCCCGTATCCGTACCCGGCCGAAAGAACAAGCGAATTCGCCACCGGGCGAACGGGCGACTGAAACGCAGCGAACGCAATCGTCAGTCCGACGAGTGCGAGGACACCGACGCGCGCGGCGGGGGGAAAAGCCAGCGAGAGCGCACCAGAGACGGCTAACGCGATGAGGACGACACGCTTTTGCGCGCCGAGTCGGTCGCTAAGAAGCCCCCAAACGGGTTGTGCGACGATACCGACGACGAGAAGTGCCGCGCCGACGAGTCCCATATCACTACCCGAGAGGCCAACAGACCGGAAGTAGACGTTTCGGAACGCCAAAATGCCGCTTGAGGAGAGGAAGAAGACGAAGTAGAACGACTGCAGTCTGGTAGACTTTCTCATTCGATACGTTTGTCGCAGTGAACAGATAAAGTCGTTTTCACGTCCGCGTCGCGTGCCGGGGCGGGTCGATACCGCACGCTAGACACCAGAGATCACACACCAAGCACACGGCGATACGATTTTCACGGACGCCTGCGCAGTCGCAGGTGCGATGGAAGAACTCAGTACCGACGAGGCACCGCCGAGTATCGGCCCGTTCTCGCAGGGGATCCGCGACGGAGACCGCATCTACGTCTCAGGACAGGGACCAATCGACCCCGACTCAGGCGACATCGTCGGCGAAGACGCGACAGCACAGACCGAACAAACGCTCGACAACGTCGAGGCAGTCCTCGAATCGGCCGGGCAGTCACTCGATGACGTGGTGAAGGCAACGGTGTTCGTCACCGATATGGACGATTACGACGCTGTCAACGAAGTGTACGGCGACAGAATGAGTCAGCCGTATCCGGCCCGAAGCGCCGTCGAAGTTGTCGAACTCCCGGTAGACATCAGGGTCGAGATAGAAGTTATCGCCAGCGCAGAGTAGAGACGCGGCCCGAGGCCGCGGTTACGTTTCTTTTGTCGCCCAGTCGAGAAGGGCACCCCAGAGTACGGGAAGCCCATCCCACTCTAAGAGTTCCATCGGTGCCCAGTGGGGCGCACAGTCCGTCGCGAAGGCGAACGTCCGGCCTGCACCGGCCTCGCCGACGACGACGAACGGGTCCGCTCGGTCACCAACCGTCGCCCACACGTCCGCGTCGTCTTTCGCTTGGAGGTGGTTGTAACCGAGAACGGCAGGCCACGTCTCGGGAAGGTCAGCGGGAACGCCGCGGTTCATCGGGATCGCGCCAGCGGGGGTTTCGACTCTATCGTCGCCGTCACGTATCTCGACCGGAAGCACATCAGCGATTGGCGTTCGGCCATAGCGTGCCGCACCGCCCTTCCCGGCGAAACTCATGTAGCCGCCGATCATGCCGAGTGCGCCGCCGTCGCGGACGTACTCAGCGAGGAGTCGGCACCGGTCAGTGTCGGTGTCGCCTGCAGTTACGGCGGGCGTCAACTGGAGGGAGTCTGCGCCGACGTCGCTCAGCAGCACGAGGTCGTAGCTGTCGAGTTCCTCGCGGGTGCCGGGGAACGACGTTAGCGTCTCCTCGCACGTCAAGAAGTCCACAGCTGCACCGTTGACTTCGAGCGCGGCCACAAGGTGTTCCTCGGCCGTTCCGTAGTCCGCGTCCACGAGGACGTTTCGTCCTTTGACCTCGAACGTCACCGTCGTCCACGATTCGCCCGCAAGGAGTACGCGGGTCATTACGGTCGAAGGACGGCTTTGACCACGCCGTCGCGGCGTTCACGGACCGTCTCGATGGCCGTTTCGTACTCCGCGAGGTCGAACTCGTGGGTGACGATACCGTCGATAGACAGGTCACCGCGGCGGAACAGATCGATAACTTGGTCAACCGTATGAGAGGCGGTGACGCCGCCGACGACTTGCAACTCCTTCGAGACAATGTCGTTGGGGTCGATCTCCTTCATACCGCCGAAGACGCCCGTAAGGACGACGTTTCCGCGCTTTCTCGTCGCCTTCAGACACGTGTTCACCACGTCTCCTGCACCCGCCGCTTCGACGCAGATGTCCGCACCTTTGCCGTCGGTGTACTCCAAGATGCGCTCGACCGGGTCCTCCTCGCGGACGTTGATAGTCAACGACGCGCCGTGATGTTCACCGATTTCGAGGCGTTCCTCGCGGGTTCCAGTGAGAATCACGTCTTTGACGCCCTGCGCGCGCAGGAGTTGGACGCCGTAGAGACCGAGCGAACCCGGTCCGAGAACGACACCGGTATCGTCGAACGAGGTAGAGACGCGTTGAAGCCCGTGAAGCGTACATCCCGCCGAGTCGATTTGGGTCGCTTCGAGATCCGACACGTCGTCGGGAATCGGCGTGAGCGTGTAGGCCGGGAGCGCGGCGTACTCGCGGTAGCCGCCGTCGATAGTGAAACCGACCTCTTTCAGGTCATCGCACTGGTAGTACCGGCCCTCCCGACAGGCCGTACAGGTGCCGCAATAGACGAATCCGTGAAGAGCCACTCTGTCGCCGACGTTCAGGTCTTCGACGCCCTCACCCAGTTCGACCACTTCGGCGCACACCTCGTGGCCGGGAACGAGCGGGTAGTCAGTCCACGGTGGACCCTCACCCTCCATCAGTCCGATGTCGCTACCACAGATACCGACTGCGGAGACGCGGACGAGCGCTTCGCCCGGTTCCGGTTCGGGACGAGGTCGATCCTCATCCCAGATACTCCCTTCTCCGTCGATGACGACTGCTTGCATAGCGTTTTGGTTATCTAACATCCGAGTAATAAGCGTGTCGCCGAGTGGCATAACACTTAATGTGTGATTCGTCCTCAGTGGGTGTGTATGCACGTGACAGCGATAGTTGCGCATCCAGACGACGCAGATATCTTCTGCGGCGGAACTCTCAAGAAACACGCCGAACGCGGCGACGACGTTACCATCGTCTATATGACTCGCGGCGAATACGGCGGGTTCGACACGACCGAGGAAGAAGTGGCCGAAACGCGCGAATCGGAGGCCGAAGCGGCTGCTGAGGCCCTCGACGCGGAGGCACGCTTTCTCGACTTCCGAGACGGTCGTATCACCTACTCGATGGAGAACCGCCTCGAACTGGTTGACGTGATACGCGAACTTCGTCCGGACATCATCCTCACGCACTTCCGGGACGATATGCACCCCGACCACCGAGTCACCTCCCGACTCGTCACAGACGCGTACTACATGGCGTCGCTGCCGTTGGCACAAACTGATCACGAGGAGTGGGAACCGGACAACGTCTACTACTTCGGAAAACCGACCGCCGACGAGTTCGACCCCGAGGTGTTCATCGACATGAGCGACCAACAGGAAGCGAAAGAGGAAGCGATTCTCCAACACGAGTCACAAGTCGAGTGGCTAGAGGAACACGGCGGTGTGGACGCCGAATTCGACGGTCTCGTCGAAGGGGTGCGAGCGCAGGCACGGACCACGGGTCGAACCCGCGGTGCCGAGTTCGCGGAAGGTTTCGTTCCGCTTCACAAGGGAACGTCCGAGTACCTCGAATAGACGTCAGTACCCCCGTTCGACTGTTTTTACTGCGACGGATCGTTGCGGACAACGGTTCCAATCTCCGGATAACTAGATTCCGAGTAAACATAGTTGACTGTAAGCTATTCGCAAGCCATTACACTATTAGAATCGTAATGAGATACAGGTGAAACGAGGGGGGAGGGGGTACTGAGACGGAGCTGACAGCCGAACCCCGACGAATTTATCATGGTCCTCACTGTTACGGCAACATATGACACGCCACGACGAAGCGATCGAGGACGCGAGGGCGGTGGACGACGCGTTCAGCGTCCGCGAGAACATCTTCCTACAGGAGAGCCTGCTCGACGTTTGTTACGTCCCCGGCCCTGACCGAATCGTCGGGCGGAACGAAGAGATTCGCCGCCTCGCCGGCTCTCTGAGTCCGGCAACCGTCGGCGATTCGCCGAACAACGTCTTCCTCTACGGAAAAACGGGGACCGGCAAGTCGCTCTGTGCGAAGTACGCGACCAAACGGACCGTAGAGGCGGCCGTAGAGAACGATATCACCGTCGGACGCGTCGTGGTCGATTGTTCGCAGGAAGATACGGAAACACGCGCCGTCAGATGTATCGCCCGTGAACTAAACGACCCCGAAGAGACCGATATCGTGATTCCCGAAACGGGACTCGGTCGGTCCCGGTACTACACGCTCCTCTGGGACGTTCTCGATTCGCGCTTCGACGTGGCGTTCATCGTTCTCGACGAAATCGACCACCTCGAAACCGACGACATTCTCATGCAACTCTCGCGGGCGGCGGAATCAGAGAAGATTTCGCGCTGTGCGCTCGGGATCATCGGAATCAGCAACAAGATTGGCTACCGCGACCGCCTACAAGAGCGCGTCAAGAGCAGCTTACAGGAACGAGAAATCGTGTTTGCACCGTACGGGAGAGACAAACTCCGCGAGATACTCCGGTCACGGGCGGACGCGTTCCAGACGGATACGCTCTCGAACGAGGTCATCACCGAGTGTGCCACGCTGGCGGCCGAAGAACACGGTGACGCCCGGAAGGCGATAGACCTCCTGCGACACGCGGGCGAAGTCGCCCGGAGCAACGGGGAAACCGCCGTCGGCGTCGATCACGTACGGGAGGCGAACGAACTCGCCGAACGCGACCGGTTCCGCGAACTGCTCGCCGGAGCGACCGACCAGCAGAAGGCGACGCTTCTGTCCGTCGTCCTCTTGGCCCTCTCGGAGAAGACGCGGACCTTCAAGACTCCCGAGATATACACCGCCTACGAGGAAATCTGCGCCGACACCGGTCTCGAAGTACTGTCGAAGCGTCGCGTTCACGACCTGCTGCGCGAGTGGGAGTTCCTCGAAGTCCTCGATATCGTCCGAACCGGTGACGGCCGCGCCCGCGGAAGCTACCTCGAACACCACTTGGTCGAAGACCCGTCAGTCATCCGGTCGGTGTTCAACGAAGACGGTCGATTCTCCGGCGTCGGGTTTGCCGCCGGTCCGAGCACGAACACGTGGTCGAATATCTGAACGGGGCATGTAGAGGGAAGTTTTAATAGCGAGACATGCGCACCGCGACAGTGATGCAACGAGTTGGCTTAGTCGGGAGTGGCCTCATGGCTACGACCCACGCTAACAGCTACCAGGAAGTAGACGACGCCGAAGTGGTCGCCGTCGCCTCCCACGGGGAGAATCGAGACGAATTTGCCGCCGAACACGCACCCGGAGCGGACGTGTACTACGACCCCGAGGAGATGATGGATGATGCGGACGTGACCGTCATCGACGCCTGTACGCCGACGCCGACACACAGGCCGTTGATAGAGGCCGCAGCGGACCGCGGACTCGACGTGTTCTCCGAAAAGCCGATGGCTCGGACGGTCGAGGACGCAGAGGCCGTTGTAAACGCCGTCGAGGAGTCTGGAATCACGTTCATGACGGGACACGTCCTGCGATTCTTCCCGGAGTACGCCGAGGCGAAGCGCCGCATCGACGACGGTGAAATCGGGACGCCCGGAACCCTTCGTGCAGAACGACTGTCGAGTCCACCACGCTACGGCACGGAAAACTGGTTCAGCGACAAAGCCCAAAGCGGTGGTGTGCTCCTCGATATGGCTATCCACGACTTCGATTTCCTCCGGTGGGTCGCAGGCGACGTCGAACGCGTGTTCACCCGGACGGCAGAGTGGGATAACGACCACCTCCACCAACACGCCGCTGTCCACCTCCGCTTCGAGGACGGCACCGTCGGGCAGGTCGAAACGTCGTGGGCCTACCCAGAGGACACACCCTTTACGACCGCCTACGAGTTCGCCGGCAGCGAAGGCATGCTAGAGTTCGATAGCCGGGACGAACACTCGATCCGTATTTCCGGCACCGCAGACGACGCGAACGTCCCGGCAAGTGCGTTGAAAACGAGTCCGTACACGGCCGAACTCAGACACTTCGTGGACTGTCTGGAGAACGGCACCGAACCCAAAATATCGCCAGAAGACGCCCGCGAAGCGGTTAAGATCTCGCTCGCAGCCATCGAGTCCGGCGAGCGCGGTGAACCCGTCGAGCTCTCGGAGGTGGGCGCATGAACGTCAAAATCGGAATCTGTTCGACTGCGCATCTGCATGCTGATTCGTACGCGGCCTGTCTTCGAGAGAGCGATGCCGAGTTTGTCGGCGTCACTGAACACGATGACAGAGCGGACGACGCGCAGGCGAAAGCCGCGGAATACGGCGTTGATTTCTACGAACCGGACGAGTTACTCGAACGGGTCGATGGCGTCGTCGTCTGTTCGACGAACGCCGCCCACCGAGACTGGGTCGAGCATGCGGCCGACGCCGGCGTGGATATTCTCTGTGAGAAACCGCTCGCGCCATCCATCGAAGACGCCGAACAGATGGTCGAGACGTGCCGCGAGGCGGACGTCCATCTCGGAGTGGCGATGCCACTTCGGTTCAACCAACCCGTTAGAAACGCGAAGACGGCGCTCGAAGACGACGCACTCGGCGAACTACGGTTCCTCAGCGGGACGAATCGCGGACAGATGCCCGGTGGATGGTTCGCTGACCCAGAGCAGGCGGGCGGCGGCGCGGTGACGGACCACTCCGTCCACTTGGTCGATGCGGTACGGTGGATGACCGGCGAAGAGGTAGCCGAAGTGTACGCCGAGACGGGAACGCGATTCCACGATATTGCCGTCGAGGACGTGAACGTGCTATCGATGGAACTTACGGATGGAACCGAGTTTGTCCTCGACGGGTCGTGGAGTAAACCCGACGAGTGGGACAACTGGGGCGACGCAACGCTCCGTCTCGTCGGCACAGAGGGTGTCGTCTCCATCGACTGCTTCGGGCAGACGATCAAACAGACGCGCGACACGGACGACGACCCCGGGATCCGCTCTGTGTTCTGGGGTTCGAATCCCGATGAAGGACTCGTCGAAGACTTCGTTCGCGCGGTCGAAGCGGACCGCCCGCCACTGAAGACAGGGGCGGACGCGCTCGAAGACGTAGCTGTTGTCGAGGCAGCGTACGAGTCCGCAGAACAGTCCGCTCCCGTCAGCGTCGAACGACCGACCCCGAAAGGGAGAGTCGTCAGCGACGGAAGCGGAACCGAGGAGTGAAAATCGGGACATCGACCGACGAAAGACCCCCAACCGAGAATCAACCACAGGGCGTCAGATAACGCTGGTATCGACTTCGACCGGTTCGCCTCGTTCAGCAGATTCATACGCCGCTTCCATGACGGCAACCGTCGCCACGGCGTCCGATAGCGTCGTCTGTGGTTGGCGGCCGGTTCGAACTGACTCAGCGAAGTCTCGTAACAGTTCGATGTTCGGGTCCGCACCCCAGTAGATAGATTCGACGCTCCGGTCCTGTTTCGTATCCTGCACGTGCGTACACCGCTGGCCGAAGCAGTCGGCCGAGAGCGTTCCGTCGGTGCCGACGAATTCAACGCGTGCGTCCCCCCAGAACGGGTTTTTCAGCGGTGTACTCCACGATCCGTCGAGGACGAACGACGCGCCGTTCGAGAGCGTCATCGACAGCAGATTCACGTCTTCGACCGGAATGTCGTAAAATCGCGTATCGAGTTCGGCGTACACGTCTTCGACTTCCTCGTTCGTTATCCAGCGAACCACGTCGATGATGTGGTCAGTGTGGTCCATGACGGCCCCGCCGCCCGCGAGTTCGGGGTTAGTGAACCACCCACCGGGCATCCGACCGCGGTTGACGCCTGAAACGGCGACCACGTCTCCGAGCGTGCCGTCTTCGTACGCTCGCTTGAGTCGGATCATTGGCCGACTACAACGAACGGGCATCGCCATTCCGGCGACGATACCGCTCTCGTCGCACCGGTCTCGGAGACGTTTCGCCTCCGACAGCGACGTTGCGAGCGGTTTCTCCGTGAGAACCGCAACATCGTGAACCAGAGCCAAATCGAACAGTTCGCCGTGGATAGCCGTCGGCGAGCAGATAACGACGCCCTCGACGCTCCGCATCAGTTCCGACCGAGACATGGCTTTCGTCCCGACGGCGGACGCGCGGCGACGCCCCCGCTCGACGTTTTCATCCGAAATACCGACGAGTTCGACGTCTGAAAGTTTCGACAGCAGCGCTGCGTACACCTCAGCGTTGACGTGAGCGGTCGAACAGATACCGAGACGGACGGTCATCGACTCACCTCACCCAGTTCGACCGGTCGTTCTTCGTCCATCGACGTGCGGACGGCGACGACGGTTCGCAATAGGTCGCCATCCGATCCGATGGCGGCCGGCGGTCGTTCGGCGCCGTGAAGTCGGTCAACGAACGCTCGGAGGAGGCGACCCCGGCAGTCATCCTCCGGCGGGTCCGGATCGAGTGATCCATGTTCGTCTTTGAGCGCCGCGGACGCATCGTCCTCCGTGAACCGAAGTCGTCCGTGATCGCCCGCGTACTCGACCTCGACGCGCGATTCTGGCGGGTCCGCTCGGCCCCACGTCGCTTCAACGGTTCCTCGACCGCCGTTGCGAAATCGCAGGAGGAGGTGGACGTGGGCGTACGAATCGCCGGTTCGTCGTCGTGCGAAGACGCGTTCGACCGGACCGAACGTCCAGTGGAGCGTATCTACGTCGTGTGAGACGACGTCGCAGAGGGCATCTTCGGGCGATGATGCGCGGTCGATTCCGAGATACGAGTCGTTCCATCCGACGCGGTCGAAGGGCGCGGTACGCTTCACTCGGGCGACACCGAGGGTCCCGATATCACCGGACTCGACACCCCGTTGCAGTCGCTCGTAGAGGCGAGAGAACCGATGGGAAGAAGGCGCGTACAGCCATCCATCACCGTTCGACGCCAGTTCTTCGACACGTTCGACCGTCTGCGTATCGAGCGCAACCGGTGGATCACACCGGACGGGAATCTCCTCGTCGAGTGCCGCCTCGACCGACTGTACGTGAGCGCTTCCGGGGCCGCAGACATCAACCGCGTCAGCCTCTGTCTCCGTGACCGCGTCGGACACCGACTCGAACGTCGGGATGGCAGTACCGGACGGCGGGTCGTCGAATCCGACCGCAGCGCAGACTGTCACATCCTCGAACCGGACGTACCGCTCGGCGTGGCCCCGGGCGGCCGGTTCGCGTCCGACGATGGCGATGCGTCGCATAGCTATACGTCCTCCACGATAGTTTATAAGCGTTCGCGAGACCGAAGACGAATTCAAACCGAAACAGAAGTAACGGAGGAGAAACCGGAACGCACCAGTGAACCACTCGAAGGCGATAGGGAACCGCCGCGAGGTTACGAGAGATTCTCTCGGATGCGTTCTGCGACGTACTGAGCCTCGTCGTCGGTGAGACACATCGGGTTGAGAACGAACGTCGCATCAGCGAGAGCGTCCGCCCCGACAAACACGCGCGGATTCTCGCGTCGGAGTGCGAGGACGAGTTCCGCCGCCGTCATCCCCGCAGCGTCCTCGTCTACCGTGACGTGGAGGGCCGGGGCAACGTCCACTTTACCGCCGCCTACTGTCTCACAGGAGAGCGTGTCTACGTCAGTGAGTTCAGCGTCAAGAAGGGCAGTTCGGTCGGTCCACTCAGCAACCAGTTCGTCTTGATCCTCCTCCAAGAACAGTTCGAGCGCACGGATGAGGCCGACGAGTTCCTCTTTGCCGACTTTCAACGTCCGACCGATACCTTGTCGCGGAACGCCGTCGTAGGCCGACGGGTCGAGGAGGTCACGTGGCGGATCCCAAACTTCGGCGGCAGCGTGCATATCGAGATGCTGGAAGGCCGCAGATTCAATCAGGTCGGCGCGTCCGGCGAGGATACCCGTCGATTGCGGGCCGCGAATCGCCTTCCCGCCGCTGAAGACGACCAGATCAACGCCCGCGTCGATAAAGCGGGTGAGATTCGCCTTCGGTGGTACCTCCGCCGCAGCGTCCACAAGAACGGGAATGTCGTGCCGATGGGCGATTTCGACGACCTTCGAGAGTGGCGGCGTCGTGTACTCCTTCTGAAGATAGGCGATAGCGGCGGTATCTTCCGTGATTGCCGTCTCTATCTCCCATGGTTCGATCGCCGCAGATCCAGTGCCGAGGTGTGGGTCGTTCGTTCCCACATCGACGATTGTCGCGCCGGCGGCCCGGATAGCGTGGTCGTAGCCAGTTCGGTGCGTCCGCGGCATGATGACTTCGTCCGGTCGGCCCTCGGTGTCGGGGAGGCGGTCCATCGCGGCTACGTCGTCACCTGCGATACACGCCGCCGTGCCGAGCGTCATCGCGGCGGCCGCCCCGCTTGCGACGTAGCCCGCTTCGGCCCCGGTACAGTCAGTTATGAGTTCACTCGCTCGTGCCTGCAAGTCGGAGATACGGGCGAACCCTTCGGCGGCGCGTGACATCGCTTCCACCGCCTCGGGTCGGATGAGGCTCCCGCCGATTCGTGTCTTCGTCCCCGCCGCGTTCACGACGCGCGGAACGCCAAGTTCGTCGTAGATGGATGAGTCACTCGTCATACGAGCACGGACGAACCCACACCGCCCCCGTCAATAAGTCATTCGCGTCAGTCGCCCGTTACACCGAGAAGCGACTGAAGCCGTTCACCCCCGCGCTGAAGTGTCTCGGCTTGGGCCGTCGATTGACCGTGTTCGAAGACGAACCATTCGATGCCGAGGTCGCGTGCGACTTCGACGGCCGATTCGAGGTCGGTATCGCCGTCTCCGAGTTCGACGTGGTCACGGTCGGGGTCGTCTACGAGCGTGTCAGTCACGTGGACCAGCGGAATCCGGTCGGCGTACGTTCGGAGGAGTGCCACCGGATCAGCACCGCCTTTCGTGGCGAGGCCAACGTCGAGTTCGAAGCCGACGCTATCGGACGTCTCACGGATCAGTCGTTCAAACGCGAGGTCCCCGTCAATATCACCGAATTCGTGCGTATGGTTGTGATACAGGAGGTCGAATCCGCGGTCCGACAGGCGGTCTCCGAGCGACGACAGTTTCGTCGCCGTCTCCGCGACCGCCTCGGTTGACTCGAAGTGCGAGTCGTCCAATGCGGGGATGACGAGCGTCGAACAGCCGAGTTCGCCGTACATCTCCACGACGGATTCGAAGTCGCTTTCGAGTTCATCGTACGGGACGTGTGCGCTGACCGCAGACAGGTCGTTCTCCGTGAGTGCTTGCCGAACATCCTCAGGGGGCGACTCGCGGACGCGGTATGCGAACTCGACGCCGTCATATCCTTCGTCCGCGACTCGCCGGAGCACGTCCGGATACGAGTCGGTGAGATCCCTGACAGTGTACATCTGCACGGCTATCGCTGGCATGTCGTGGTGGTCATCTCAGCGAATAGGCATAAGTGTACCTCACCGGAGGGCGCAGTGAGTGTACAACTAATAATATAGAATCCAAGGAGCGTGATGAAATATAGAATTGGCTATTGGCAGAGGAATAGAAAATAGAACCAACTTATACATTTTATAAGTAGATGAAATTGTGTATTGTGAGAAGAATACGGGAGATAAACACAAAATAGAACAGAATATTAGAAAAGTGGTGTTTTTATTACATATAATCCAATATATGGCCGTGTTCAACCGAATGAACAGTTATAAATCATTTTTAGAGAATAAACCGGCGATCAAAAATAGACTATCCAGTCAGATTATGCAATAGTTCGTACCAAATCAAATATAAATAATTGTAACTACTGACCACGGCGTCCGATAAGTGGTGACATCGGAACCGGGGATGAGACGAACAAATCGAGTGGGAGAGGAGCCGAGTCGATTTGGAACCGACTGGGCGTGTAGATCCTCAGTCAACGGCCAGTGGCCCCCACTCCGCGATACTCTCGGTGGGTTTTTTGACAGCGGGGATGACCCCAGAGTATGACAGGGCAACCTCCATTCCGGTCGCCGGAATGGCTCCGCCGAGATGCCATCGGCGCGCTTCGCTTCCACCGAGAGCGGTCGATGGATACGCACTTCGGTGGCTACATCACGCAGGTGAGCGACCGAGACGGCGCGATATACGACTCGCGGACGAAACACCTCGTCCCCACCGCTCGATTCGTCTTCGCGTTCAGCATCGGCGCGCTTCTGGACGGGCCAGTGTGGTGTGAGCCAGCCGCCGAACACGGTCTCTCGTATCTTCGCAACGTCGCCTACGACGAAGAACACGGCGGGTACAGTTGGCTGTTCGAAGGTCGAAATGTGACAGACGAGACGCGCTCGACGTACGGCCACGCGTTCGTCCTTCTCGCGTACGCCACGGCGACGCGCGCCGGAATCGGAGACGTAGAGGACGACATCAGGGAGACGTTCGACATCTTGGACGAACGGTTCTGGGAAGAAGAACACGGCGCGTTTGCCAGCAACCGGACAGCCGAGTGGGATCCGGCCGAACCCGATTACCGGGGGCAGAACGCGAACATGCACTCCTGTGAGGCTCTACTCGCAGCCTACGAGGCCACCGGCGAAGAGCGATATCTCTCACGGGCGGTCACCGTCGCAGAAACCATCGCACGCGACAAACCTGACGAGGCGGATGGGCTCCTCTGTGAGCACTTTACGTCCGACTGGGAGATAGACTGGGAGTACAACCGCGACCAGAAGGCCGACCTGTTCAGACCGTGGGGCTACCAACCCGGACACATGCTCGAGTGGGCGAAGCTCCTTGTCCGACTCCACCACCACCACGACGGCAACTGGTATCTCGACAGAGCAAAGCGGTTCTTCGACGCCTCCGTCACGGACGGCTGGGACGACGAACGCGGGGGATTCTACTACACCATCGACCGCGACGGAGCTCCCATCGTCGATGCGAAATACACGTGGGCGCTCGAAGAAGGTCTCGGCGCGGCGGCACGTCTGGGCGCAGTGACGAACGATGACCGCTACTGGGAGTGGTTCGACAGGATCCACGCGTACCTGCACGAGAACGCGACGAACCACTCGCTCGGGATTCGCTACGAACGGCTCACACCCGACGGCGAAATTCACCCCACAATCGACGAGACGCCGAAAGTCAAAAGCGGATATCACCACGTCAACGCCTGCTACGAAGTACTTGAGTCGCTAGACGCAGTGTAGCGCAAGCGGTCGTTTACTGTCTGCTGTCGGCCGGTCGCATCTTCGTCCCGTATCTCGTGACACCCTCTTGGGTGTACACGCGTCGAATCGTCGCAGTCAGTGCATCACCGATAGCCGGCTTCTCGTCGGTATCGACGACCTGCATCGGTGCGCTTACCGTCCCGCCGTCGGGGGCGTCGAGTGCGACGACCGCACTGACGTAACTCCCGTCGCGGGCCTGTTGCTCGACGAACTCAGGTGGGGCGCCGCCCTGACCGATGACTGTCGCCGCCTCGACAGTTCCGGTTCCGGGGAGCGCAACTGACTCGTAGCTATCGAGCGTGCCGCAGGACGAACACGCTCCCTCGGGTGGGAACGCGAGTGACTCGCACTCTGCGCACTGACCGGCGACGAGACGGTGGCGCTGCGGGAGCGTCCGCCGCCAACTCGGAACGCTGACGTACGCGCCGCCGCCGTCGGGTTCACCGGGTGTCACAACCCCGCGGATGCGCAGGTACTCGCCGTAAGAGAGTTCGACCGTTCCGTCTCGGTCCGATTCAGTCGGAACCGAACCATCGATGACGGCGGCAGTTGCTTCGCTTCCACTTCCGTAACCGACGACGAGGATGCGGTCCGCACCATTGTCGAGCGCTTTCGTCAGTCCCAAGAGCGGCATCGCCGCGCCCGTATCTCCGAGTTCGTGGACGGTCGCACCCGCCTGAATCGTCTCGGCATCGACGCCCAACTCGCCCGTAGCGCGATACGGAAGCTTCCCGTCCGGACCACCGACGGCCGCGGCGTCCACGTCAGTGTCGGCGCCGAGTTCGGAAACGGCCCCGCTGACGGCCTCGCGATAGGCCTGCCGGTCGTACTGCGTCACACCGAGGGATCGCGTCTCCGACTCGCCAGCGGGCCGGAAGCGGGTTCCCGGGTAGGTTGCGGTGTGCGTTGCGCGGTCGGTCACCACACCCGTACCGCCTTCGGAGAGGACGACTGCCGCCGCACCCGCGCCCGCGGCGTGTTCTACGTCGCTATCGGGCGCACCGAGCGGTGCGTCGCTGGCGACGACGAGAGCGGTTTCGCCCGGTCCGGCGTCGAGACCGAGCGTGAGTCCGTTGACGCCCGCATTTGCGCTTCCCGTGAGTTGGGTCGTCGCCACATCGTCTGTGAGTCCGAGGAACGAAGCGAGTCTGGCAGTAGCCGACTCCTCCTCGTTTGGCGGTGTCGTCGTCCCGAAGATCAGCGTTGTAACCGCCTCAGCGTCGATATCGGCGGCGGAGAGAGCGCGTGTCGCCGCCTCGTACCCCATCGTCAGCGTGTCTTCGTCGGCACCCGTGACGGACGTCTGTTGGATACCGTCCCCACCGAACTGGCCCCACGCCTCGCGTATCGTCTCTGCGGTGACGTAGGTCTGCGGTGCATACGCACCGACGCCTGCAAGTTCGAGCGTCATCGGGCTACCTCCTGTTCGAGAATGTGAACGACGGTCGCGCCACCGCTTCCACCCACGTTGTGCGTCAGACCGTACGTCGGGTCGTCGAGTTGTCGATCCCCCGCGCTCCCGGTCAGTTGGTCGAACGCCTCGACCATCTGTCCGGTCCCAGTCGCACCGATGGGGTGACCTTTCGACTTCAGGCCGCCAGAGGTGTTCACCGGTAGGTCACCATCCGGATCGGTCACACCCTCACGGAGAAGTGTCGCCGCCTCGCCGGGAGCGCAGAAGCCCAAGTCCTCGTAGGCGAGAAGTTCAGCGATAGCGAAGCAGTCGTGTACCTCCGCGAAATCGAGGTCGTCAGGTTCGATTCCGGCCATCTCGTAGGCCGTCTTCCCGGCTTCCTGTGAGGCGGAAATGCCCGTATATGAATCCCGGTCTGCGAGTCCGACGCGTTCGCTCGCGGCACCGACGCCAGCGACGCGAACGCGTTCGTCGGTGTACTCCGATACGACATCGCCACTTGCGAGAAGGACTGCAGCGGCCCCGTCGGAAGTCGGACAGCAGTGATAGAGATTGAGCGGGTCGGCAACGGTCGGTGCGTTCGTCGCATCCTCCAGCGAGCAGGAGAATCCGAGGTGGGCTTTCGGGTTTTTCGCGCCGTTCGCGTGGTTTTTGACGGCGACGCGAGAGAGGTCTTCAGGTGTCGCGTCGTATTGGTCGAGGTACGCGTCGGCCATCTGAGCGTACACGCCGGAGAACGTCGTGCCGGTAAGCCGTTCCCACTCCGTCTCACCGCTGACGCCGAGCCAGTACTTCGTCGTGTCGCCGCTCATATCCGTCATGACTTCGACACCGCCCGCGAGAACAACATCGGCCATCCCACTCTCGATGGCCTGCACCGCCTGCCTGACCGCAAATCCTCCCGCGGCGCAGGCATTCTCGATTCGGGAACACGGGATGTTGTGGAGACCGACGTGTTCGGTGACAGCGGGAGCCGACAACCCGAGTTGTCGTCCCCCAACACCGAGCGTTCCGACGACCGCTTCGTCGATATCCTCGGCGTTCAGCGATCCATCAACGCTCGCTACGGCCGCCTCGAACGCCTCGGTGAACAACGTCCGATAACTCTCGGACGGGAACGCCCCGAACGGCGTCTGACCGGCACCGACGATGTACGCGTTTGGCATACTGCGTGGTAATTCTGCATGGTTTATCAAATACGTTCTGCCGCCGGAACCGTCGTTTTCGTGTGAGACGGGTGTCGTTCTTCCGAAACTACGTTCCGAATCTCGGGTAGCAAAATGCGTTTTGCCATTTTGGCTGTCTTTTCTGCCTCTGCTAGTTTTTATATCTTAGATAGATTCAAAGCGTTGAGGCGCTATCGAAGCAGGGTACCGGTGGCTGATACGGCTGATCGTCATCATCGGAGCGATGACTTCGTAATTCCTCACTTATATGAAAATAGCTACAATCAGTGCTAACTAGACGACGAGCGTGGATTATCGGTAAACGAGTTTTGTAGCGAGAGGTGGCGACGGTTCCTATCTCAGAAGTCGCCGTTTACGATGTCGGAAACGCGTTTGCGGTCGAACAGTTGCTCACCAGCGAACTCGTCGGGGTAAAGTCCCTGTGCCGCCCGTTCGAGCTGGAAGAGGTGAATGATCGGACCCTGATACGTCAGGCCGCCGTAGACGACGCGGTCGTTCTGCACCGCCCGGAGTTGGCTCGCCACATCGTGGTTCTTCAGATGCGAGACGATGTTCTCCTCGAAGTACTCCGGTGTGATTTCCCCTTGGAGTCTGATTGCGAGGGCGTCAGGATCGATTTCCAAGAGCGTCTCGTAATCGATAGTGCCGCCCGCCTGTGCGTCCGTGATGTCTTGGTTTGCCAGTGCGTCGCCGACGTGCAGGTCGTTCCAGTGCTTCGATTGGCTCCCAGAACCGACGAGATACGGATAGAACGATTCCGGTGGAACGTCAGCAGGATACAGAATTGCAATATCTGGTGTCTCGTCGGGGAGACGAGACTGAACGTCCGCTATAACCTCGTTGTGGTACGTCTCAAATGCCTCGAACCGGTCCTGTGCTTGGAACACGTCTGCGACCTTCTCGAAGGCTTCGTACAGGGTGTAATCGGCGTAGTCGTGCCAGTCGTAGGCCCGTGTGAAGATGGTGTTACCGAAGAACGGAGCGACGTTCGAGTCGATTTCGTCGATATCTTCTTGACTCCACTGCAGTCGGTTGACCATGAAGTTGGGATCGATGAGGTGAACGTCGGCGTCGAGTTCGTAGAACACCTCCTTGCCGGTCCCATCCTGCCACAGTTGTGTGAGATCCGCTTTGTCGACGGAGACACCGGAGAGTTCCTCGTACAGATGTGTACCGAACCGGGCGCGGACACCAATAGCCGAGAGTCCGTCTCCCTGCCCGAGTGCGACACCCATATCGGCGTAGTCGGCGGTGTACGAGAACCACGACTCCGGAACCTCGTCGAACTCGACAGTTCCGACTGGCTCCATCGAAACGGTATAGGAATCGTCTGTCTCGGCCGTCTCGCGTGAGGTTTCCGTTGCCTCGGCTGTAGAGGTCTCAGCTGTGCCCTCTGTGTCCGGTTCGCTGGTCGTCGGTGAACTGCTATCTTGTCCCGCACAGCCAGCGAGTGCGCCGCTGACGGCGATTCCAGCACCGGTTCGGAGGAATCGACGCCGCGACTGTCCGAAATTTGAGTCTCGTTCCATGGATTTTGGCGTGCCTAAAACATCAAAGAGTTTCCGATTTTTAGGCGTGCCTAACCAATCGGACAGAGTGATATGACGGTTCACTAATTTAAAATGGACGGAGCGGCGAGAGATGATAATGGCCCTCCATCGCCGCCGCCTCCTCCAATCTGTTGCCGCGGCATCGCTCGGTGCGTTCGCAGGATGTGCAACGCCCGTGTTTTCCGGCAACGAGGAGAAACAGACCACGTACACGCTCAACATCGACGACATCCCCGTATCGCCAGTGGAGCATGCACTCTACGAACCGAGCGACGGTGCGTTGTTCGGTGATCCCGCTCGAACCGCCCTTGACGACATCATTCCCGAGGGACGGCACACCACGTACGGTTACCAGCCGTTATCAGAGGATCACTATGTCGAACGCAACGGAACGTACTACCAGACGAAGCACACCGTCACCGGTCAGAAGCGTCTGCAACGGACGCTCGTTCGGGGCGAACCACTCCCCGAAGACGAGAAGACACCCGACGACGCGATAGTTGTGGAGTCGCTCGACAAACCGACGTCCCGCGTCGTGAAGATACTCCACAGCAACGCACAGACAGGCTCAACTGCCGACCTCCTCCGCGACGATTCGTACGTCCTGCGCCGTCCCGCAGAACAGGAAAGCGCTCTCGCGGCGGGTGAGTTGGACGGCCGCGTCGTTACGATGAAAAAAGGTGGACCGTGGGTCTATCGGATACAGACCACACAGACGGAACTCGTCGAAACGGAACACACCATCTTTGCCGTCGAAGTCGCCACCTCACGCGAGGCGTTGCGCGAAATCGTCTTCAACACGCGAATCGACACCGAACTCGAACCGGGAGAGCTCTCCGAAGACGAGCAAGAGATACTCGAAGAAGCTATTGGGCTACCGCCGTACGAAGAGACGGCACCACTCTCGGAGTCGTACGAGTCTCTCCTCAATGCACTCAAACTTGCGGAAGTCGAGCAGTTCGACAGGAAGCACCTCTGGTACGACGGCGGATACTACCGCTATTCACTGAACGTGAGCGAGAACTGACTCGTAATGGTGGTAACAGACCACCTCGTTCGGGCGGCAGTTCCGTCAGTCGCGTCCGGTTCGGACCGTTATCTCGGCGGTTTCGTCCTCACAGTGGAAAACGAATTCGCCGGGTTCGACCCGTTCGTAGTCCCGACCGTGGACGGCGAGCCGTTCGACCGGAACCGACATCGAGAGCGTCGCTGACTCGCCTGCCTCCACAGTCGTCTTCTCGAACCCAACGTGTTCACGAACAGGTGTCACCCGAGAACTCACCACGTCCTCGACAAACAAGTCCACCGCTTTCGTACCGTCTCGGTCACCGGTGTTTTCCACAGTCACCTCAACCGTCACCGTTCCGGCGGGACCGACTGTCGAAGACGACAGTGAGAGGTCAGTCACCTCGAAGTCGGTGTAACTCAAGCCGTGCCCGAAGGCGTACAGCGGGTCGTACGAGTCGGGGTGTTCGTCCGCTCCAATCGGTGTGGGGTGTCGGAGGTAGTTGTACCGAGTAGGGAGATGTCCCACCGAACGCGGAACAGAGATTGGCAGGCGTCCGCTGGGATTGTGGCGGCCGAACAGCGTCTCAGCGACGGCAGTTCCGCCATCCATTCCGGGGTAGTATGCCATGAGAATACCCGGAACGTGCTCGTCGGCCCATGCAATCGACAGGGGACGGCCCGAGACGAGGACAAGAACCGTCGGCGTGCCGGTGGTCTGCACCGCTTCGAGGAGTTCTCGCTGGGCATCGGGCAGACCCAGTTGCGTCCGCGTGGGGAACTCGCCGGTGGCACGATTCATCTGCTGAGGACCGAACTCGTGAAGGTACCAATCTTCACCGAGGACGACCACCGCGGCGTCGGCGTCTTCGGCCGCGTCTGTGGCCGCTGCAACGTCTTCTGTCTCGGTGATGCCCGAACCGGGTTCGTACGTCACAGACTCCTCACCGACGATTGCTTCGATTCCCTCGCGGACGGTCACACCAGTGAGGTCTGCGTCGTCCATGACGCTCCAGCCGCCGAACTGGTGGTGTAAATCGTCGGCGTTCGGACCCGTGACCAACACGTCGTCCAGCGACTCCGAGAGCGGGAGAACGCCGTCGTTTTTCAGAAGCGTCATGGACTCGCGGGCAGCGTCGAGAGACATCTCCCGGTGGCTTTCCCGGGAGACGGCCTCCGTAGCGGACTCGGCGTCCACGTACGGGTCGTCGAACAGACCGAGACGTGCCTTCAGTTTGAGAACGCGGCGGACGCTCCGGTCGATGCGTTTCTCGGAGAGTTCTTCGGCGCGTACGAGTTCACACACCTCCTCAGCGTACGACGGGCCACCGACGGAGACGAGGTCGAGTCCGGCGGAGAACGCCTGCCACGCGGCAGTTCGTCGGCTGTCGGCGGTTCGGTGGTATTGATGGAGGTGTTCGACGCCATCCCAGTCAGACGTGACTACGCCGTCGAACCCGAGTTCGTCGCGGAGAAGGCTCGTGAGAAACCGTTTCGACCCGTGCGCCGGTTCGCCGTCGATGGAGTTGTAACACGGCATCACCACGTCCACGCCGGCTTCGAGAACTCGCTCGAACGGCGGTAGAAAGTCCCGGCGGAACGTCGATTCGGAGATTTCGACCACGGATGCGTCCTCGCCGCGGGTCGGTTGCCCGTACGCGGGGAAGTGTTTGGCCGTCGCCGCAATCGTCGGGTTGTCGGCCGACCCTCGGAGGCCGCGCGCCTCGGCGGCGGCGAGTTCGCCGCAAAGGTACGGACTCTCGCCGTACGTCTCGAACACGCGACCCCATCGTTGATCGCGGGCCACATCGCAGGTCGGGCCGTAGTTCACCGTTGCACCCGTCGCGGCCGCTTCGCGTCCTGTCACTTCCCCGCTTCGTTCGACGAGTTCGGGATCACGGACCGCCGCCATCCCTAAATTGTGCGGAAACACCGTCGTCCCGTTGAGATAGGCGTGACCGTGAACGGCGTCGATTGGGATATGGATCGGAATCCCGTGCTGCGTCTCCTCGATAGCGACCCGCTGGAGTCGGTTCGCCGTCTCGGCGGCCAGTTTCGGGTCGTCGCGCGTCGAGATGCCGATACCGAACGGAGAGACAGACCCGACATGGTCGTCTACAATTTCGCTGATGGCATCTTCGAGCGTCTTCTCCGCTCCCATGTGACCGACGTAGGTGCCGACGAGTTGCCCGACCTTCTCTTCGAGCGTCATCGATTCGAGGAGGTCGTCAATATCGGCGGCGGATACCGTTGGAAGGGGCCTGTCGGCCTGCGTATCTGAACCCATTTGACAGTCATTCGCTCAGTACCGAGTAATAGCTAGGGGGCAAGTTACCAAGAGACAGAGAATCGCCACAGGCACCACCCAAAGTCCCGGACGGAACGAAGGGACGGTCGATGGAATCCTATGGAGTTTATCATCCGTGCCCGTCCAGTGTAGCCTATGGTCGACCGATTAGACGAAGTCGACAAACGAATCCTCTACCACCTCGTTCAGGACGCGCGAAACACCTCCGCGCCGATGGTGGCCGAGGAGGCGCACGTCTCCGCGGGGACGATACGAAACCGTATCAAGCAACTGGAGGCAGACGGGGTCATCCGGGGGTATCACGCCCACGTGGACTACGAACGGGCCGAAGGGCGGCTGAGGAACCTCGTCATCGGGACCGCCGAGATAGACGAGCGGGAACGGCTAACAAAGCAAATTGCCGATATCCCGGGTGTCGTCAACGTCCGACAGCTCATGTGCGGAACCGGAAACGTTCACGTCACAACCGTCGGAGAAGACGCCCAAGAGCTCGCCCGAGTCACCCGAGACGTGGCTGAGATGGGTCTGGAAGTCGAGGACGAACACCTCCTGCAACACGAGGAGTTCCGCCCGTACCACGCGTTCGGACCTGAAGGGCGGCGCGACCGGCAATCCATCGCGGACTTCATGTCGCTGTCCGGCGGTGCAGAAGTTGTCGAAGTGAGCGTCACGCCCGGTGCGGAGGTTGACGGAATGACGCTCAGCGAGGCGAACGAACAGGGTCTAGTCGAACCCGAAGTTCTCGTCGTCTCCGTCGAACGCGACGAAGAGATTCTCACCCCGCGCGGCGACACCGAAATCCGGGCGGACGACCTTGTGACGCTATTTGCCCGCGGTGACATTCCGGAGAAAACAATCGCTGCCTTCACGGACGACTGAGAGACGTCAGACCGCAGAGTTGTCCGATGAGACTGTCGAGTGGTCCTCGTAGTGTCCGAACACATCCGTTACGTCGGGCGTCGCACCCTTTGCGGAGTAAACTGTCAGAAGGTCACCGGAACGAACTGCTGTCGAACCGTGCGGCGTAATCGGATTCGATTCGTCGTTTCGTTCGACGGCGACGACGAGAACGTCGTCCGGAAGCAAGCCATCGCCCGCCGCATCATCGAGGCGCATCCCCACAATCGGCGCGGACTCCGAAACCCGAATCTCGAAGACTTCCGCTGTGTCTCCGACGCGCATGAAATCGACGATTGACGGTCGCTTGACCGCACGGTAGAGATACTCTGCGATGAGACTGGCAGGGTTCTCAATGGTGTTGGCACCGATTCGTTCGAACAGGGGGCGATGGTGCGGATTGTGGACCACGGAGACGACAGACGGGACCGCAAGTTCCGTCGCAAGGAGACAGACCATGACGTTCGTCGCGTCCTCGTCAGTCGTAGAAATGATAGCGTCAGCCCGGCGCGCACCCGCTTCGAGGAGCGTCTCTTTGACTGTCGCGTCATCGTTCAGAACCAGACAGTCGTACTCGGCGGCGACGTACTCGGCCTTTTCGTCGTCAGTTTCGACGACGACAACTTCGTGTCCGGACCGGGTAGCGATGTCAACGAGCGGTATCCCGATGCCACCCGCGCCGACGACGATGAGATACATGGATTGTGTTTCTGAATCCGTATCTAAATCGCTTTTTGTTTCTTGTAGAGCAAATATAGTGCAGTATTCTTCGTAATGCTTACTGACTAGGCTGGATTTAAGTCCGTAGAATATCACCTTAAACACATGAGCGATGATGCAGTGGCGGGTGATTCTCTCAACCGTTCTCCGGACTTCGCTGCGCGACTCGATGAACTCACGCTCCAAGAACTTCGAGAAGTAGTCCGATACGCACAACAACAGATTCGTGAGCGACAGGGAAAGCGCGAGCACCAACAGAGACAGGAGCAACACGAACCGTCGGAACGACAGGAGTCCGTTTCGGGGCGGATAACCGCCGCACCCGGCGAGGAGATACTTTCGGTGACAGAGCGCTCGGAGTACACCGAAGTCATCAAGCGCGAACCGTGCGGCGAACACTGCTCGAACTGCCCACACGGACCGTATCTCTACCACGTGGACGAGGAAACGCACCCCGACGGGGAGTCGTCGCTCCACTGGGTCTTTCTCGGTCACGTGTCCGAATCGTTGCGGACGACAGAGAGGTAGCGACACGAATCCGCGGCGGACGTGGATGCAGCCGTCAGTGCGGATCGATATATCGCCACAGATGACCCAGGCCTGCTACCAACACGCGTATGAGCAGTCCTTACGGTTCCGGAAGCGCGTCGAATCGACGCGATTCTCGCTACCTTTCAGACACGTGGGGAAGGACAGATAGCTGCAGTGGGCGATCAGATCGATGCGAACGGGTACGTCATTCAGGTTGGGACAGTCATGATACTCGAATCGAACAACTCGTGATTCAAGGGGCACAGGCTGTACAGGAGGGGGCCGGGTACGGAACACCACTCACACCCACCCAATAGTTTCCGGTACCCGCGAACACGGACACCTGAAAGAAATGCAGGTGCCTGTGTGGGAAACAAGATCTTTTCCCTCCGAGGTGCGTCCGTTCGGTATGACATTCTTTTCAGCACCTCTGGTCACTCAGGGCTTGGCTTCCACGCCCGTAACGGCCGAGATGCTCGTCGTCTTCGCTCTCATTCTCCTCGCTCTCGTGCTCTTTGCGACTGAACGGTTCCCGATTGACGTCACCGCCATCCTAGTGATGGTTCTGTTGATGGTACTCGAACCGTGGACGCAGATCTCTCCACGTGAGGGAATCTCGGGATTTGCGAACCCGGCGACAATCACGGTGCTGGCGATGCTCATTCTGAGTACGGGGGTCAATCGAACCGGCATCGTCCAGTTGATCGGCCGGAAGATGGCTGCGTTCGCCGGGACCGACCGACGTAAGCAACTCGCCGCGACGGTCGGCGTCACTGGTCCAGTCTCGGGATTCATTAATAACACACCAGTCGTCGCGATTCTGGTTCCCGTAATCGCCGATCTGGCACACGAGGGGAGAACGTCGCCGTCGAAGCTCCTGATGCCGCTGTCGTTTGCGTCGATGCTTGGGGGGACACTCACACTCATCGGGACGTCAACGAACATCCTCGCGAGCGATATCGCGGCCCAACTCGGTGCGGAGTCACCCGGCCTCGGACTACATGCGTTTGGAATGTTTGAGTTCACCAAGCTCGGTGTCGTCGTCTTCGCCGTCGGTTCTCTCTACCTCATGACGATCGGCGTTCGACTCCTTCCCAAACGGATTCCGGCTGACGAGGACCTCGTCGAGGAGTACGCGCTCCAGGAGTACCTCGCGGACGTCGTCGTCCCGGCGAACTCACAACTGATTGGCCAGACTGTCGGGGAGGCGCTCGGCGACGACAACCTCGATATCGACGTGTTACAGCTAATTCGCTACGGTGAGCGGTTCGATGAACCGCTCGCTCGAAAAGAAATCCACGAAAACGATACGCTCCGACTCAGGACGAATCGGGAGACACTCGAGTACATCATGGATGCGGAGGGGCTCACACTATCGGGTGGTCCGCGAACCGAAGACGACCTGCATCCGGAGGAGGAAGAACCGGTGCTCGTCGAAGTCGTCATCCCGTCGGGATCGTTTCTCGTTGGCGAAACGCTGGCAAGTTCATCGTTTCGACAGCGCTACGACGCGAATGTTCTGGCCTTTCGTACCCGTGGAGACGTGGTCCGGGATCGGTTCGAGGACATCCGTATTCGCGTCGGTGACACGCTACTCGTGCAGGCACCGCCCGACAGCCTTACGCGACTCGTCGAGAACGAGGATTTCATCGTCGCCCACGAGTTCGACGAGGTGACCTACCGGAGCGATAAAATCCCATTCGCGGTCGGTATCATCGCCGGCGTGGTCGCATTGCCGGCGTTGAACATCCTCCCGATTGTCGTCTCAGCACTTGCTGGCGTCGTAGCAATGATCTTCACCGGCGTCCTCAAGCCAACAGAGCTCTACTCGTCCGTCGAGTGGAACGTGATCTTCCTCCTCGCAGGCGTCATCCCGCTTGGTATCGCCCTCCAGCAGACGGAAGCTGCGGCGCTGCTCGGCGATGCCGTTGCTGCGACGTCGCTGTTCCTGCCACCGATCGGCGTCCTGTGGGTCTTCTACCTCGCGACCGGCCTGTTGACGAGCGTCATCAGCAACAACGCGAGCGTCGTGTTGATGATTCCGGTGGCTGCCAACGCTGCCCAGTCGATCGGAGCGAACGCGTTCGCGTTCGTTCTGGCGGTCACGTTCGCAGCCTCGACGGCGTTCATGACGCCCGTCGGCTACCAGACGAATCTTTTCGTCTACGGGCCTGGTGGGTACACGTTTTCTGACTTCATTCGGGTCGGCGCCCCGCTACAGTTCCTCCTCTCGATCGTTACCGTCCTCGGGATTGCGTTCTTCTGGGGCGTCCGCGCGTGAGACGAACATGGTCTGCCCGAGATAGTGCGCCAACGTCACTCCTTCCGACTGGAGACGTCGTACGAACGTTGATTGCTCCAACCGTTCACATAGGACCATGGCCGAATTTCCCGACGAACGACAGCTCGTACTACGGGCACGCTCTCAGTTGGACCAGTGGACGAAAAGTGTCCGAATGGAGGCGTACACTGAACTGTTCGAAGGTGACGATCCGATCCTCTCTCCCGAAGAGGTGCAACTGCTCGATGCGCTCGATTCCGAATTAGAGCGAGAAGGCGGTGATGGTGTCTGGGGGACCGATCAGTACGGAATCCACACGACGGGAACCTCAAGTTCGGATACCTCACTCGGGGTGGTCTGCGTGTACCACCCACAGATCACGAAAGACTCCATCCTCCGTGGGGCCGACGATCCGGACGACGAAACTGAAGAGCGACTCAACGCAGCGCTCTAGAAATACAGCGAGCGCGTCTTGACACTCATCGAAGCAAAACTCGGCGATTTCGTCCGTCAAACGCAGAGTTAGGCCTCGGTCCAGGTTCAGCCTCGTATTGACAGATAGTTGGTTTACACGATAGTGACCCTCTTTCCACGAGTTAGTAGAGTGAAGACGACTGGTCGAATGGCACTCGCGGCTTATTCGGTCAACTGGCTGTTTGCTTGCATATGCGTCGAACCAAGCGTTTTCAGATTGCTTGAGCACTCTGCTTGTACTCCCAGAATTCATCAGCTGAGATCGTCAGCCGCTTTTCGTTGTGGTCGTTCATCTCCATAGGCGAAAGCCACCGAGTACGTCCGACAGAGCCGCTACCCTCAACGATATGTACTCGAACTGTTCACACTGACAAGCGTCCACACAGTTATCCGAATCGGGCACCTACTTGTAAGGATGCCAGACGACAAACGAAGCCAAGACGAGAACAAAGACAACGAGCAGCCACAACAACCAGATCGGAAGCAAGAGAAGGTACGTGACCGCGCCCACGAAGACAGAGCAATGAGCGGCGACCCCGGTGGGCGGCTTGGTGACCTCGATGAGGCACTCGAAATCCAGAACTACCCAACCACGACCGAGGAACTGGTTGAGGCCTACGGAGACTACGAGATCGAAACACAAGGCGGAACAGAATCACTCGAAGAAGTGCTTGCCTCAACTAAGAACCAAACGTACGACTCCGCTGACGATGTTCGAAGTCGAATACTGGGACTAATACATCGCTAACCGCTGTCGTTCGGGTATCCACTATTGCCCGTCAACTCTCTATGTACTCTGAACTAGCTCTCCGCCTGACGCTTCGGGTATCGCTCTAGGAGTTCCGCAACACCGTCGCACGCGACATACGAAATCGACATCTGACTTCCCACGACACCATCTTCCTCGTTCCGCTGGAGTCCTCCGTTACTGAGCCAATTCACGTG
The DNA here is from genome assembly GCF_000172995.2 of Halogeometricum borinquense DSM 11551. Lineage (GTDB taxonomy): Archaea > Halobacteriota > Halobacteria > Halobacteriales > Haloferacaceae > Halogeometricum > Halogeometricum borinquense. Next base: position 91,842 of record NC_014731.1, read on the forward strand.
CTTCGCTCGCTCCGTGAGATTGTAGCATCCGCGGCGACCCACCGCTCTGAATGACGTTGAACGCCCGCATCATGTCTGTCCGAGAAATGATTCCAACGAGATCACCGGCATCGTTGACGACCGGTAGTCGACCAACGCCGTTCTGCTGCATCTGCTGGAAGGCGGTCATTGCGTCGGCGTCGGGGGAGGTCGTATGGGGTTCGGTTGACATCACATCCTCGACGCGATATGCATCCCGTTCGACTTCTTCGATAGCACCTGCATCGTCCAGCGTCACCATCCCAACGAGATCGCCGTTTCGCATTACTGGGTACCCGATATGGCGCTCAGTAAACATCCGCGCGAGGAGATCAGAGATTGTAGTCTCCTCGGAAACCGTCTCGAGGTTCTCTTCGGACGTCATCACGTCGCTTACGGTGATGTCTTCGAAAGCTGCCTTGATCGTGGTCTGTTGGGCCTCGCCAGACGCGGCGATATAGATGAAAAACGCCAGTACGATGAGAAACCAGTTGGTGAACAACCCGAGAAGGCCCAGGCCGAACGCGAACACTTTCCCGACGGCAGCAGCCTGTTGGGTTGCCTTCGCGTGTGGCTGGGTCCGAGCGAGGAGTGCTCGGAGAATACGTCCGCCATCCATCGGAAAGCCGGGGAGCAGATTGAACGCAGCGAGCACGATATTCAGGATTGCAAGATAGCCGAAGACGAATCGGACTGCGTCGACACTCGGCGGGAGACTGATAAATGCCACGTAGGAGCCCACGCCAAGGAGGACGCTCACGACGGGGCCAGCGATAGCGATCACCAACTCGTGACGCCAGTTTTCGGGGAACTCGGTGAAGCTAGCCACGCCGCCGAGTAACCAGAGTGTAATCGAATCGATCTCGTAGCCGTATCGCAACGCGACCAACGAGTGTCCGAACTCGTGTAATAGGACGCCGGTAAACAGTCCCAGCGCCGAAGCCAGTCCGAGTACCCACTGGAGGTTCCCGCCCGTTAACTGGTCCGGGTCCATCGTAGCGCCGAACAACTGGTTTATCACCACTACCAACTCAGCGATATCCCAGGCGATGAATACGGCGAAGAGCGGAAGGACGATCAGGAAAGTCCAGTTAAGCCTGACGGGAATACCAAACGCCGAACCGACTCGGAATCCTCTCATGTATGAGTAATTACCCACGGAGCAGGTTAAAACGGCCGGGCAGTCGGAACAAACGGCAGCAGTAGGACGGTGAGCGACGCCACCAACCGCATCCATTCGTGACGAACAGACATACGGCGTCGGGACCGAGCCGCTGTGACGGAGTATCGAACATGTGGGAGTCTACCCGTCATGTTACAGGAACACGTCCGGGAGTTCGGCACCGGAGCTCTGGGAACCGTTACACGACTTTATTGTTCTGCCGGTGCAACGTCTCGTATGGCACTCGACGTAGAATTTCCGGAACCACCGGACCTCTCGAACCGAGGGATGCCGCGTGAGTTCGAGTTGCAGGAGGAGACGCTCGGATCAGAGGACTTCTATCGCGAGGACCTCGAAGACCTGCTTCAGGAGGGTGCATGGAAGGAGGGGTTCAACGAATGGGCCGAATACACGGACCTCGACGAAGGGCAGGTTCGGATCGTCAGCGACCTCGGCCTGTTCCAGGCGTTCGACTTCTACTGGGATCCCACCGAAGACCGACTTCGGTTCGACACCCCGACGATACCGGACGACTGGCGCGAGCGGGACGCGACCGAGTCGCTCGATTCGAGCACGGTTTCGATGATCGACGACGCGTTACAGGATCTCGGCCGAGCCGTCTACGAGACGCTGGAGGACTACCTCGAACGGAACGACGAAGCCACCGATTCTGGCTGGGGGAAAGAGACGTACGGCAAACGAGACGAGTGATCCACCACGCGAGTACTTGCTACCGCGAACAGTAGATCCCAACAGCGGAGTCCACGTACGACCAGATTCTCATATCGACGGACGGAAGTACCGAGACCGAACGGGCTTTGATATCCTCTACACGGCTGAATCCGTGGGCTTCCGCTTGTTCCATGTCAGTTTCGAGGTCGGCCTCGTACGGACCCACGACCAGACGGTTCACGCGCTGTACGTGACCGACGAGAAGGGTAGGAGAGTTCACAGGAGGACGATTTGCGCCAGTTCGAGGAAAATGAAGAATCCGAGGACGGCGGTCGCGGTCGTGATGAAGATAGTCGCCGATGTTGCCGGATCGTACCCGAGCCGATCCAGAATGAGCGGAACGAGCGCGCCGAAGAATCCGGCGATGACGAGATTCAAAACCATCGCGCTGCCGATGACCAGTCCGGAGGCTTGAACAAATACTGAGTGATACGTCGCGCATAGCCTTTCCTACCTCCGAGAACGCTCGTGTTCTGGGGCGAGGTCGAGAAATGCGTCGTTCTCCGCACCACACCGAGGGGCAGGTATGTACGAAGTGGAGACCGTTCTCGTCACGCTTTTTCTGTGTGCCACTCTGACCGGAGGCGGGCGACGTTTCCACACTCCTTGCAGCGTTTTGGATGATCCTGAAGATACGTCTACATGAAGTCGATGAACGACTGCATACCGTGGTAGTGTGTCGGCATACGTTGTTCATTCGGGGGGAGTCCTAGCAGCGTGTTCACCCCCTCTAGCATTCCCTCTGCGCACCCAGTCGTTACCTAGCAGCAGGGAAGCCATCGTGAGGTAGACTGAATCTGGATTCACCCACCGAGCCACCAGCCGTAGAGCTGTTCCTGTTCGTCTGTATCCGGATGCTTCTTCGACTTGCCGTAGGTCTTTCCCTTGAGAAGCTGGCGTTCGACAGCGTTCGCTGCGAGACGAAGAGCATGGGAGGCCCCGTAACCCTCCCCATCGGCCGTGAAGTAGCCACGGTCGGTGACCAGTCGAATCCGTGCCAGCACCAGCGGCACACCCCGGCTCTGTTCCTTGTGCTCCTGCAGTTGGATGCTGGCCTTGATCACGCTCATCTCACCGTACTTCGAGGCCATGTTCTCAATCAGCGCGGAGACATCATCGTAGTCCATTCCTTCCAGTAGGTCGAGCCCGAACACCTGCACGGCGTTCCGGTCATCGCGCTCCCAGGTGAGCGCCTCGATGACATCTGTTTTCGTGACGATCCCGTTCGGTTCGTCGGTGTCGTCAGCCGTGACGACGAGCGAGGAGATCTCTCGCTCAAACATCGTCTCGACGACCTCGTCAAGCGGTGCGCTCCGCTCGACCGTCGCGACTGCGTCGGACATCAGGTTCCGTACCGGGATGTTCAGTGCGTTCGCTCCCTCGTTTTTGTTCATCGTCAGCGCGACAGTATCGCTTGCATTCGACGCACTTGGCGTCGTTGAGAGGACGCCAATAGCGGGATCTAACCCTCCGTTCGATCCAGTTCGGGTCTTCCTCACCGGGGCGACGCCGTCCTGTTCACGCGCGACGTAGATTCGGCGTCCCGCATTGTCGGCGGCGGACTCCTCAGGAGCGCCGTCTTCTTCCTGCTCTGAGATCGTTCCGCGACAGACCGAAACCACCTTCAAACCGCGAACAATCAGATCGGTTGTCACGAGTCGGGAGTTCGAGGAAATCGGCTCTCGACGCGACCGCCCTCCACAATGAAGCAGCCACGAATCACACCGCCTCGGGCTATCGGTCTCGTTACCGTCATCGTCTCGAATCTGCTCCCCATTGTCGGAGTCGCCGCGTGGGACTGGAACCTCTCGTCACTGTTGGTGCTTTACTGGGTGGAGGGCATCGGAACGGTGCTGTTCGCCGCGCTGAAAGCGCTGTTTGCCGAGCGGGCGTCCGAGGACAGTGGCAGGCACCACCTACCGCTTCAGGAACTCTGCGAGAAGCGCGGTGGCGTCTCCCCGTGGTCTGGAGGACCACCGATGTACGTGCGGAACGTACCCCACGCGCTCGGAATTTTGCTCATCACGGGGGGAATATCTGCGCTCATCGGCGGGTATATCGCCCTTCGGCTGTCGATAGATGTCTCCGTCGTTCTCTCGACGAGTGTCGCCGTCGGCGTCCTCGGACTGTTGGTCGGCCGACTCACCGAGTTCCGATTCGACTATATCGACAACGAGGAGTACGCCGACATCTCTGCGCGGATGATCGCGGCGACGCCGGCCCGGCAACTAATACTACTGCTGTTTCTGCTCCCGGTGGCCGACGTGGGGCAAGAGGCTGGACCGCTACTACTGTTCCTCATCGTAACGGTGAAACTACTCGCAGAGACGTACAGTTTCTATCGGGAACACTACCGGACCGAACCGGGACGATTCGGACAGTGGGTTTTCGGTCCCCGCGACACCTCTGAGCCACCACCAGAGATTTCCGTGCCTGACGAACCCGTAAGCGCCCGTCTCAGAACCGACACACAGTCGGTGCTTCTCAGCTCTGTCGCATCCATCGCGTTGGGGATGGCAAACCGAATCGGCTACCTCGCGTTGTTCCTCGTCGTGATGGGCATTCTCGTCTTCGGGTGGAAGTCCGTGGCCGTTGGCATCGTGATTCTCGGGAGTATCGCAGCAGTCAGAGCCGCCGGACACTATCTCCAGTACGGAACGATAGAGTACCAACGGCGCGGCGACTCCCTCGTCGCGTACGACACGCTCCTCGACGAACCGCAATGGAAGACAACGGTAGAGGCTCTAGACGGCATTTCGGTCGAAAATCCCATCTCGGACCGGCTACTCGGGACGGGAACACTCTCCCTTTCGGGCGTTGACTCCGCGAGCCGAACAGCGGTCAAACTCGGACCGGTGTCCGACCTCGAAACCGCCGTTGAGATGTTCGCGTTGCCCGTCACCGAACCGAGTCGGCCCGAGGCGAATCACACAGTCCTAGCCATCGCGTTCGTGCTTGCAGCGTGTTTCGCCGCCGTCCCTACGACACTGTTCATGCTTCCAGATGTCGAAACAACCAACGCTATCGCTGTCACCATCATGCTAGGACCGTTTTTCCTGCTTATTGTCGGTGTCTTGGTCGTGAGCGGACTGTCCCGTATCTGACTCGGCATTCATTTCCCATCATTTATTTGCCACTATCACGTGAAATTCGAACAACTTATCAATTAAACGGTAAACTTGTTGGTGCGGGAACTCCTCCCCCCACTCCCAGTTCCCGCAACGAAGCGGTGCCTTTCCGCACCGTCCCGAGTCGCCCGGACTCGGGCTGTTTTCCTCTCTAAAGTGAGCAAAATGGAGAGACGACCCGCCAATCAAGTCACTTTGCGGTAGCGCAGAACAACCTCCGAGAGCGGATATCTATCACCGAGTTATGCATAGTGGGAAACATTTATCAAGGTGTAAAGTAGACTTGACTGTATAGGTCGCTTTACATCGCGGCCGAAATCCGAACCATGTCCACCACGAATGCGAAACCACCGGAAACGTCGTATCGCCGTCTGTACACCGGACTGTGGATACTGTCCGGAATCGCACTAGGCGTCTTCATCGCCATCGGATACCCTCTCGTCGGCGTCGGATTGTTCGCCGCGTGCGCTGCCGGTTCCATCGTCGTCGTTCGTCGGTATGACGGTCCGCTGTTCGACGAACGCGACTGGACCGTGCAGGCCGCCGCGAGCAAGCGCACGCTCGGGATCATGGGTATAGTATCGGCCATCGGCTTCCCGACAGTGACCGCACTTTGGGCGCTCGATATCATCGAGTGGCCACTGTGGTTGACACCCATCGCGTTCTTCGTCGCGGCACTTTCGCTGCTCCACCTCGGCAGTACGATGTACGAGGCGAGGCAGTACGCATGAAAAACAGCGTCCGCGAGCGCCGCAAAGCCCGCGAAATGACGCAGGGAGACCTCGCAGATGCAGTCGATGTCACCCGACAGAGCATCAACGCCATCGAACGTGGCCGCTACAACCCGAGTCTCGAACTCGCGTTGAAACTCGCCGTAGAGTTCGATTGCGCCGTCGAAGATCTGTTTTGGCTTGAGTCCGACTGACTGCGGGGGATTAAACGCTCCGCTATCACACACGAATTATATGACCGACACGACATCGAGCGATTCATCCAAGGCAGAATCAGGCGATACATCCGAGACGGACTCGGACGATTCGTCCGAACCCGACGCCGCCTTCGCGGCGGTGTCGGACCCGACGCGAATCGCCATTCTCCGCGAACTTGGATCCCACGCCCGTGAGACTGGAGAGGAGACGGTCGGCTTCGCGGCGTTGCGCAAGCGTGCGGGTGTCGAGGATTCCGGACGATTTCGGTACCATCTGAACACCCTCATCGGCCACTTCGTAGCGAAAGAAGACGACGGCTATCGACTGTCGCACGCCGGATTCGAAATCGTCGCCGCCATCCTCGCCGGACGGTACACCGATCACGAACAGGTCGGCCCGACCGCAGTTGACGGTGCGTGCAACGTCTGCGGTGCCGAGGCCACCGGTATCTACGAGAACGGCCGACTGGAGGTCACATGCGCGAACGACCATCCACTCCTCAGTTGGGCAATCCCGCCGAACGCAGCCACAGACGCCACGGTGAACGACTTGGCGACGTTGGCGACAAGCCTCATTCGCCACGCCATCGACCTCGCGCTGCAGGGTGTCTGTTCGGAGTGCTATGGAACCATGACCACTCGGATTACGTCCGGCAAACGCGACGAAGACGGGAGCAATCGAAGGGACGAGGGAAGTGAGGACGGGAGCGGTGGCGACGGAGACAGCGATACGAGTGACAAGCGGACGACCCCGGTTTTTCGGGGTGACTGCGAGATGTGCGGCGCTTCGTTAGTCGGCCCGGCGTGGTTCGCGCTCACCGTTCACCCGACAGTAGACGCATTCTACCACGACCACGGGGTAGCGGTCCGAGATGCCCTTCTTTGGGAGTTAGGCCACGTCGAGTACGATACGAAACCTGTGCGAGACGACGACAGTGTGGTCATCTCGATCGTCCTCGACGACGAACGGCTCGACGTGACGCTCTCGGAATCGGGGCACGTACTCGAAACGGATGTTGGACCGGCGTGAAAGGAGCAAGACGGTCTGGCATTCTCAACGACGTTCGGCGAGCGAGCGACAAACTCGCTACCAGTAGTACCAAATGGCCAGAAGAACGGCCGTAAATACCACGAGACTGAACCCGTGTTTGAACACTCGTCGCCACAGATATCGTCGAAATGCGTCGATTCCTTGGTCCGTGATTGCGAACGGAACCCCGTCGCCGCCGCGTAGGACGCGCTTACCGTCCTCAACGTCGAGATGACCGAGCACCGTTATCATATCGTCGTCTCGAACGGAAATCGAATCGGGATGGTAGTCGTCGTATCTCTCGGCGTCGATGTTCTCGAAGCAGTCCGGGACCTGGTCGAAGGTTCGCGTCGTCTCGTCGGCGGTCAACTGGAGGGCGGGAGATTCCCAAACCCAGTGCCTGAAGCGAGCCGATTCGATCCCGAGCCACCCTCCCATCTCGACGGGGAACGAGACGGTGTTGTACTGCTTCCGGAGCCACGATGGGTCCACGTGGATCGATTCGGTCCCGTTACGGACGCTGAACTGTCCCCATTTCGCACACGGGGGTAGTTCATCCGAAACCACGCCAGATACCCTCCTACTCGTCGGGATTGACTGGGCTCTTATACTTGGATTTGATTTTGTCTCCCTCCCGCCACTGCCAGTAGTAGTAGCGATTGTCGTTGATCTCCCTGATCGTGATCGTCGCTTTGGCAGGGACGTCGTTCGGGAGGTCGTCTGGTCGCTCTTCGACCTCTTCTTGATCTTCCGACTCCTCGAGACGGGCCTCTCGTTCCTTGTGCTCGGCGAGCGCTTCAGCGTACGTCGCAACGTCTCGGAGGTGCTCCAGGTCCGATTCGTTGAGCGTGTTGACTATCTCTGTCGGGAGGTTCGCCGGTGGGGTCGGGGGTTCGTAGGACATCGGCTACTCTCGAGTTAACCAACGGGGGCCCGCGAATCCATAGTTTTGTTGGTTAAGACGATAAAGACGGCTCCTGTGCTTGCTGAATGTAACACTGCTCGAAACTTCTTTATATACAAGTTTCGTACTATGTTACACCGTGCTCCGGCGCATCGAACTGGAGGTCCTTGCTACGGTCGACCGTGGCGACACGATCTCCGAACTCGCGACGAAGCTCGATCACAGCGAGAGCTACCTCTCCCGTGCCGTCGCCGACCTCGTTGAGAAGGGGCTCGTCTACACGGAACGCGACGGCCGGCGAAAACGAGTCGTCCCCTCGGATGCTCGTGCCGTCGAACGCTACCAGGACCTCGTTCGCCAGCACTCCCACATCGACTTCCCCGAGCTACTGACCGGCAAGGCACTCGAGGTGCTGTACTACCTCGACCAGCCGCGAACTGTCTCCGAGATTGCCGACCGGAGCGACAACTACCGCAATACGGTCAACCGCGTTCTCAAGCGGTTTCGCGACCGTGGGCTCGTCGGGTCGGCCGACGGCCACTACGAGTTCAACGCCGATTTCGACCGTCTCCACGAGTTCGCACGTGAACTCGCACATCATCTGCATCGCCAGCGCCTCGAAGCCGTCGCCCCGAAGGGGACGATTCTCTGGGAGGACTACGACGAATTCCTCGCGCAGGCCGAGACAGAGATCGACGCAGAGGGGTTCCACGAAACCGGCCTCGCTCGATTCGCGGCCTTCGACCTCCAGTTCCTGCTCACCGGCCACCGCTACTACGTCTACTCCGAAGACCTCGACGCAGTCTCGCCGGCGGAACTCTGCTGTCACACGCTGCTGATCGACGACGGCAGTCGCCACCGCTCGTACTGTCTCCTCCTGCTCAGCCACGTCGACGTCGACGAGGCGGACCTCCGAGCGCAGGCGGCGAAGTATGGCCTCGAAGACGAAATCGACGCCTTGCTCCGCTACCTCGAGACGCACGGCGAGGTCGACGACGACCGGCTCCCGGAGTGGGACGAGTTCCAGGAGTTGGCGGCTGACTACGAGGTGCCACTACCATAATGAGACCAACATTCGGACGCGAGTACATCGAGAACGAATTCCAGCGCATCGGGGATGGCCTCTCAGCCCCGCTCACGGTCTACCTGATTGGTGGTGGCGCAATGTCGCTGCGCGACCTCAAGGGGGCGACGAAAGACATTGATCTGGTCGTCCCGGATGGCGACGCGTACGGCCAGCTGTGGGCGGTCCTGATGGACCTCGGGTATGCGGAGGTTCAATCGCTGGATCCAGATTACCGGGCGCTGGGGGCGACGAGCTGCGTCGAGAACGACGATGGGTGTCGCCTCGACATCTTCAACCAGCAGGTCGCGAACAAGCTCGTGCTCACCGACGGGATGCAAGAGCGCAGCGAGCCGTTCCTTGACACAGATCGACTGACGGTCCGGCTGGTCAGCAACGAGGATATCTTCCTGTTCAAGGCGATCGCCGGCCGCGACGACGACATCGAGGACATGAATATGCTCGTGCAGGCCGGCCTCGATTACGACGTCGTCCGGGATGAACTCGAAGCCCAGATCAAACGCCTGGGTGACGATCAGTTCGCCACGTTCGCGAACGAGGCCTTGGTCGAACTCGAGGAGCGATACGGGGTGACCACGCCGATCGAGGGGCGCGTCCAGGAGCTCACGAATCGGTACTACCGGGGGCTCGAAGTCCTCCAGGCACTCGACGAGTCGATGACCGTCGACGAACTGGCCGCCGAACTGGAGCTGGATACTGACGAGGTTCACGACCGGCTCGCGTATCTCTCAACGTTCGACCGGGTCCGTCGAGATGGCGACACAGTCCGTCCCGTGGAGTAGCTCAGTCGTTACCCTACGGAGAGGGAAGGCGGCCGTCTGGTCGGGGTACACGGCCCCGTTTGATCTCGTGATCAACGCGACGCAAGTGTTTGCAGCCGCCTTCGGGTGAGCGTTGCTGCCAGTCGGGACAGGTACACGATTCGTCGATGACATCGACTTCGTACCTGTTGCCGGACGCGGACTGCACCTCGTAGCGGCCACCTTTCGAGAGGAGCGAGACATCCATCGCTTCGGCGACGGCACGCTTCGTGCGGGGCTCGAGATCGTCCTGCGACTCTGCGTTCTCGTCGACGACCAGTCGGTCGCGAACGTCGCCCGTTCGGCCACCGTCGGGAGCGACGGCTTCCGCAGGGCCACTGAGCCGCTCGTGGAGTACTTCCTCCACCGGATGGCCTTCCGGCCACAGGTAGTGGACTTCGCGGCGCTCGCGATGGTCGTAGGAGCCGCACGCCGCTGCGCTCCCGGTCCAGACTCGCCAGGCACCCAGCGCGGCCATCACGTCGACGATGTCACGGGGAACCGTCTGGTGGTCGTCCGGGAAGAACACCCGGAAGCGGGTACACGCTTCTTGCGGCGGGACGGTCTCCCACCAGTCTTCGCTGGAGCCCCAGCTGTCGCACATCGCCTCGTCGCTCCCGTAGCCGACGGTCACGCCGTCGATCGGCGTTCAGCCCGTCGGGAGGTGGTCTGCCTGTCCCTCGAGTATCCGGAGGACGGCGTATCGAAGGTATTCGTGGGCTTGGTTGTCTATCGTTCGGGCGACCTGCTCGTGCTGCTCGGCGACGTGCTCGGCTTCCCTGAGGACCGTCGTGAGATAGGGTTCAGTCATTATTCGACGGAGGTCAGAACGCGCCTCCGCCCCTCTGGGGGCGCTGAAAAAATTAACCAACAGAACGGAAGGAATCCATCACCATGTTGGTTAACTGAGTGAGGACGAGGACTCGTCCTCCAGAACGTCGATGAGTTCTTTTGCCGTTCGACTAACCACTCTTCGGGGTCGATCTCTGCTTGCTCGATCTCGTTGAGGTCAACCGACATTGATCCGGTTCACCTCAAGCTGTTGGGTACGCAGGTTCATTTTGAATCACTAAAATTGCGTCACAGGCCTGTTGGGACGCCTGCACCCCTGACTGGCGAAAAACAACTTGTACACCCACTATGACGACCTCTCCTACACCGGTCTCGAAGGCAGGAGCAACACCCACTGCCAGTAAGCAGTAACTGATTTGGCGGTTGTCTGTCTTTTCCAAATATGAACGGTCGGCATACCGCGACCGCCCTCCTGAGCGTCATCCGACTTGAGTTCCGCCGACACCGCCGCTCGCGCGGCACAGTCGGGACGCTCACTGGCCTCGCACTGTTCTGTTCCTTCTGGAGCCTCCATAACCTCTCCATCTCAGCGTATCCGCCGGATGCGTCGCTGGTGAACGACGGCGTGTTCTCCGTCGTCGCCCCCGGTCAGGATCTCCTGTTGCTTGATGTCGCTACTTCAGTCTTCGTCGGCCCGTTGTTGCTCTGTACTGGCGTCCTCCTCGGCGTGGGCACCGTCACGACGCCGCGTGTCGAGGGCACGCTCCGGACGGTCCAGACCTTCCCGTACGGCCGTCGGAGCGTGTTTCTTGGTCTGGTCTTTTCACGGATCGCAGTCGTTGCAGTTGTCATTGCCGTCCTTATGATCTGTACCGTCGTCGTCGCGTCCCTCTCCGGGGTTCGACTCTCTCCGATGGTGGTGTTTGGCTTCGCCGGTCTCCTGACACTCCACGTGGCTGGTGGCGTCGCCGTCGGCGCGATGCTCTCGACGCTCCGGAGCCAGCCCATCGTGGTATATCTGCTCGGAGTTGTCGCTGCCGTCGGCCTGCTGGTCTTCGGTGGTCTTCTCTCCTCGCAGTTCCTGCCGGCCGGTGTAGTCGCACCGCGGACCGCCTTCCACGTCGCACTGGCTGGCCTACACGAGAACTGGACGGCACTCTTCCAGCAGGCGCTGGCAGACACGACGGGTGACATTCGACCGCTGTTCGGCTCCACGGCGGCCGGAATACTCGTGTTGTGTGCATGGGTGCTGGTACCAACAGTGCTCGGCGCAGTCAGTTACGAACGGGGGGACCTCCACTGATGACGGACGCACCCAACCACGGTACACCCGCAGTTGTGACCGATGGATTCACCAAGCGGTTCGGCTCCGTCACAGCCGTCAAGGAGCTCAGAATGACGGTGCCGGCTGGATCGGTGTACGGCCTGCTTGGTCCGAACGGGGCGGGAAAATCGACGACGATCGACGCGCTTGTCGGACTCGTCCACGCCACAGAGGGAACAGTCCGTGTCCTCGGGTTGGACATCCGGACCTCACCGGTCGAGATCCGCCGACGAACCGGTATCCTGCCGGACGGCTTCACCCCGTACGAGCGCCTGACTGGTCGGGAACACCTCGATGCCGCCGCCTGCGCGAACGGCGTGACGGTCGATACGGACGAGGCGCTGGCACGGGTCGGACTCGCCGACGCCGCCGACCGCACCGCTGGCGGCTACTCGCGCGGAATGAGCCAGCGGCTGGGGCTGGCGATGGCGCTCGTCGGCGCGCCTGACCTGCTCGTGCTCGACGAACCGGCGGCTGGACTTGATCCACACGGGATCAAGTTGTTGCGACGCATCATCCGCGAGGAACACGCCCGCGGCGCGACCGTCCTGCTCTCGACACACCAACTTGCACAGGTCGAAGCAGTCTGCGACACGGTCGGAATCATCGACGATGGACAGCTTGTCGCGGAGGACTCCGCAGAGGCCCTCCGGCGCACCGTTGGGACCGAGACGACGCTCCGCATCCGGCTGGCCGGGTCACTCGACCGGGCCAGCGATCTCCTGCATGATCTCGACGGCGTGGCTGGGGTGACGGCCGAAGGCGGCGCGCTCATTGTGCGGTGTGACGCTGAACAAGACACCGCCGGCGTCATCGCCGAACTCGAACGCTCCGACGTGACGCTCGAATCGTACGAGAAATCCCACCCCGGTCTCGAACAGGTGTTCGAGGCCTACACCGACGAACGGTGACGGGCCGTTCGTCGCTTCGTCGGCTAGCGGTTCAGACGGGTCGCGTCGCCCGACAGGAACTCCTGTGGCTCCGGCGTAGCTGGACCGTGCCCGCTGTCGCCGTCCTGTTCACTCTCGCGGTCGTGAGTGTCGTTCGGCGGGCCGACCCGCCCAGTCCGGGTGAACAGCCACTCACGCTCCTTGCGCTGGTCCCCGACGGCGATCCCCTCTCAACGACCGCAGTCGTTCTGTTCACCCTCGCACGCGTACTGACACTCTTCCTCCCGCTCGTCGCCGTGGTGCTCGCGGCTGGAGCGCTCGCCGGCGACGCCGAATCAGGACGGCTCCGGACGCTCCAGACGTTCCCGGTCTCACGTCGCGCGGTTGTCGGTGGGAAACTCCTCGCTCGGTCGGCTGTTGTAGGAAGTGTGGTCGCAGTCGGCCTGGCCGCGGGCGCGTTGGTGTCATGGTTCCGATTCGGCACCGTCGATCCGGTCAGTTACGGCCTGTTCCTCCTCGTCTCTGTGGGACTCTCGCTGTCGCTTACTGGGATTACCGTGGCAGTCTCGACGCTGACTACGGCGCGCTCCCGGGCAATCGCCCTCTCGCTGGGACCGCTTCTCGGCTGCGCGTTCTTCGGAGTTGACCCGGGTGTCCCCACAGTGCTTCGGACTGGACTGCTCGTTCAACCTTACCAGCTCCTCGTTGCGGGGACCCACTCCCAGCTTGTCGCCATCCCGCGGGTGGTGTCGACTAGCTTCCCGCGGACGCAACTCGACGGACTCGCCCTCTCAGACGGAATTTCGCTCTGGGCACTGTGTGCGTGGCCTGTCGTGCTACTCCGGATCTCGGCGGGTCGGTACCGTCGTCGGGACCTGTAGAACCCTTGTGGTCTCCCCAACACGCGGAGCCCGCGTCGAACGACTTGGTCGGTGTTTACAACGACCACTCTACGAATGGTCGGTCGCGAGCGACGCGGAGGGCGGCAGCGGCGAGCGGGGCGGGCCGCTACGGACACACCTGTCCAGCCGGCTACGTCGCTCGGTGAGCCGTCCACCGCCCTGGCGGACTCAGAAAGGGCGAGGCCGCCTCGGTCGTCCCCTGACCTCGCAAGCACCGCAGCCACGGGGGGCGCAGCGGCGTCCTCGTGAGCGCAGCGAACGAGGGCCAGCGAGACTCCGTCTCGCGCGGTCGCGGGACGTCGAGCGGCCGAGGGCTTTCGAGTGTTCTCTTCACCCGAATCAGACTGGCAATCAGTCAGCTGTCACCGCCGATCAGGTCCTCGATGAACCGGAAGCCGTTCACGAACGTCACCGAGTCCCCGTAGCCCTCGCTCGCGAGGACGGTTTCGGCCCCTTCGCCGGCCGCGATATCGGTCGTGTAGATGTACACATCGGTCGCCGTTCCCGCGCTGAGGTGCTGGGCAGCGAGGGCGGCGAGGGCGGCGTCGGCACGCTCGACTTCGTCGGCAGGGCGGTCGTCGGCGTTTGCGATGTACCGCTGGACGCCGTCCATCACTCGCGAGACGACAGGCTCGGAGAACTCGAGCGGCGCCGCAACCGTCGCCCACCCTTCGTCGATCGCAGCGTCGACGGGTGGCGTCTCGACATCGGGCTCGTCGACGGTCAGCTCCTCGTACACTCGTTCGGGCAGGACGAAGGCGATGTCGTTCCGGCGAGCGAACCCCCGAACGGCCTGGTACCGACTGTTCGACGGTTGCCCCATCGCGACGAACAGGCCGGTGTCAGCGATGTGGAGCCGGCTCACGCGTCGTCAGCACCGTCGCCGTCGATGGCCAACTCCTCGAGCCCTGCCCCGGCCTCCTCGATCTCGTAATGTTCGTGGACGACGGGGCGGAGCGCCTGGAGGATCATCTCCGCGGCCAGCGGCGAGATGTCGAGATCTTCCGCCATCAACCGGTGGGTCACCTCGCCGCGATCGCGGGCGACCGCATAGGTGAGCGCCGTCGCGAGGCCGGCGACGCCGTGGCGGTCGATGTAGGTATCGATGTCCGCATTCGTCTCGCGGCGGCCGACGGCGTCGATGAGCGCCGGCGTGATCGTGTACTCACGGTCGCCGGCGGCCGTCGTCACGGTCAGGTCGATCTCCCGGGCGGCGTACCGGCGGGGCTGCTCGTCGTCGGTGACGTCGACGACGCCGGCGTCGACGAGCCGGTTGACGTAGCTGTAGGCCGTCCCCTGGGCGAGCTTAAGGTCGTCCATCACGTTCTGGACGGTTGCCTCGCCCTCCCGAGCAAGGTACGCGTACAGCTGGGCCAGCTGTGGCTCCTCGAGGAGATCGGCGACCGAGAGGAAGTCCTGGACGATGTCGCCGTCGGCGCGGTTTGAAGTGCGTGACACGGGTGTTCTTGATTACAGTTTACAGCGAAACAGTAAAGAGTGTTTGGGGTCACTCTGCCGGCGTCGCGACCAAATGCTCCTCGAGGTCGCGCGTCCAGTACGTCGCGAGCCCGCCCGGACTGCAGCGGGCGCACAGCTGCAACGGGCCTTCCAGATGCCCCAGTTCGACCCGGAACCGGGTCAGTGCCGCAAGTGTGTCGACGACCAGTCCACAGCCGTCACAAGCGACGTGATCGCGCTCGTCGGGATTCGGCTCCCTCTGAATCGCGCAGTCGACGCAGATCGGGTGGGTGACCCGTTCGTCCTGCCACCAGGTATGGGCCTTGCCAGTCTCGGTACCAGGCGGCGCGTCGCAGGACGCACAGCCAGTGAGCATTTGCTGCATCACTCGCCCTCCGCGTCGGCGTCGTGGCCGACCAGACTTTGATAACGAATCCGTTTCATGGCCGTGAAATGGCGGTTCGTGGGGGCAAAAAACCCGTCTCGATTTAATAACCCCCGTCAACAAGGGGGTGGTACCGTGTCCGCGCTTCCGTCATGGATCGATGAACGGATCGATCGGAACCTCGACAACACGCTCTCCCAAGAGCACGTCGTCAAGACGATGATCGAGTCAGATCGACCGTTCTTCTCCCTTCGACAACTGCACGCACGTATCAAGCCCGAAGTGAGCAGGGCAACGGTCCGAAACCGGTTACAGGAGTTACAGACGATTGATGTCGTGGCCACAGAGACGTACCCCGACTCGATCACCCTGTACTACATTAACCATCCAGAATCGGACTGGCCGCTCTCACCGGAGGGAAAACGCGCGCTACACACAGATACCCCGCTGGACCGGCTCTCCACTCGTGCATTCCTCACGCTATCGGACACAGCAGGGATCCGCACGCTCGTGCTCGCTGGACTTCAGTTGAGTTTGGTGCTGTTCGCTCTCGGTGGTGTTCTCACAATCGTCGGTGCTGATGTAAGCAGTACGCAGAGCGATATCGTGCTGTGGGACACCGCAGCTGAGCTGCTGGTGATCAGCCTGGCGTTGCTCCTCGTAGAGCGACTCGCCCGCTGGGTCCGCGACCGATACAGCCCGTTGAACCTCCTCCCATCGACGTAATCTGAAATCACGCAATAACATCGCATCGCCCACCACACGACCCTCCACAGCCCAATGACATCAGCATCCACATCCATCGCACCTGGTCCCGAACTGCTCAACGAACGATCGATCGGCGGCATTCTCGTTCACCTGCTGTCGATCCCAACTGGCGTCGTCGGCGCCGGAATAGTGTATCTCGTCGCGACCAACGAGTTCACCAAACGGAACGCTCGTAACGCACTCGACTGGCATCTTGCCGTGCTAGCACTGACAGTGCTGACGTTCAGCTCCGTATTCACCTTCGCCGAACTCACCGGACAGGGCATCACCAACGGGATTACGCTTTCCGAACCCATCGCCGCCGGGGGGAGTTTCGTCATCTCGGCGTTGTTCCTCGTCTGGATGATCATCACGACCTGTACGTTCCTTGTCGGATTCATCGCGACGGGCAAAGCAATATTCGGTGACGCGTGGCGATATCCGCTGACGCCGGCGCTCGTCGAGCGGTTCAGCTCACAGGTCGAACTCCCCGGTGGATGGCCAATCGTCATCGTCGGGTACGTGGTGTTCGCGCCGCTCGTCATCGGGGGAGTCTTTCTCGGGCCACATGAGGGAGCGGCCTTCTTCGCAACTGTATTCGGCTTGTTCGGTCTCATCTTGGTACTCACACCGCTGACCGGTGTTGCGATGTATCTTCACGCAAAACGCGCGAGCCAGACAGATACGGCTTGGGAGCCGCATACCGCCGCGTACATTGGGGCGCCTGTTCTCGTCGCTGTCCTCGCATACGCTCTCTCTGGGGCGTTTACTGACTCGATCAACCCTGGTGGCGACGCGATGTATGTCTTCCTCGCCGCGTTCTGGGTTACCTCAATCGCGTACGTGGTTCGGTGGAGAACGGCGTTGAGCTGACAGAGTGGAGGTATACACCATTCATGCTGTTTGCTATACACAGCGACAACGGACTCGACACGAAGCCTATGACATAGGGAGAACATGTCGAGAGGTGGCCAGAAATTCAGTCGTCGACTCAATGGCTCGCTGACCAGGCGTTGAGCCGTCGTGTCGTCGACATCCGCCGTGTCAACGCCAGCGGCGTCCCCCTCGTACTCGTACTGCGAGAGCCCGTCGGCGATTGTGGCATCGAACCCACCGACCTCCGTGTGTTTCGTCGAGCCGTCGAAAACGCTTGCTGGGACGGACCCGACGGCCGACCGAATCGACGCCAGCGCATCGTCCGGAAACGCCTCGGACGTGGTTTGGGTACGGCGCTCGCTCAGTTTGGTGACCTCCTCGACGACGACTATACTCGCTCTCGAAGAGTAGCGGCCCGATAAAACCCGTCGCGACCGCCGTTCGAGCCGACCGGTCGCCAGGATTCATTCACTCGAGGAGTAGGGCGAGGGAGTGGATCCAGTCCCAGTGTTAACCAACACAGTGTCGGTATCGGTTCGGAATGTTGGTTAAGCATAGCCGCTACGGCGTTCGGAGCTCTCGAACTGGCTTCACGACGAAGGTGCCTGGCTCGCTGGCTGCTCCCTCACCTGACCGCTCCGCCGGCGTCGAAGGCGACCGCGTGAGCTGGGTGATGAACTCGTCGCGAACGGTTCGTCGGGGAACGGTGGTCTCGTGCCAGCCCAGCCGGTCGTCGAAGTGCCGCTTCTGGAACTGCTCGCCGACGTCGTCGCGGGCGACGTACTGCGTCCGCGTCGACCGCCCGACCTGCCGTGAGACGAAGAAGCCGCCAACGGTCTGAACGGAACGCCGACTCGCACGGAACGCGCGGTGCTGCACGCCGGACAGCGAGTTACTCACGGCGAGAGAAACGAGTAAGGCATCCGCCGACCGCCGAGCGCGGCCTTATCGGCGGAAGCGTCCGAACAGTTCGTAGTCGTGGTCGGGCGTGTACTGTCGGAACAGCAGACTGTTCGTGAGCACCGATACCGACGAGAACGCCATCGCTCCGGCCGCGAGGACAGGTTGGAGCAGGCCAATCGAGGCGAGCGGAATCATCGCCGTATTGTAGCCGAGCGCCCAGAACAGGTTCTGCTTGATCTTCGCAAGCGTCCCCTCGGAGATGCGGATGGCTTTTACGATGTCGAGCGGGTCGTCGCGCATCAGCGTCACGTCGGCCGCCTCGATAGCGACATCCGTCCCGCTTCCGATAGCGCACCCGACGTACGCGACGGCGAGCGCGGGGGCGTCGTTGACACCGTCACCGACCATCATCGCCTTGCGCCCGTCGGCTTGGATGTCCTCGACAGCGTCGGATTTATCCTCTGGGAGAACCTCCGCGCGGACGTTCTCGGGGTCGATGCCGACCTGTTCGGCGACGGCGCGAGCGGTTCGGGAATTGTCGCCGGTAATCATCATTACCTCCGCACCGCGGTCGCGGAGAGTCGAAACGGCGTCCTTTGCGCTCTCTTTGACCGTATCCGCGTCAGCGACGACACCGAGAAGTTCGCCCGCTCGCGGCGTTTCGGCGCTCGCATCGCGGTTCGCGCTCCGCTCCGAACCGCGCACACGAGCGACGAGCATCGCCGTCTTCCCCTCGCTCTCCAGTCGCTCCATCGTCTCAGCGGCCGGTTCGGGGTCGATTCCCGCATCGCGCAGGAGTTTGCGGTTCCCGACCAGCACGTCAGTTCCCTCGACGGTAGCGCGAACACCCTGACCCGGCACGTTTTCGAAGGACGTGGCGTCCGGAACGGCAAGTCCACGTTCCTGTGCGCCTTCGACGATAGCGCGGGCGAGCGGATGTTCACTGCCGGACTCGGCGGCCGCCGCGAGTCGAAGTACTTCATCTTCGCGGGGGCGTTCACGGGCGGTGATCGCGCCGCCGTCGGATGCGAGGTCCGACGGGGAGTGCGAACCGCCATCGGTGAGGGCAGTCCCGCTATCCCCGAACGCGACGACATCTGTGAGGCTCATCTCGCCTTTGGTGAGCGTCCCCGTCTTGTCGAACACGACCGTATCCACGTCCTTCGCGCGTTCGAGTACGTCACCGCCTTTGAACAGGACGCCGTTCTGCGCGCCGATAGTCGTCCCGACCATCGTCGCCGCGGGCGTTGCTAATCCGAGTGCGCAGGGACAGGCGATGAGGACCGACGAGGCGAAGACGACGACGGCGAACTCGAACGCCGAGAGGGCCGCCGGGCCACCGCCGACCAGTCCCCACAGGGGGAGCGACCCGACGAATTCGGCGAGCGTCACGGGGAAGAAGTACCAGACGACGCCCCAAAACAGGGCGTTCAGGATGACCGCAGGGACGAAGTACGCCGAGATTCGGTCGGCGAGGTTCTGGATGTCAGGTTGCCGCGACTGCGCCTCCTTAACCGTCTGCACGATTTGCTGGAGAGCGGTGTCCTCGCCGACGTTCGTCGCCTCGACGACGAGAACGCCGTTTTCGTTGATAGTCGCGCCGACGACTTCGTCGCCCTCGGTCTTCTCGACCGGGACGGACTCTCCGGTGACCATCGACTCGTCAACCGCGCTCTGGCCGTCTACGACGACGCCGTCGGTCGGGATCTGTTCGCCGGGTCGAACCTTCATCCAGTCGCCGACTTCCACGTCCTCGATAGGGACTTCGCGTTCGGTCCCGTCATCAGCAACGAGCGTCGCGGTGTCGGCTTCCATCTCCAGCAGCGTCCGGAGCGCTTCGCTGGCCTGTCCCTTCGACCGCGCTTCGAGATAGTTCCCCAGCGTGATGAACACGAGGATAAGGGCGGCCGTATCGAAGTACAGACCCTCACTAGCGAGGAGGTCGAAGAGAACGACAACTGAATAGATGTACGCGGTGGACGAACCTAACGCGATGAGCACGTCCATGTTCGCCGTCCGGTTCTTGACGAGCGCCTTGTACGCGTTCCGGTAGAACGGCCATCCGAGGATACCCTGTACGGGCGTCGCTAATGCGAACTCGACCCACCCGAACTGGACGCCGAACACCTCCTCGGGGAGCGTACCACCGAGGATGAGTTTGTCAACGAGGAAGAACAGAAGCGGCACAGAGAGTGCCGCGCCGAACAGCGTGAGGCGGAGTTGCTTGCGAATCTCCGACTTCCGTGCGGCGTCGCGGCGGTCTTCTGCCGACTCCTCGCCGCCCTCATTCTCACGGACGGGCGAGTAACCCGCGTCCTCGATAGCGCTGTAGAAGTCCGGGCGCGACGCTTCGGCCGGGTTGTACGTAACCTGCGCTTCGTCGGTTGCGAAGTTCACGTCCGCCGAGACGACACCCGGCGTCGATTCGAGTGCCTCCTGTACCGTCTCCGAACAGTTCGCACACGACATGTCGGTAATACCGATTGTCGTCGTCTCCGCCACCGGCGAGTATCCTGCATCGTCGATGGCGTCGTAGACGGCCCCCAACGAAACCTGCTCGGGATCGTACTCGACGGTTCCCTCGTCAGTGGCGAAGTTCACATTCGCCTCCGACACGCCGTCTACGGATTCGACGGCGTCGGCGACTGTCTGCGAACAGTTCGCGCAACTCATCCCCTGTATATCGATCCGACTTCGGCGCCGATTCATATCTCTAGATACGTCGGCCTTATTCAACCGACTTTCCCTTTTGAATACACAACTATCGGGGGAAGACAACATTAGAATTCAAAGTGAGTTCGAGATCCACGATGGTTATCCGGTCATTTGGTGAGACGCAGTCAGGACTCACTACCAAACGAGTACAGATCACGGAGTGAGACTGCCGTTTCGTCTTTCCGGTCGTCGTTTCGATATGATACCGATCTGTAAGCAGAAATCGGGATAAGGCAGATGAGTGAACTGATCAGGGGGTGTGTTGTCACAGCAAAGATGAGACACGTCGAGAGATGGGAAAACAGGCGGAGCGTTTACGACGAGCGTCGTGAACTCACCACTGCCATTCCTCGCGTGGATCAACGGCGTCCTCGGCGCGGTCGAAAACGTGTTCGCCGTCCACGAAGACGTGCTGTGCGCTGGTGTCGAACTGGTAGAACGGGCCGTCCCAGACGACGATATCGGCATCGGTCCCCTCCGCGAGCGTTCCGACACGGTCCTCGATGCCGAGGATTTCGGCGGGGTTGCGCGTCACCACGTCGAGTGCGGCCGCTTCAGGGAGTCCCTCGCGGACGGCGAGTCCGACACACACGTCGAGGTGCCGCTGTGGGAGGACCGGGGCGTCAGTCTGGATAGCGACGTTCACGCCAGCCTCGTGGAGGATACCGGGCGTTTCGAACGTGATGTTTCGCAGTTCGTACTTTGCGCCGGAGTACAGCGACGGTCCGCACACAGCCGGAATGTCACGCTCGACAAACTCCTCGGCGATAAGATGTCCCTCCGTCGCGTGTTCGATAGAGATGTTATCGATACCGAACTCCTCGGCGATGCGAAAGACAGTCATGATGTCGTCCGCGCGGTGGGCGTGGACGCGCAGCGGTAAATCGCCCTCTACGACACGGGCGAGGTTCTCCAAACCGAGGTCACGGTCGAACGGTTCGCCGTCCTCGACGGCCTTCTCACGTTTCGCAACGTAATCTTCGGCGTCCATCAACGCCTGTCGAAGCGTCGCCGCGACACCCGGACGGGTTGCAGGCTGTCGATCCTTCTGTTCACCATGGAACCGCTTCGGATTCTCCCCCATCGCAGCCTTCATGCCGTCTTCGCGGACGAGCATCCGGTCGGCCACGTCACCGTACGTTTTCATCGAACAGATGACGCCGCCGACGACATTCCCCGACCCCATCCGTGCGGAGACGGTAGTAACGCCGTTTTGGAAGGCGTACTTCAGTTCCTCGTCGCGCGGATGGAACCCGTCTAAGGCGTTCACGTGCGGCGTTACCGGATCCGTGCCCTCGTTTATGTCACCGTCCTCGGGTTCACCCCACTCCGCCATCCCGGCGTGACTGTGCGCATCTACGAGTCCGGGTGTTACGGGCGCGCCGTCTACGTCTATCTCGGTCGCTTCCGGTGGCGCATCAACGTCACCAACGGCCACGATTTTTCCGTCTTGAATAGACAGGTCACCCTCGACGGTGCCGCGGTCCGTCGCCGTGTGGAGCGTGGCATTGCGAATAACGTACATATCAACTTGTCAAAGGTCATCATACAATATGTTTCGGTTCGAAAACAGTACTGCCGCATCGACTCGAACGCAGAGACGGCCGCACAAAGCAGAGTGGTTGTAACTTGCAACTGCAACGAGACACCCGCCGAATCGGAACACGCAGATCCGTGTTAACTGACGGCGTGATAGGCAGATCCTACACGCTTCGGTTCCGAGTACATTCTGACGGTGGGATACTTTGACCAAATTTAGAGGACAAAGCTATCCAGTCGGGCGATTTTAACCGAATCGTTTGGAATAAAATTTGGGTGAACATGGCAATCCCCTCAGGGAGGTAGACGAGTCCAATTATCGTATCCGAATTTGTAGTGTTTTTCTACAAACAGTATTAAACGGGGTGGGTGTCAATTCTCTAAGGAATGCCCCGTAAACAACACAGAAGGCGAATAGCCCTCACCGCCGGACTCGTCGGACTCATCCTGCTCGCAGGATGTCTCTCCGTTCCCGGTAGTTCGATATCTAACGCCGAGTCAGTCGGCGATCAAGTCCAAGCGCGTTACGACGCGATCGACCGATACGAAGCGACGGTGACGAAGACAGTACAGACCACCAGTGACACATCGTCTGTTCGGGCAACTGTGTCCGTCGATACGGCCGAATCTGCGCGTATCGAGTACCACACCGGCCCCCGTGCCGGAACAGTGGCGAACATCGACCTCTCGTCGGCGTCGCCCGCGCGCCCGTCACTCTCGACAAGCGTTCAGTCCGCAACAGATGGACAGGTGCCGACGTACGGCGCACTTGCCTCGGAACTCGTCCGAAGTAACAACGTGACTGTCGAACGGACCACCGTCCTCGACGGCCGACAAACCGCTGTCGTCTCACTAGTTCCGAACGCTGACGAGACGAACGGAACGGCTGTAAGCGTCGAGCGTCGCGTCTGGGTGGACACAGAGCGACTGATTCCGCTCCGCATCGAGACGACGTGGACCGGTGAAAGCGGAGAGACTGTCACCGAGACAGTTCGATACACCAACGTCACGCTCAGCGAAGAGCGAGAAAACACCTCGAACTCGCAGGTTGAAGCGTCGCCGCGTGCCGGAGGTGTCAGTGCATGAGTCGGAAGTCGTTCTCGAACTTCGGCCGAGTACTCCTCGTCGTCGGTGTCATCGGTCTCCTCGTCGGTGCGGCCGTCGCCCCAAACGTCTGGGAGCGAGCGACCGGACCTGACGGCACAGTTGCCGTCGTCGAGATGCACGGTACCATCACCGGTGACAGTGCGACAGAAGTAATCGACAATCTTCGAGAAGCACGACAGAACGATTCCATCAGGGCAGTCGTCCTCGACATCAACAGTCCCGGTGGTGCCGCCTCGGCGAGTGAGCAACTCTACCTCGCAGTCAAGCGCACCCAACAGGAGATGCCAGTCGTGGTCAGTGTGACCGGAATGGCTGCCTCCGGTGGCTACTACATGACCGCACCGGCAGACGAAGTCTACGTGACGCCTGCAAGTACTGTCGGGAGCGTCGGCGTCCGTGCCGTCGTTCCGGGCAGTCAGGCCCCTTCGGGTGAAATCCTCACGGGTCCCGACAAAGGTTCAACGTCAACGAACGCTGAAGTCCGACGCCGCGTCGAAGCACTTCGCCGCGCGTTCGTCGGATCCGTGATGGAAGAACGCAGTGAATCGCTCAAACTTACCGAAGAAGAGCTCTCCTACGCGAAAGTGTACTCGGGCGCTCGCGGGGTCAAACTGGGCCTCGCTGACTCCATCGGCGGCATCGATACGGCCATTCAGGGCGCTGCCGACCGTGCCGGACTCTCGGACTACGCAATCGTTCGCATGGAGTCACCGAAGCAGAACCCGCTCAGTCAACTCGGGTTCAGTGCCAACGGACAGGCCGCGTCTGCCGCAGCGGCAAACACGCAAACCACGTTCGACTACCAAGGCGTGGACACGGTGCAGTATCTAATGCTCCACGGGTCGATTGGAGCCCCTTCACAGGAGGTGAAAGCCAATGAAAGCCAGTGATATTCTCAGTGTCGTCGTCACATTCGCTCTCGCAGTACTGCTTGTCGTCGGCGCAACCGCCGGTGCTGGTGTCGTCCTCGGCGACGGTCAATCACCGACGACGGCACAGCCCAGTGCGCCCGCGTACAAGACTGGAGCGCTGCTTCCCAACCCGGTCTCCGAAGACGGAGCGATCACCAGCCCCGAAGCGGAGACGAAAAACACCGTCGTCGTCGATATGAGTCACGGCAACGACGTGAGCAGAGCTGATATGCAACCGCTCGTGGACGCACTCGTCAGTTCCGGTCACGAGGTTCGGTTCTTCTCGGGAGGGTCGTCCGGGTACGGCCTCGCCAGTAGCTCCGGATCCTCACCGCTAAACAAGACGCTCCGCAACGCGGATGCGTTCATTGTCGCCAATCCGGCGTCCTCGTACAACAACAAGGAAGTCAACGGTATCGAAGCGTTCGCGGATGCGGGAGGCCGCGTCCTCATCCTCGCTGATACGGCGACCCAAGCGTCGTCGTCCTCTCCGTCGATTATTCCCGGCATCTCGTCTGGCGGGTCCATCTCAGCAACCGGTCAGCCGACGAACGTGGCCGGTCGGTTCGGAATCACGTTCGGGTCCGGATACCTCTACGACATGACGGACAACGCGAACAACTTCCAGTACATCTATGGCTCCGCGGCCGGTGACAACGCTGTCTCCACCGGAGCCAATCAGACGGTGTTCCGCAAGGCAGTCCCCGTCGTGACGGGCGGCGAGGCGACTCCGGTATTGACGAGCGAAGACGTACGACTGTCCTCGACGCGCAAGGGCGGCAATTACGCTGTCGCAGTCCGTGACGGTAGCGTCCTCGCCGTCGGCGACACGTGGTTCCTCTCTCCGGAAGCCGCGACGCTAGCGGATAACGAACAGCTCGTCAGTAACGTCGCGTCGTTCCTTGTCACCGGCGACAAGGAACCCGGCGCACCGAAGAAAGCATCGCCCTCAACGCCGTCGTTCGGCGGTAGCTCACCCGTTTCGTCGTCCGGAACTGGGTCTACGAACGCGAGCGCATAACGTCGCTCACTACGGCTGAGACACGACGCGCTCGGGCGACCGTCGTCCGAGCGTTCGTCCCGACCGGATCTGAAAGGTAACCGCAGATCACCGGTTGAACACGGCGGCAGGACTGAGCGCGTCAGTCTCTGTCGCCGTCACGCGAGAGAATTGGAACGTCAACGGTGACGACAGAACCGGTTGGGTTGTTTTCGCTAAAGGAGATATTGCCACCAGCAATCTCTGTTCCCCACTTAGCTATCCAGAGACCCAGTCCGCTCCCGTGTTTCAACGCGGTTTCGCTACCGTCCTCCAGCACGTTCAGTTCGTACGTGTCGATCCCCGGCCCGTTGTCTACGACACTGATATGAACTCGCTGGTCCGCCTCTCGGACCCGAACCCAGACGTGTGGGTCGTCGCTGGTGTTGTGCTCAACCGCGTTTTCGACAACGTTCGAGAGAACGGTTCTGAGCGACCAAGCAACAGTAACGTCGTCGCCGAGCGGGTCATACTCGAAAGTGACTTCCGGATGCTCTCGACGTGCAGAGTCGAGACACTGTTGCAAGAGTGCGCTAAGCGGCCGCGAATCGTGTCCCTCTCGTCCACCGTTGAACAACTGGATGGCCTCTCGACCTTTTCTTCCCATCTCCTCGATTCGTAACGCCCGTCGTTTGACGGTTTGTGCGTCCTCGTCGTCCGCAAACCGGTCAACGTAGCCGTGTATGATGTTCGTCTCGGTGCGGATGTTGTGTCGGAGAATTCGATTCAGCACTTCCAATCGCTGCTGCTGACGGAGGTGCCGACTGATGTCGTGGAACGTGATGACCCGACCGATAGATTTCCCCCGGACGTTGCTAATCGGAGTTACCGTCACGTCGTACGGGTGTTCTCCCGTTTCGTCATTGATTGTGAGATGGCCGGAGAGTGCCCCTTCACAGGGGAGACGGTCGTACCCGGGAACGATTTCGTCGGCGGGCGCTCCGAGAATATCCTGCTCGTCCATCCCGAAGATATCCTCGCAACTGTCGTTTGTATCGACGATGTGGTCGTTCGTATCCACGACAATCGCTCCTGCCTGCATCCGGTCGAATATCAACTGCCGGGCGCGTACTTTCGGTGCCGGGTTCGTTCCGAAGAGTCGGTACCGACTGATCGCACTCAGATACGCGACGCCGGAGATCGAAAACGAAATCGGCGTCGGATCGATGCCGGTAGGCATGAAAAAATCAGTGAGAAAAAGCGCGTTCGTGAGCCACGGAGCTAACAGCCCCACAAGGAGCGCCACGCCCTGACTACGAAACGTCGCCGCATCACTCGTAAGCAGTTCAAGAACGGCGAGCATCCCCGTTCCACCGAGGAGATAGGTATACCCAGTGATCACACGGTACCAGACCCCGCCGTGGTGAACGATCATGACACCATCCGGACCAACGCCACCTGGTCGAACGTACAGCAGATTGTGATACTGTGCAGTCACGACAAGTAGAATCGTGACTAGCGGGACGGCCGAGAGAGCAATCACAGACCGCAAATGGATATACTCGTCGTGTCCGGTGTACTCTAACGAAAACAAGAGCCACGCGACAGGAATCGTGACGACACCAACCCACGCGAGGTCTGCCCAGAGGAGTTTCGAACTCACCGTTGGTGCCCGCAGTCGGAAGATGAGACAGGCAGACCACCAGCTCTGTCCGAGGAGTAACGCGACAAGCGGGGTCGCCCCCGGTTCCGGTCGCTGTCGCCAAGCAAGTATAGCGGCCGCTGTACCGACGGCCACGGAGACGAACAGCATCGGAATGAGAGAGATCACAACGCCACCAGTGGGTGGCACAACACAGTCACCACATATGAAATATCCGCTAAACGCTTTCAGAAAGGACCAAAATGAGCTGCGGAAATCGAACGACGAAAGAGGTTCGGAAGGTGAAATTAGATTCCGGCAGCAGTCAGACAGAGAACGATAGCGACAACGACGAGGTGCTTAGCCTCACCGGCGATAGAAAGTCGGCCATATCGCTCCGTTCTGCCGATGAAAGCAGCCAAGATGAGCGCATAGCCGAGTCCAACGAGGATGCCCACTGTGAGCGCGATAGAGAGTAACCCGGCGAGGAATGCGGTGACAAGGAATCCGATAAGACAGAGGTCAAGAGCGTACAGTATCTGTCGCGTCCGCCTAACACCGAAAACGACTGGCAACGTCGAGACACCGATTTCTGCGTCTCCTTTCCTGTCGCGGACGTTTGGGATCTCAGTATTGACAAACGTATCGACAAAGAAGTAAATAAACACGACGGCGGTCGTCGGGGTGAGCGCCGCGTCCGCGAAGGCAACGGGGAGAAGGACGACCGCAATCGCCCACGCGCCAGCGACGATGGCGGAGTTAACGACGAGAATATCCTTCAGCCGTTTAAACTGTCCCCCGACCGACGGAAGCCAATCAGAGGCGTAGAGCACCCAGAATGCTCCAGGGAGAAGAGTGATTGCGAGTGCCAACGGTCCACCCGTGATGGCGATAGCAACCGCTAACCCGTACGATACTGCCGTGAGGACGGAGAGGATAGACGCGTGCCGTCCCACAAAAGCGGATTGCTCGGGAGTCGTCATCTCGTCTGAATCTCGGTCAGCAATCCGGTCCCCGACGTAAACGGAGAAGGTGACGAGTCCGACGACGAACGGTGCGGGACTCGGGGGGAGCGACAGCGCGAACATCGCGGTTGCAACCTCAACCATTGCGATGAAGACGAGATATATCGAACTATACACCAATGCGTCCGTTGCCTGCCGAGCAGTGGTCAGTGCAGACCGAAAAAGCGTGCTGGACAACGATTCGTCGTCCGCGTATGCGGACATTTTTCTTATTCCATTTGACATACTGTGTCCTGACGACAGTCAGACGGGACATCCCGCCCAGTGTCCGTCACGTGAAGCTATGAGACGTACCGTTAATTACATGGGAGACTCTATCGATGTTTTTTCGGCTTAATCGGGTGTTTAGGACTCAAAAAGGCGATATTGAAAGCAAACCGCGGGGGTGATAGCCAAAATTTCCGAAGTAGAACTGGACGCCGTCGTGTTCGTGACAGGACCGTTGTGCTGAGATGTCTGTGAGCGAAAACTCAGATCGGGTCGACAGTCGCCGTAACTATCTTAGACTCGATACGCTGGAGATGCTCGCTCACGGTGCCCGTCGAGACATCGAGTTTTGTTGCGAGGTCCTGGTGCGTCGTCTGCCGCGGAATCTCATAGTAGCCCTCTCGGACAGCAAGATCGAATATCTCCAGTTGGCGGTCGGTGAGTAGTCCAGACAGCTTTCCAGTGTCCGGTTCATACTCACCCATTCGTTCGAGGGTGAAGTCAACGGCCGTCGGAAGGTCCGCCACCGCGTCCTGAATGGCGCTACTCGTTCCGACCACAGTCACCTTCACGCCACGGCTTTCGTCGTCGAAGGAGTACATCGGCCAATCGACGACGATTTCGTGGTCGTGGAGGAGATTGAGCAGGTCGTTCACCAGACCGGCGGTTCGGCACTGAATGTAGGCGACGCCGCGACCCTCGGTCCCCGTGATATCGTATTCGAGTGCGTCGGGAGAGTCATCAAGCAACTCCTCCGCGCGCTCGATATCTCCCCTGAGTTCGAGCAGTTCGACGTACCGTCCCTTAGGACCGGGGCTGACGTACTCGATAGCCTCGACTGTCACGCTGTCATCGCGTGCAAACTTGTCTTCGAGGGGGT
This sequence comes from Halogeometricum borinquense DSM 11551, assembly GCF_000172995.2. Lineage (GTDB taxonomy): Archaea > Halobacteriota > Halobacteria > Halobacteriales > Haloferacaceae > Halogeometricum > Halogeometricum borinquense. Next base: position 120,910 of record NC_014731.1, read on the forward strand.
GCAACTGGCAGTCGGTCCACGTCAGAGTCAGTGTCGCGTATCTCATCGTGGTAGGGTGCGTCCGACGCCGCTCGGCATCGCCAACGCCTCCATCTCGTTGACCGGTGTTATCCCCGGGTGTATTTAAAGTCACCTAGGATAGTCGGAGATAGAAGCAGGGGGGAGGCGCTCGAATAGACAAATGATGAGTAGCGATACGCCACCCGTGACGGACGAAATGCCGCCGGGGCCCGATGGGCTTCCGGTTGTCGGTAACTACCCGTCGTACATCCGCGAACCATTCGAGTTCATGACGCGAAACGCCCGCGAATACGGCGACATCGTGGGGTGGGAAGAACGAAACGGTCCCGTCTATCAACTGAATCACCCCGACCACATCGAGCAGGTGCTCGTCCAGAACAACCAGAACTACGTGAAGGGCGACGCCTTCCAGAGCACCCTCGGCCCGATTACGGGGAGCGGGATCCTGAACAGCGAGGGCGCTATCTGGCGTCGGAACCGTCACCTGATCCAGCCCGCGTTCCACCCGAACCGGATCGAGGAGTACTCCGAGATGATGACGGGGTACACAGAAGAGATGCTGGAGACGTGGTCCGACGGCGAAACGCGCGAGATTCACGAGGACATGATGACGGTGACGCTGAAAATCGTCTCGCGGGCGCTGTTCGGTGTCGATATCGACGACCACGTCGAGGATATCGGCGAGGCGCTCGAATCGTTCATGGAGGCCTCCGAGAGTCTGTCTCACTACGTCCTTCCCGAAGAGATCCCCACGCCGTCGCGCAAGCAGATTCAGGGCGCACGCGAGCAACTCGATGACGTAGTGTACGAACTCATCGAGGACCGGCGCGCGAATCCGGGCGAGCAAGACGTTATCTCGATGCTGTTGGACGTGACCGACGACGACGGCAATACGCTCTCGACCGAGCAGATCCGCGACGAAGTCGTGACGCTGCTCTTGGCCGGACACGAGACGACGGCGCTTTCGCTGTCGTTCACCGCCTACGCACTCGCCCGCCATCCGGAAGCGGAAGCGAAGTTGGTCGAAGAGTTAGACGAAGTCCTCGACGGCCGGACGCCGACGATGTCGGACCTCTCGGAGTTGACCTACACCGAGCAGGTCGTCAAAGAGTCGATGCGCCTCTATCCGCCGGTTCCGGGTATCGTCCGCGAACCCGTAAAGCCCGATATCATCGGTGGGTACGAGATCCCTGCCGGTGCAACAGTTCGAATGCACCAATGGGTTGTCCACCGCGACGAGCGGTGGTACGACGACCCGCTGGCGTTCGAGCCCGAACGCTGGACGGACGACCTCGAGCAGTCGATTCCGAAACTGGCGTACTTCCCGTTCGCCGCCGGACCGCGCCGGTGTATCGGTGACCGGTTCGCCATGCTCGAAGCCCGGCTTCTCCTGGCGACTATCTACCAGAAGTACCACCTCGAGCTGACTCCCGGAACCGAACTCGACTTGATGGCGACGGTGACCGCACGGCCGAAGAGCGAAATCGAGATGACCGTCGAACGGCGGTAACGACGGCGACAGAGAGGATACACCGCACGGGTATCCTCACTCTCCGCGTTCGATATCGCTAGGGACTCAGACGCACCAACTCCCTTTCAGAATCGTTATTCAAAAGCCGGACCTCTCGGATTTACTCACTGTTGATTCGAGAGAGATCACTGTTGCCGCTCTCTTGTACGGGAATATGACAAAAACACCCGCTATTTAGCGGGTGCCATTATAACCGGGCGATGAGGTTAGATGAAAGTAATTGAATCACTCAGAGACAGGTAATAGCAGATATGAGGGGCCGATCTGGTCGAATCGAATCGCAGTAACCAGATCCCATCCTATTACCAGCATTCACATACAATGTGCGGTAAATATCGTTTTTCTAAATAGAGTTTTAAATTCGGTTTTGAGTAACAATGTCTATAGAACAGGTAGATAATCAGAATAGGAAATTTCAGGGAGAGAGAACGTATAATCGCTTTTGTTTTTATCTATCCATACTGCAATCATGAAAACAGAGCTGAGACATCGATAGATACCCAGATATTCGACACTTCAAAGACGCCCGAGGGTGTGGAGTTACAAATCTATTATTGTAATATACATCTTCTGACAGTCTCAGAAGAGATGACAAATATATCTACTTTCGGTGGAGAGTACAGTAGATCCTGGAGAACGTCCACCATGACCAAAAGTCCGCACTGAGAGTCTTTCAGACTGAAAATAAGACCCCAGATTGTAAAAAACAACATGTGAATGTCAATGATAATCTCTGAAGGATAGATTAGATTACCCACACGAAATTCTGTTTAACACAATATTATAGAAAGATCATGATAGTTTTAGACGGTAGAGATTCGACAATCGTCGTAGTAGAATTCAAGTATTGTCGTACAATAGCGGTAAATGATGAAATCAAAATGTCCGAGTTGTGATGGAACCGTCACGCGTACACATCCCGGTACGGTCGTCTGCAAGAGATGCGGCTACGCACCCGATCACGGGGCAGATTAGCGAGACGAGGGCGAGACAACGCTAAAATGGAATCCAGAGAGACAGAATAGTTGGTAAGATAGAAGAGTACATTAGAAGCCTATTTGCCGGTTCTCTCACGCTCTAAAGCGAGAATAGGGACAAGCAAATGCGGACAGCAGAACCTCGTGGCGAAATAGCCGAGCATTCTTCCATCTCGTTCGACGAATAGTAGCTCCGGGCCACTAGTAGAATTGTTTATTTTGGGCAATATAACCCCTTCAGCCGAGGCGCTTTTTATTGTTTCATGGAATAGATCAACCTTCGCTGATGGTCACAGGACAAAGACAGTCGTTCGAAGCCGGCTAACCATTTCGTTTCTTTGTTCCCATCTCGTTACTGTTGTAGTCTTGTAATGGGAACAATCACAGAACAATGACGATCAGACCGCGGCACTAGGTACTCGCGGTACGGTGCTGGGAGATAGAATTCGTCGTCAGTCACACTACGGTTGCTTGTATCCGTGACCGACGACGAGTGCGAGGATATTGAGACCGAAGAGACCGAAGAGCAGAGCAGTCTCGTGGACCGTATCAAACCCGGTCAGGATGTAACCAACGTGTATCAACGGAAGTACGACAGCAAGCCAGAACGCAATCATCTGAACCGCATGGAAGAAAAAGAGAGCCGCTCTCTTGCCGGGTTCAACCTCGTGAAGTAGGGTCAGCGTCATCGTTCGCCTCACACAGGAATAGTATAGGGCAAGAACCCGCTAAAATCTAATCGAACGGAAACGTAAGCCCGTTACTCATCTACCATCTGCTAACGGTTCAATCGCTAACGGAGGGGATGCTCAGCGACGTTCCGCCAGACGTGTGGTGGCTGACGGATGTGATTCCATCCGCACCAACCCACGCTCAGTCGGATTCCGTCGTGAACGTGACGGTCCCGCCCGTCACCTCGTCGCCCGAGTCAATACAGACGGCGACGGCGACGTAGGTCGTGTCACTCTCAAGATGTACGAGTTCGTCGAACGTGTCGTCTTCATCGACATCCTCAGCGTCGTCGCTGGCGAGCGTATTTGCTTTGTCACCCTTAATCCAGTAGTCGAAACGAGTTTCGACTTCGTCACCGTCCAACTCGCTGACGCGCCCTTCGAGAGAAGCCGCGTCATCGCTGACATAGCTCGGTTCGAGCGTCTCCACCCGGAACGGCGCCTCGTGATCATCGTCGGTCGTAAACGCCCGCCGGCCGCCGCGGACCACCCGGTCGTCGGTTTCAGCGAACGCCTCGAATACGTACGTCGTCCCGTGTTCGAGGTCAGAGACGTCGGCGTTGAACGAGCCCGTCGATGACTGGTGACCGCTTTCGACTCGCTCGCTCGTCTCATCTCTTTGATCTTCGATCCAGTACTCGAAGCCGACGGCCGGTGACGACACATCGCCGAGACCGGTGAGTTCACCGATGAGCGTTGCATCCGTCTCATCGACATCGCTCACACTGCGCGTCGAGACGGCGAACTCGTCGCTGTCGCCGCCACCGTCATCACCATCACTGATGGCTGCATCGACGTTTAGCAGTCCCGCACCGCCTTCATCCTCGTCAAGGCCGATGTCTTCAGCCGCTTCGGTGAGTCGCTTCCGTGCCTCTTCGTTCGAGATACCCGTAGACATCAGGATGGCTGCCGCACCGGCGACGTGCGGCGTCGCCATCGATGTTCCGGAGTAGACTTGGTAGCCACCGATGACTGTCGAACGAATCTCTGTACCGGGTGCAACGATTTCGACCTCCGAACCGGTAGACGAGAACTCCGAGAGTTCGTCCTCGTCATTGACCGACCCGACAGCGATGACCTCCGGATACGCACCGGGGTAATGAACACAGTCAGAACACGGACCCTCATTTCCGGCGGCACCGACGAGTAACGACCCCCGCTCGTACGCGTATTCGACAGCGTCCTTGATGATGGACGACCCTGAAGTCGCCCCGAGACTCATACTGATGACGTCGTGGCCCTGGTCTGCGGCCCACTTTATACCCTCAGCGACACCGGAGGCGGAGCCGCCCCCATCACCACTGAGCACCTTTACAGAGTGAAGTGTCGCACGGGTGCTGACGCCGAGAATACCTTGGTCGTTGTTTACCGCGTTTGCAATACCGGCGCAGTGAGTGCCGTGGTTGTGGTCGTCGTTCCACGGAACGTCACCCCGGTCAGAGTCCACAACTGCGTATCCCTCACCGAGATTTTGGCTCAAATCCGGATGTTCGCTGTCGATACCAGTATCGAGGATAGCCACGTGCGCCCCCGAACCGTCGTATCCGCGCTGGTGGGCTGCATCCGCGGCTACGCGCACGCACCCCCACGGCATCGATTGACCGAGGGCGTGAACTTCGATATCGCGTTCGACGTAGCGAAGCTCACCTTCCGCCCGGAATTTTTCAACGAGTTCGTCTGGAAAATCACCGACGAGAGCGTTTCCAGACTCACCAAAGTCGATTTCTGTTTCAATCGTGTTCGCCTGCGCACGTGCAATATCGACGCCATACTGAGATTTGGTTCCGAGTACGAGACGGGAGTTTCCACCCTCGTCTGCGGATGCTTGTCCCGCAAGTCCGGAGCCAAGAATTCCGATCCCAATACCGCGTATAACCGACCGCCGATAGACTTTCTTTCTTCCCATTGTCGATTTCGATCCCCGGATACATACTGTTTGGTTACCGGGTTACTCCTCAGGAACGGAGGGTTCTGACTTAACATTGCATTATTATTCATCCATCATATTTTCCAATGCCTTAAGTTAATTTGGGATTCTGTTTAGATATTTTATCCGACGTTAGTCAAAGAAGTGACGGTTGAACTGAAGAAAAAACCTACCTAGCGGACCTTCCTTGGAGGTAACCTCGTGAGCAATCACACAACTGGACGATATATAGCGCCGTGACCAACAATACGGTACTGTGCACGAGTTGACCGGATTTCAGCGTGATCTCCTGTACCTCGTAGCTGGCTTAGAAAAGCCGCACGGACTGGGGATCAAACGGGAGCTAGAGCAGTACTACGGCGAGAGCATCACGCAGGGGCGTCTGTATCCGAATCTCGACGCCTTAGTCGAGGATGGATATATAAAGAAAGGGGAGAAAGACCGACGAACCAACTTCTACGAACTAACGGCGAGCGGACGGCAGGCCATCCTCGACCGTCGTGCGTGGGAGAACGACACCTTCGGACAACTCTTCGAATAGCAGTCCAAGTCCAAAATGAACGTACTGACTCTGAGTTACACAGCGACAGACGTGAGCAACTGCCGGCAGGAGAGACCAAGATTTGGACCGAGGCGAACCTCAGGTGGTGAAGCCGTCGTCACTCACTCACCTCCCGACGAGCAAGTGTGTTAATGCTTAGCACAATGTTAAGAGATACCAGCGGGAATATAGGAGTGAGAGGAAATCGGAGATGTCCACGAAGGCTGCACCGGATAGATGTTGTGTCGAACCGCGACCAGACGTGTACGAACCGTTCGCGGCAATCGACCTCGGTGATGGAAATATAATCGTCTTCGATCGAGATGTACAGGAGGCGTGGATAGAGTCCACAGTCTCCGTCGCACGCAACGAAATACGCTAAGGCGACAGTACACGGACACCGTAACAGGAGACGCTAACCGAGAACGGTACGCAAGAGAAGACATCTGCCGTCAAGCAGGCGATGCCAACGTCCCGTACCACCGACGACAATCGGCACTTGGAAACATCGGTCGAATCAGGACAACTGACTCATCTCCAGTGGTGTCAGCGTCGTCATGGTTGGGACCGGCGTTTCCGATACGTCCTGCAAGGACGGCGATGGCACCGACTTGTTGACCGTCGCTTCTCCCCCAGTAGCGGCAGTCGGACTACGGGTCACCTCAAACTCATTAGCCTCGGCATCCCACTCGAAGGAAAATCCGCGACCGTCCCACTCGAACTCGTCGCCCGTGAACTCGAAACGTACATCGTCACCGATATCGACTTCGAGACCGTCATCGATGGACCACTCGAAGTCGATGACCGAACCCTCGTATTCGACCTCGTCGTCCTCGTTCTCGAACTCGGAGTCGCTCCCGGTTCCGGTAGCCTCGAAGTCAACGTCGCCGTTTCCCTCATATTCGAAATCGATTGCCTCTGTCGAGACGACGATTGCCAGTTCTATCTCGTCGGACTCGAACTCGAAATCGATGCTCGGGTTCGCCTCAACGGTGAACTCGGCGGTACCAGCGCGAGTCTCAAACGAGACGCCCGCGTGGTCGAACTCGACATCACCGTTCTCGTCTCGCTCGAATTCGAGCGACTGTTCAGGCCGGTCGCTCCGAGTTTCGGTCACTTGCTGATCGCTCCGCTGCGATCCATCGGATGCGCGGGTTGGCTGTCGATCTCTCTGTCTGGACGCTGTCACGACGCCAAGAGAGAGGGCGGCCAATCCGTTCCCGATGCTAATCAACCACTCACGTCTGAAGAGGTCAGCCATTCTCGATCCCCAGAGTAAGATTTCGTATAACAGAACTATCAATCTCGGGTATCCGAGTGGTTACCACGTTACGCCGAGAATACAGGTACGCACAGAGAGGCCGTATTCTCACTTTGCAACCGGTTATCGCCGCTATCGTAGGGGCGACCGACGACTAGAGCAAGAACACGAATCCCGCAAGAAACTCAACGGTGAGGTGATTTCGCCGGGCAGTCACTGACCGTTCTCTTTCGAATCCGGTTCGAAATGCTTCGACCCCCACTCCCGCATTGCGACAATCAGTGGTTCGAGGTCACGACCGCGATCAGTCAGCGCGTACTCCACGCGGTAGGGTCGCTCACTGATGACCGACCTGTTGACGATTCGATCCGCCTCAAGTTCCTTGAGGTTGTTCGAGAGCGCCTTCCCAGAGATATTGCCGATCAGGTTCTGGAGTTCACTGAAACCGCAAGGGCCGCTTTTCAGAAGCCGATCAACGATTACCGGCTTCCACTTCCGAGAGAGCAAAGCGGCAGTCACAGTGACCGGACACCACTCTTCACCTTGGCACCATTCGGGAACGCGATTAGGACGTTCGTTCATTGGTACTTCCACTCGTTTGGGTGACGATGTTCAGCCGCCGGTGGACCTCGTTTCGGTCGTTTCATCTCGGATACGTGGAGCGTGTCATCGACATCGAAGTCACGCGGTTCTAGGACGATACCGCGAGACAGACTCTCTCCGGTACCTTCGAGTCGGTATCCGTTCCGGACGGATTGGGAAGTTGGTCTCTGGACACCCATGGCTCGTATGCGGGATATGGATTCCATAGTACTAACTCTCAGCTAACTACCGAGTAAGACCGTTACTCACCAATCAACCGTAATCCGAGGTACATCGTCCACCAAATCACGGCGCGGTAAAACAGTTAATACCGTTTATCGGCTGGTGAACTGACCACTCTCTATACTCGCGGCACGAGGTGTACTGCTGTTCAGCCACTTGCGTCTGGTAAGAGAAATTATTTTATCGTGCGTCACAGAGTAGCATGTGAGGCAGGGACGACGAAAACGTTCTCGGCCCCACTCGCTGCCGAACGTTCCCGAGCAACTTGAGGTCAGCCACCTATGTGTGAGGGTCAGTTCCTGCCTCTTACCGTACAACTACGATACTGAACTCGAAGCGCTATCGCATCCGTACTTATCGGGATACTGTCTGCGTTTTCGACCAGACACGATACTGTCTGTTTGTATCGTCCGGGAAACCGGATTAGATTTATGCTATACTATGACACACTTCTAGTGATGCCACCCGTATCTACGTTCGACGAGTCCTTCTTCCGAGAGGTGGTGTTCGACACCGAAGAAGGAATACTTTCGCTCGACGAGGACGGGACCGTCGTATTCGCCAGCCAACCAATCGAGCAACTACTGGGTTACGACCCGGACGAACTGGTCGGTGAGTCAGTCGGCCGTCTCTTCTCACCGGATCACGAGAGACCGCTCGAGACGGTGCGGCGCGAGGCCGAACGGGAACCGACTGAAGTCGGTGATGCGACGACGGATATCACGCTCGTCCATGCCGACGGGCATGCTGTCTCAGTTGCACTTACCGCCGAATCAACCGAATACGACGAAACACAGTTTTTCACGCTTCGTATCCGTACACAGGGGGGTAACAAAAGCCGGCAAACGTCCGATGGAGAGAGTCGCTCCGCGAAAGGCAGACTACCACAGAAGGTGTTTGAGTACAGCAACGAAGCAATATTCGTTTTCGACACGGACAACGACGAAATCATCGAATGCAACCCCCGTGCGTGTGAGCGACTCGGCTACTCGCGCGAGGAACTGCTATCGGTCAGCCCATCAGACATCTACGCGACCGAGGAGGCGTTTGTTGGGTTCATCAAGGAGGTGTTCGAACACGGTACCAGTTGGACCGACGAACTCAGTTGTCGCGCCGCCGACGGCGAAACGTTCCCGATAGAGGCATCAGCGACTCTGCTCTACGTCGACGGCAAGCCGCATGTGCTTGTATTCGGTCGTGATATCTCCGAACAACGTAAGCAACAACGGGAATTAGAGCGGTATCGGACGATAGTCGAAGCCGTTGGTGAGGGTGTCTTCGCCGCTGACGACAAGTTCAGATTCACGGTCGCCAACGAGGGCACTGCCAAACTGACGGGGTACACGAAAGACGAACTCATCGGTAGCTCATTGACACGGTTCCTCGCAGGAGAAGACGACCGCGTCGATAGAAGCGAGTACGAGGAACTACAAACCAGTGAACGACGCACCGTCGTGGACGCCGAATCCGCCGAGTCAGCCCGCAAAGAACTGCTCAAATCCGAAAGAGACGTGATGAAGGTTGAAGCGCCCATCTGCACGAAAGACGACGAAATCGTGCCTGTGGAAGTCCGATTCAGTGAACTCCCGACGGAATCGGACGACGACTTCCGAGGTATGACGGGAGTACTGATCGACGTCTCCGAGCGAAAAGAACACGAACGGCGACTCCGGGCACTCAGCGAGGCGAGTCGCAAGTTGACTCAGGCGATGGACCGCGACGCCATCGCTCGGGACACCCTCGATGCCGTCGAACGAATCCTCGGTTTTGACGTTGGTTGCGTCCGGATGTTCGACTCCGAGAGTAACACTCTTGAGACGGTCGCTGTCACTGATGCCGCACAGAAGTTACTCGACTCGCGGTCCGCTTTCGACCTCGAGATCTCCCTCGCTGGCCGCGCGTATCGGAGCGGAGAGACAGTCGTCAATCAACCGGCTGCCGGTGAAGGAGTCACCGGCGACGAGGCGAGTCTGCACCTCCCACTCGGAAAGCACGGGACGCTCTCGATGTTTACCGAGTCAGCGGACGAGTTCACAGAGACAGACATCCAGTTCATCGAAGTGCTTGCCGCGACGGTCACAACCCATCTCGACCGGACTGAGCGGGAGCGAATGCTTCAGAAGAGCGAAAAAGAGTACCGAAACCAGCGCGACCAACTCAATACGCTCAACCGCATCAACGAACTCATCCAAGAACTCATCGGGGAGTTAGTCGAAGCCGGGATGCGCGAGACGATAGAAGAGCGAGTCTGTCAACAGTTGGCGGCATCAAGCCTCTACAAGTACGCGTGGATTGCGGCGGTGGAAGTGACTGGCAAGAACGCAACGATCAAAACGGGTGCCGGTGTCGAAAAAGACCATCTCGACGCGCTGGACAATATGTCGATATCCCAGTTGGGGAACGGGACAGTCAAACAGGCAATCGAGACGGGCGAGATAAGCGTCGTCCGACAGTATCTCGTAGAGGGCAAAGACAAAGACGAACGCGAAGACGAAGACAAACTCGAAGTGACCGCCGCCATACCCCTCCAGTACGGAAACCGCGTCTACGGCGTCTTGGTCGTAAACTCGGTGCGTGAAGATGCACTCTCCGAGCAAGCGCAAGCAGGTCTGGAGGTTCTCGGCGACACCATCGGGTTTACGATAAACGCCATCCAGAACAAAGAACTCCTCCTCTCGGACGAAATAGTCGAACTCGAATTCGCGGTCAGCGACACGGAAAGCATCCCAGTGTACTTCTCGAAGCATCTCGAATGCCGCTGCCGACTCGAAGGAACGACCCCAACCGAAGACGGAAACTACCTGTGTTATCTGCGTATCGAAGACAAATCGGTTGCGGACGCTCTCGAAGCGGCCGAGCGGATGGAGTCTATCGCGGATGCTCGGCTGGTTAAAGAATACGATGAGGAATGCCTACTGGAAGTGATCAAGACGGAATCCGCCCCCGGTGAAATGATTGACGTCGGCGCGAGCATCCGGTCGGCATCGGCCAATTGCGGGGAGGGAACGGTCGTCCTCGAGGTGCCACAGACGGTAGACATCCGAGAGGTCGTCGAGGCGTTCCAGCACCTCTACCCCAACTCCGAGTTGGTCGCAAAGCGCGAAGTTGACCGTTCGGTTCGGACGGCCGCCGAATTTCGGGACACAGTCGGCGGCCAACTCACGGACAAACAGCAAATGGCGGCCAAGTCAGCGTACTACGCTGGCTACTTCGACTGGCCGCGTGGGAGCACCGCAGAGGACGTTGCCGAGTCGATGGGAATCTCATCGGCAACGTTCCACCAACACCTTCGAAAAGCCGAGCAGAAGCTGATGGCATCGTTCTTCAGAGACACCAGACACACCGAGTGACCCGCACTGCAAATCCGACGCGAACTGAGCCGTGTTGCAATCTGATTACACGCCCCCACAAAGCGAATAACTGTTCGGCACACTCTGTACGACCATGCTGGTTTCCATCCCCGTGTCCGAGGTCATGACCGATAGTGTGGAGACGACCACACCAGAGACAACGGCTCGAGAAGCCGCCGTCAAACTGTTTGAAAAAGAGGTCGGCTCACTCGTCGTGTGCCGCAACGGTTCGCCCGTTGGCATCATAACCGAGTACGACCTCACCAAACTACTTGCCGCTGGGACCGACCTCGATACCACGTCAGTCTCCGAATTCATGTCCGATCCACTCATCACAATCGAACACGACGCGGACATCTCGGAAGCTGCGAAGATGCTCCGAGCGAAGCAGATTGAGCACCTGCCCGTCACCGACGGCGACGAACTTGTCGGAGTGCTTGCCGCCGTTGATCTCTCGTACTATCTGCCGCAAATCTCCCGTCCGGAACCGTCCGCAAAGCCGGAACAGGAGGCAAAGTACGTGGTCCATCCCGAAACGGCGTTCGAGGAACCCGAATGGGAGTTCGAGTGCCGGTGCATCACTCGCGGTCACATCGTTGTCGGCGATGTCGCGGAGTTTTCGAAGACGATAAGCGAAGAAGACGTCGAGCGATTTGCGGCCAGCAGTGGCGACACGAACCGACTTCACCTCAGCGACGAGTACGCCAAACAAACCCGGTTCGGGAAACGTATCGCCCACGGAACGCTCGTAGCAGGACTTATCAGTGCTGCACTCGCGCGACTCCCCGGCTTGACAATCTATCTCTCACAAGAGCTGACCTTCCACGCTCCCGTCGAAATCGGCAGTCGCGTCACGGCAGTCTGTGAGGTCATCGAAGACCTCGGTCGAGACCGGTACAGGCTAACGACCGACGTCTACACTGACGGTGAGACACACGCTATTGAGGGAGAGGCTGTCGTCCTGATCGACGACCTTCCTGACACCGTAGACGTGGAGGTCGAGGAGGTCGCTGACTGACGGACCGACTCTTGGATAGCGCTGTCCTGTCGTAGCGGCGTTTTGGAAAGTCGGTCAGAGATACTCAGAAACGTCTGCTGGGGCGTACTCAAATCACGTAAATGGACTGGGGACATAGCTATTCCGGGCTTGTGTGCTAAGTGTTCACATCACCCATACCATCATTAGGGGGTATGCCAATCATCAACGTATGGAGAGAGATGTCAATAGACGCCGGTTTCTCGGTGCATCAACCCTTCTCATCGGTGCACTTGCCGGTTGCCCCGGTGGGCAGCCCGAAGAAACGCCGGCGACAACGCCGTCACCGTCACCCGAGGAGACGCCGACAGCGACACCAACACCCGAAGAGCCAATGGCAGAAATGGGAGCGGAGGTAACAGTTAGACAGGAATCGGGGAAAACAGTGTACTGGGTTCTTCCGGGGGAGCGCCGGCTCAGCCCCACCGTATTCGGCACCCCAGATAATCCACGGTTCGGTGCCGACCTTCTCGAGTTCCGAATCGAACAGGCAAAGCAGTTACCGGAACCGCTCAGTAATGCGATTCCGCAGTTACTACAGGACTTGCCGTCTCTGGTGGCCGTACCAGAGCAAGCGCGAGAGCCAGTTGACAGCCCGATTGCTCACGAGAAGTTGACAGAGCCGACGCTATTCAGCGACAACGCACAGATTACCAGTGGGGAGTTCGAGGTGACCTATAAGGACCAACGACCGTACGACCGTCCCGGAGCACCGGGCGACACGCCGGACGAGGCGGACTTGACGGCAACCTTCACCGACCCGGCAGAGAACGAATACGAACTGCAACTCGATCACATCGTACAGCCACCGATTCCGGGGTACGAAACCGGCGGTGGCGTAATGACCGGTGCTTGGCATCACGGTGTGACCGGGACGGGATCACCGTTGATGCCGAAACTATTCGCGTACGGAGCGTTCTGGGGGGTCGGAAACGTACTCGTCAACGGTGAGGTAGCCACCGAAGACGGGTTCAGAGTGATACATTTCATGACCACACAGACCGTCCGCGACCAAGACTACCGACTCGCCCTCGATGAGGAGTTACCGCTTCCAGCTGAGAGTACTATTGCAGGGCGTGCCCATCATACCCACGGGGTAGTGCTTCCGATCAGACCAACACCGGATGGGCCCGTGTTCGATCCAGTTCCAACCGCGTTCGAACTTCCAAACGGTAACCCGCAGCCGTTCATCCACGCCATGTGGGAACAAGAAGAACTCGTTAATTCACCATTTAAACAGGAGATGTCCGGGTGACAGCGAAGTCAGATCGCACCAAGGTACTGTATGATAACATCAAAACCGATCTGGAGCCAGCGAGTATACCAATGCAACTCAGTCGGCGAAACGTTCTCGGACTGAGCGGCGTCGCACTCGGCGTTCTCGCCGGATGTACCGCACCGTCAGAGGAGACGCCCGGCGAATCGCCAACCGACACGCCGACGTCGTCGCCGACAGCGACGCCGTCACCGACTACAGATGCCACCCCGAGTCCAACCCAAACACCAACCGCGACTCCAACTCCGAACGCGCTCGACGGCGAAATAACCGTTACCGGATCAGAGTGGGTACTCGCTCCCGACGCGTTTCAAGCGACGGTCGGTCAAGAACTGACCATCCACTTCGAGAACGTCGGAGAGGTCGCACACAACCTTACCGTTGGAGAATTCCCGGCCGATGAACGAACGGTCGCCGATCAGGACGAAGAAGGGTCGTTCATAGTCAAGACAGACACGATACAGCCAGGAAAGACCACTTCCGTTACGTTCACCCCTACATCAACGGGGACGTTCCCCTACTGGTGTGATGTCGCAGGCCATCGGGAAGCCGGGATGGTCGGAGAAATGACAGTGGTAGAGTGAAGACCCACGGCTTTCACTGGGAGGCGACTCCCGTCGTTTCAACTGGTGATGGCTGAGCGGTGATGTCGGTACACCGATCAAAAATAAGGGTTCGGCCCGCGGCCTTACAGTAGAGACCGTCACAGGGACAATCCGGCACGCGAAGGCCGAGAGACTGATTACTCGCCGTTCGCCTCTCCGTCGTGGGAGAGCATCCGTTCGAGCATCTCGATCTCATCGTTGTCCAGCTCATCGAGATCCATATCCGCGAGGTCATCGAGGTCGTCCGCACCGGTCTCGGTGCCGAGTTCGATGATCTCATCGCGGGTCAGGTCGTCGAGGAACGCTCCGACCTCGATGTCCTCGTGCTCGTCTCGTTCGAGATCGACGGTCTCGCCGTCAGACTCCAACTCAAGCCCGTGGGTCTCGACTTCAACCGCATCGCCGCGCTGTTCGATTTCGTGCTCGTCTGTCTCGAATTCGACCTCCTCGTCGTCGTTCTCGAACTCGACGTCGTCCTCGTGATCTTCGACCTCTAGGTCGTCATCGTGCTGTTCGATTTCGTGCTCGTCCGTCTCGAACTCGACATCGTCCCCGCCATCCTCGCTTTCGAAGTCGATTCCGTCCTCGTGATCTTCGACATCAACGCTGTCATCGTCCTGTTCGATGTCGTGATCCTCGGTCTCGAACTCGAGGCGGTTACCATCGTTCTCGAAATCGATGTCGTCGATTTCGACTTCGAGAGCGTCCTCGATCTGCTCGATTTCGCCGCCGTCGAATTCGATGTCTGCCATCTCGTCGGTTACTTCTAAGTCAACCGTGCCAGTGGCGTCTTCGAAGTCGAGGCGGTCACCGTCGTTCTCGAAGTCGAGACCATTTTCGTCTTCGACTTCGGCGTCGTCGCCCTCCTGTTCGACCTCGGTACCGTCTGCTTCAACGTCAACCTCGTCTTGCTTGCCGAGGTTCTCGAAATGGAAGCCGGCCTTCTCGACTTCGAGTTTCTTGCCGTCGTGTTCGATTTCGTGTTCGTCGGTCTCGATTTCGACCTCGCCGTGATCGCGTTCGACATCGACGTCATCGTTCTCGAACTCAAGGTCGCTGGCGTCGTCCTCGAACTTGTTGCCGCCGCGCTCGTATTCGACCTCGTCCGTTTCGACTTCGACGCTCTCGCCGCGCTGTTCGATCTCGTTGTCTTCGAACTCAACGTCAACTACGTCGCCGCCGTCGTCGCTCTCGAAGTCGAGACCGTCCTCGTGGTCTTCGACCTCTAGGTCGTCATCGTCCTGTTCAATCTCGTGGTCACCGGACTTTGCTTCGACCTCGTCCTCGTCGTTTTCGAAGTCGAGTTCAGCTTCGTCGTCCTCGACCGCTACGTCCTCGTCGTTCTGTTCGATATCCAAGCCGTCAAACTCGACATCGACCTCGTCATCGCCCTCGTTGGACTCGAAGTCGAGATCCTCCTCGTCGTCCTCTACTTCGACATCGTCGCCGTGCTGTTCTATTTCTCCGTCCTCGGTTTCGACCTCTACGTCACGGCTTGCATCGCTCTCGTGGCTATTCACGACCATGTCGTGACCACTCGCAAGACCGATATCGAGCGGGTCTGTTGCTACTTCAGAGCTGACAGCATCCCCCGGGACCGCGACCGCTACCGGCGTCGCTGTGCCGACAAGCAGGACGACCACGAGGAACGTGATCAGCGCGAATCGATTACTTTGTTTCATACTCGTGTTGTTGCTATGTCCGATCACTGCGACCGCGAAGCAATGGAGCACAGTGTTGAACCGGGGATCTCGCCCGGTGGCAGCGTAACTGGCGAGAAAAGTGAGGGGGCGCTATCTCAGCTCTCGCTACGAGAGCCACGTCGTACTCACTGTCCCGGAAATTCGGTAGTACGTTTGGGTCCGCCGTGATTATGGGCTGCCCTCGCTGTCGTCATCGGTAAGCATACGTTCGAGCATGTTGACCTCGTTGTCGTTGAGATCCTCGAGATCCATGTCCGCGAGGTCATCGAGGTCGTCCGCACCGGTCTCGGTGCCGAGTTCGATGATCTCATCGCGGGTCAGATCGTCGAGGAACGCTTCGACTTCTGTGTCGTCGTGATCATCGCGTTCGAGGTCAATGCTTTCGCCGTCGGATTCGAGATCGAGGCCACCGTCTTTCTCGACATCGAGGTTATCGCCGCTGTGCTCGATGTCGTGGTCGTCGGTTTCCAGTTCCGTCTCGTCGCCGTCGTTCTCGAACTCGAAGTCGTCGTCGTGGTCTTCGACATCGACATCGTTACCGTCTTGTTCGATGTCGCGGTCGTCATCCTCGAATTCGACCTCCTCACCGTCGTTCTCGAAGTCAATCCCATCGTCGGTGTCGACTTCGAAGTCGTCATCGTCTAACTCGATGTCAGTGGCGTCGTTCCGGAAGTCGATGCCGTTCCGGTCGTTCTCGAACTCGAACTCCTCGCCCTCAACATCGGCGTCACCACCTCTATGTTCGATATCGTGCTCGTCGTCGGCCTCGAACTCGTGGTCGTCGCCGTCGCTCTCTAAGTCGAGGTCGTTGTCATCATCCTCGACTTCGAGGTCGTCGCCACGCTGTTCGATCTCGCGCTCGTCGGTCTCGACGTCGATATCGTCACCGTCGAGATCGATGTCAATCCCGCCGCTACCGTCGAACTCGATATCGAGACCGCCGTCGTTCTCGAATTCGAGGTCGGATAGCTCAACGTCCGCCTCGTCGCCTCGTTTCTCGATCTCGGTCTCGTCGTGTTCGACGTCGAGGTCGTCGCCTTCAGCTTCGTAGTCGAGGTCGTGACCGTCGGTGTCGTCTTCGACCTCAAGACGGTCGCCATCCTGTTCGATTTCGGCCTCGCCGGTTTCGACGTCGACGCGGTCACCGTCGTCGTCAGCCTCGAAGTCGAGGTCGTTCTCCTCATCCTCAACTTCGACTTCGTCGTCGCGCTGTTCGATCTCGTGGTCATCTGTTTCGACATCGACATCGTCACCGCCGTCGCGAGACTCGAATTCGAAGTCGTCCTCGTCATCTTCGACTTCAAGGTCATCGCCGTCCTGTTCGAGGTCTAAGTCCTCGAACTCGACATCAGCCTCGTCGTCGTCGGCGTTAGACTCGAAGTCGAGGTCGTCATCATCATCCTCGATTTCGGCTTCGTCGCCGCTGTGTTCAATTTCGCCGTCTTCGGTGTCAATGTCGACTTCGTTGTCCTGGTGATCAGCAGCGACCGGCATCGCGGCACCGGCAGTGATCATACCGACCATCAGGAACAGTATCAGTACTAATCGAAATGTGTCTTTCATGGCCTTCATCTCGTCGTCTATCACCCCACAAGTTAGGACAGAATCGGCGAATCTATGCAAGGACAGAAACTTCGAACCTGTCCCGACTGTGGGCATCTAACTGTAGGGATTAGGTATATATAATATTATTATAACTAATAGGTTCCTGAGTAAAACGGAGTTCATACCATGAGTGTGCGAGCATAGGATGAAGTTCCATATACCAAGTCACCGTGCGACCAGTCCCCCATGGTTCGCAGGCCGAAACCTGTTGTATCCGAATACACAGGCCGAAAAGCGCCACTCCTCCCACACCTGAAGACGCAAGTATGCGTTCACACTATAAGACGCGGGGATGCGCTCGCGCTATGTATCACTACGAAGCGGCTCTGACCATTACACAGTACCGGATAAGAGCCGGATCATCCGAGTCGGTAACAGGGTTACGGTTCCCTCAACCAACACTCATGTACTTGGCTGTTGTATACAGAGGTGAACGAAAAACAGCCGATTACGGGCAGCTCAAGTCCCGTATCCCCTCGGCAGAGACAACCAAAACTACCACTCAACAATGACAGTTTACCGCGCATGTCCGTACTGCGATGAGGTATTTCAGATCGGGTCAGAGGAGGACAACCCACTCGTAGACCATATCCGCGAGTTTCATACCGTTACTGAAGACGCTCCGTTGACGTCGTTTTCGCAGGATGAACTCCAGCGGCGACTCCACGAGGCCAGTACCGTCGAGGAGACGAAAGCACTGATGCTCGCTATCCTCTACAAACGACATATTCCCGTTCGGACCCTCTCGACACGGTTTGGGATTCCAGAAGAGATGATTCGAGGATGGTTCGACCGTCTCGCGTCCGGATGGGATTCCAAATCGAAGAATACGCAATAAACGGAGCGTGGTATTGGTTGCAACCATTCTGAGCGTACTGCGGTCGGCTGTCCGTGCGGGCAGCTACGTGCGCGTTACCAATCTCTAGAAGAGAGATACAATGTCATCAGTTGGTGAAATCGCTGACAAAACCGATATACGTTCGAGCCTGCTAGACAGTATGGAGCATTCCTGATGTCCACGAACAGACGGCTTGACCCCGACGACGTGGTTGACGCCGTATCGCGTCGCGCGGAGATTATGCAACGTCTGTTAGACGGACCTCAGTACAACCGAGATATTCGCGAATCAGTCGGAGTATCACGCTCGACCGCGTACAAAGCGATTAGCGAGCTCGAAGAGATGGGACTTGCCCGGAGGGGCAGTGAGGGGTATGAACTCACAGCGACCGGACGCCTGTTGTTCGAGGAGTATCGTCGGTTCCGAAACCGGGTCGAAGCCGTCTGTCATCCGGCCCAGTTACTCTCCATTCTACCGGCGGACATCGACATCAACTTCGAAGTTCTCGAAGGTGCTGAAGTGTCCTTCGCGGAGCGATATGCACCAAACCGTCCGGTCACAGAGATAGCGGACGTGATCCGCGACGCTGACGTGTTACGGGGAACCGGACCGGTCGTCCTCCCAAGCTACGTCGAACTGTTCCACGATCAGTTCGTCGCTGGCGAACTCGAAGCCGAGTTGGTTTTCGAACGGGCCGCGTTCGACCATCTCTCTACGGACTACGCTGACGAGTTCTCCGAGGCCGTCGAAAGCGGCGCTCTCGAAGTCCGAGTGACGGACGAAGAGCTCCCGTTCGGCTTACTGATGATCGAAAAGCCGACTCAGAAAGTCGGTGTCATCGTGTACGACCGCGGGGGAGAACTCAGAGGATTCATTCTGAACGACTCCGAAAATGCGGTCGAGTGGGGCGAAAAAAAGTGGGAACGGTACCGAGAGGCGGCGGCCCCGCTTACGCCCGGAGATAACTAATTCGCGGCACTGCACGGCATTTCAGACCGTCAATCGATCACGACTCATTCGATAACTCAGCAGTAAGTCAGTAGCGACTACCGACCGGTTCAGCGGGCAGTAAGGAGCTGATTCATCGGTAGCCAAAGAGTTATTTATACGCTCCGAGTAGTTTAACACGAACGGCTGTCGACTGGCGTTCCAGCGCTCGTGTGACGGTCACGAACCAGACACAATCCTATCACGATGACCGACTTTGACGGGCCGATGACATCGGACCTCACCCAAGAGGCGTACGACGTCTACCTCGACCTCGCCCAAGAGGTCACAGCACACGAAAACGACGTTGTTGAAACAGTTCCAGACTTTTTCGACATCGGTTCCGTACACGAGTGTCTGCAGTTTCCACTGAATCTGTGGGAATCCGGGCGGAAGCCGATGCGGACGGTTCCTGCGCTTGTCGCATATGAGCCGTTGCTCGACGGCGACGAGGCCGACACAGTGGCACAGATTCTGGTCGGCCTCGACGTGTTTGTGATGATGCTCGACGAGTTCATCGATACCGCCCGAACGGACAGGCGTTTCCGAACCCAACTCGCGGTCAACGTCGCGTTTTCGAGTTTGCTGTCGTTCGCCACCATTCCGGAGTCGGCCAAGGAGACGGTCGTCGATGCGCTCACTGCGTACCTCGTCGAAGCCTCCCGAATCCCGGCCGTCGAACGGGAGGTCGCGCGTGCCCTCACAAACACGACATCGAGCGAGCAGGCGATGGACCTGATCCGATTCGCGTACGGCTTTCGTGCGCGGGACATCGCCGTGTTCGGTGCCCTACCGGCGCTCGTCTCTGACGTTGACAGAGAAGTGGCCGACCGAATCGAGAGCGACCTCCAGACTTACCGGGCGCACTGTCTCCTCTACGACGATATCAGAGACATCGAGCAAGACCGGCGAAACGGGATCGAGACGCCCGTCATGTGGCTGTTAGACCGTCACCGCGACCCCGAGGTAGTTGCGGCACGGATTGCGTCGGTCTACCGGTCGTTCGAGTATTCGGATGCGGACTACACGGACGTACTCCGCGAGATGGAACCAACGAGTGATGATCCCATCGACGAACTGACATCGGCGATGCCGTCACAGTCCGAGTAAACCATATCCGTCAGCGAACACGGTACGAAACCGCTTCACCGACGCATCCACTTGGCACGACAGCGGTCGCTGCAGAAACTATGAATCACTGTTTCTCCGTCGCGAGTTTGGCTAGCTTTCGTTGGATGCCATTCGGAAACGTCGATGATTGAGCCACAGGCGGCACAGCGGTCAATCTGCCGTCCCGGGAAGTGCGACGTGAGTTGTTCTCTCATAGCCATGGGCCTATCTAGTGATAGGGGCCGAGTGGTGGTCACTTTCCCGGGTCGGACCTGTGCACACGGAAAGACGCCTGTACAGCCGTAACACATGTTTCGAGACTCGAACCATGGGTATCGATTGAAACACCTGCCAAACGAACCAGCAACAAACGTATCATCTGGTCCAATCTGCCGGCAACATCGGGAAGAAGTGATATCCGCGCCGCTATTGCGGGCCGGTCTCGTCTCGTCTCGTCTTGTCTTGTCTCGTCTCGTCTTATCTTGTCTTACCCGATTTCGATGTCGATACCGTCGCCGTCGTGGTCGATTTCGATGTCGTCACCCTCGACATCGATTTCGTCGTCGCCGTGGTCGAGTTCGACCTCACCGTCGCCTTCGACTTCGAGGTCGTCATCGTCGAATTCGACTTCAGCGTCGCCATCGACCTCTATCTCGTCGTCACCGTGATCGACCTCGACTCCATCGTCACCCTCGGCTTCGAAGTCGTCACCATCGTGTTCGACGTGAGCATCGTCTCCTTCGGCTTCGATCTCATCATCGCCGTGATCGACCTCAACCCCGTCGTCGCTCCCAACTTCTAATTCATCCTCATCGTGTTCCACGTGAGCGTCGTCACCCGCAGCGTCAATCTCGTCGTCACCGTGGTCAACGTGGATATCGTCACCCTCGGCTTCGAGGTCGTCCTCATCGTGTTCCACGTGAGCGTCGTCATCGACCTCTATCTCGTCATCGCCGTGGTCGAGTTCGAGTCCATCGTCTGCCCCGACTTCGATTTCGTCATCATCGTGGTCAACATGGACATCATCACCCTCGGCTTCGACGTGATCATCGCCGAAGTCGAGTTCAACTTCCTCATCGTCGTCATCGTCGAAGTCTATATCAACATCATCATCGTCAAAGTCGTCGTCGAACTCATCCTCATCGTCGAAGTGGTCGAAGTCGGTACTCTCGGCACTCGCTACCCCGACACCACCGGCTAACGCGACGACGACCAACAGGCTAACTACGACTACCGCTCCAGCTGTGAATGCGTGTCGTCTCATGAGTTTGGTCCGTCAGCCGATACGCTCGACTAACGGGTTATAATAACAGAGCCAGACACGTCGCTTTATCGTGGAAATCATGTGTACCAAACGAACACAGACCTCGAATACAAACCCATGATTACCTTCTCGAACCATCAAACGCCGTCCAATGGTTCAGACACAATCGAAAATGAGAGATTGACGATAGATGAGTTGCCGACGACCGCAACGAGCCACCCGCCAGTGACCAGATCGATAGTGATCTGTCTGTCGGCGGC
Source organism: Halogeometricum borinquense DSM 11551 (assembly GCF_000172995.2). Classification (GTDB taxonomy): domain Archaea; phylum Halobacteriota; class Halobacteria; order Halobacteriales; family Haloferacaceae; genus Halogeometricum; species Halogeometricum borinquense. The sequence goes on from NC_014731.1 coordinate 142,758, forward strand.
GGTTGCACGCCACCGACTCGGTCATCGGCCCGACAATGGACCTGCGTCCGGTGTCGTTCGGCTTCGCGGCTGAGCCCTCACGCTGTTCGGTGCCGTCGCGTCGGACCCGAGTATTGCACTCGATGCGTCTCCAGTGGTCGCATCACCAACGCAGGCTGGAGACGGAGCTACTTGGATGGAGGTGTGGCGTGAACTGGAAGGGATCCCGAACGGACGAGACGAAGTAGGTCGTCGCCCGTCCCACCGTCACACTCCGTGCTGTCAACACCGAACACGCCGGTGAGTGATTGGCTGTCTAGTCGTCCTCGTTATTGTCCTCCTGTTCGACGTCAACGTTCTCACCATCGGATTCGACCTCAAGCCCATCCTCGTCTTCGACATCAAGTACCTCGTCCTCCTGCTCGATGTCGTGCTTGTCCGTCTCGAACTCAAGGCCGTTCCGGTCGTTCTCGAACTCCGTGTCGTCATCGTGATCTTCGACATCGACATCGTCATCGCGCTGCTCGATGTCGTGTTCGTCAGTCTCGAACTCGACATCGTCGCCACTACCCTCGCTCTCGAAGTCGATTCCGTCCTCGTCGTCTTCGACCTCGAGGTCGTCACCATCCTGCTCGATGTCGTGCTCGTCGGTTTCGAGGTCGGTCATCTCGTCGTCCGATTCGAGATCGGTGTCGCCGGCTTCGGCGTCCAGCGCGTCGCCGTCCTGCTCGATCTCGCCCCCATCGAATTCGACGTCAACCGCCTCGTCCGTCGCCTCTAAATCGACCGTCTCAGCGGCGTCTTCGAAGTCGAGGCGGTCACCGTCGTTCTCGAAGTCGAGACCATTTTCGTCTTCGACTTCGGCGTCGTCGCCCTCTTGCTCGACCTCGGTACCGTCTGCTTCAACGTCAACCTCGTCTTGCTCGCCGATGTTCTCGAAGTGGAAGCCAGCCTTCTCGACTTCGAGTTCCTTGCCGTCGTGTTCGATTTCGTGCTCGTCGGTCTCGATTTCGACCTCGCCGTGATCGCGTTCGACATCGACGTCATCGTTCTCGAATTCGAGGTCGTCAGCGTCGTCCTCGAACTTGTTGCCGCCGCGCTCGTATTCGACCTCGTCCGTTTCGACCTCGGCGCTCTCGCCGCGCTGCTCGATGTCGGCGTCCTCAGTCTCGACGTCTAGCTCGTCGCCACCGTCCTCGGACTCGAAGTCGAGACCGGCCTCGTGGTCTTCGACTTCGGTTCCGTCGTCATCCTGTTCGATGTCGTGGCCGTCCGATTCGGCCTCAACCTCGTCCTCGTCGCTCTCGAAATCCAGGTCCGCCTCATCGTCCTCCACATCGAGCGAGTCATCGTCCTGCTCGATTTCCTGCTCGCCGCTGTCGATATCGACCGTGTCATCATCCTCGTTGGACTCGAAGTCGAGATCCTCTTCCTCGTCCTCTACCTCTGCATCATCGCCATCGTGTTCGATTTCGCCGTCCTCGGTCTCGACCTCAACGTCTCCACTCTCCTCGTTATCTTCGTCGTCTGCGGTATCGACGACTGTCTCGTGGTCGCCGACGAGGTCGGCACCGGACGGGTTCGATACAGATGCAGTGCTGGTAATGCCCACCGTGCCCGCGGCCGCGGCAGGGAGTGCTACACTAGCAACTAACCCGACCGCGAGGAACGTAACCAGCGTGAGTGTCTGTATTCGGTCCATCATCGTATGTTGAATTATTCGAGCCCTATACCCCTGTAATAAGTGGGAGTTGAACCGGGCGGCCACGCTCTCGGTACCGAGCGACAAAATGGAGGTGACTTCAGGTTTGCCCCCAGTTGTGGGATCGCACGATACCGAGCGTCCCGAACCGGGCAGCGGGCTCAGCTCCGGGGCGTCCGATTAGCCGTCAGCGCTGAGATAGCTCTCCAGCAGGTTAAGGGTCTCTCGGTCGAGATCCTCGATCTCCTCGTCAGCGAGTTCTTCGTAGTCGTCCGCGTCGGACTGGCTGATGAGATTATTCACCTGCGAGGTGGAGATGTCATCGAGGTACTGTCCGGTCTCGGCGTGGCTGTGCTCGCTCCGTTCGAGATCGACGGTCTCGCCGTCAGATTCGAGGTCAACACCGCCATCTTTTTCGACATCGAGTCGGTCGCCGCTCTGCTCGATGTCGTGGTCGTCGTTCTCGAACTCAAGTTCGTTCTCGTCGTTCTCGAACTCGACGTCGTCCTCGTGGTTTTCGACATCGACATCGTCACCGCGCTGTTCGATGTCGTGGTCGTCGTCCTCGAACTCGGTCTCTTCGTTGTCTGACTCGAAGTCCACTCCATCGTCGGTGTCGACTTCGAGTTCATCGTCCTCTTGTTCGACGTCAGTGGCGTCGTTCCGGAAGTCGATGCCGTTCCGGTCGTTCTCGAACTCGAACTCCTCGCCCTCGACGTCGGCGTCACTACCTGTGTGTTCGATTTCGTGCTCGTCGTCGGCCTCGAACTCGTGGTCGTCGCCGTCGCTCTCTAGGTCGAGGTTATTCCGCTCGTTTTCGACCTCCAGGTCGTCGCCGTCCTGTTCGATCTCCTGATCGTCGGTATCGATGTCGACATCGTCATTGTCGAGGTCGATGTCGATGTCGCCAGCGTCCTCAGACTCGAAGTCGAGGTCGCCGTTTTCGTTCTCGTATTCGACGTTGTCGCTCTCGACCTCAGCGTCGTCGCCGTGTTTCTCGATTTCGGCCTCGTCGTGTTCGACGTCGAGGTCGTCGTCCTCAGCCTCGTAGTCGAGGTCGTGACCGTCAGTATCGTCCTCTACCTCAAGACGATTACCGGATTGTTCGATTTCGGCCTCGCCGGTTTCAACATCGACCTCGTCGTCGTCTTCCTCGGCCTCAAAGTCGAGGTCGTTCTCGTCGTCTTCGACTTCGGCGACGCCGTCATGTTTCTCAATCTCTTGGTCGTCCGTTTCGACATCAACATCGTCGCCACCGTCCTCGCTCTCGAAGTCGAGGTCGTTGTCTTCGTCCTCCACCTCAAGGTCGTCGTTGTCCTGCTCGATTTCGTTACCGTCGGATTCGATATCGGCAGTATCCTCGTCCTCGTTTGTCTCAGCGTCGAGGTCGTTTTCGTCGTCCTCTACCTCTGCGTCGTCGCCGTCGTGTTCGATTTCACCGTCTTCGGTGTCGACGTCGACTTTATCATTTCCTCCGTGGCTGGCGGCCACCGGCAGCACAGCACCGCCGGCGATCATGCCAACCGCGAGGAACACGATCAGTACGAGTCGGAATTTCTTATTCATAGTTGACATCTCGTCGTTCTCAACCCAGTATGGGGAGTGGTTCGAGACCCCTGACTGGGACAAGCACACATTTGGTAGGAACCCACATAAATCTAAGATAACTGACTAATCATCCGATATAGCGGTTTATATCGTGTGAACCGGGGAACCAACGGTTGAGGGATCGATAGCAGGTTACCTGCTAGATATGAGGTACAACAGTTGCATAGTATGGTACAATAGTTGCATAGTATATTTCTCCGCGCGGACAGCCGCGCGCAGGTAGACAAATAGATTGCAAAACGGGAATTACAAAACGGGATTACAAAACGAGTGGATTGTAAAACGGAAGTACTGGCACGTCAAGGAAAATGAGATGCTATCTGACAGTCAGACAAGAGAGTCCACGGGTGGACAGGAGGGACGACAGTCAGGTCACGATTCAGAACCGATGGCGGGGGCGCTCGGACGTCGGTTCGTTAGTCCTCTGGGGGAGTGACTTGGAAGTCCCCTTCTCGAACTCGCCTGATGATCGATTCAAAGGCGAGTCCCTGTTGCGTCAACGAGTACTCCACGCGGAACGGTCGCTCACTGACGATTTCACGATCAACCACATCGTAATCTTCCAGCGTCTGGAGACTCACCGCGAGGACCTTATTCGAGATACCGTCGATCTCGGCTTCGAGTTCACTGAACCCCATCGGCCCACCATGGAGGAGTTTGGCGACGATGACCAGGTTCCACTTCCGACCGATCAGTTCGGCCAGTTCGTTCAGCTTTCGCTGCAGGGTCACCGAGCCGTACTGGAGTGTCCGATTCTCGCGTTCGTCCGGTTTCGGCGTGGTGGTCCGCCTAACGTTCTCAATCCCCATGGCTAATCAAAAAAACATACGAGGTACATCTCCATAGAACGGGTGGCAATGTGGCTAGCGGTACACCTACCTACTCACTTAGACCGCCGGACCGCAGACAACCAAATCCACACGGTCGAGTCCTTTACTGACAAGTGCAACGGGAGCGTAGAAGCAACGAGCGCCCCATACGGAACGTTGGGAGTCTCTTTACAAGGTTACGGATGTAACGGGGAGTTACCTGAAGGAAACCACTTGCTGTACTCTTTCGACGTTACCCGCCCGTTCGCTGCTCAAGTTAAAATATCTACCCCCTCACTGGCTGGTTACATACTTTCGGCAAAGTTAACACAGAGTTATATCTCTCTCGCCACAAGTAGCGACTGTAGGGGACCTCACACGGGGGAACCAAGAATGTCTACCGGAACCAACACCGCACCCGCATCCAAATTCGAGTTCACGTTAGAGGAACAATGGGCGATACACCAAGCGTTCCTCGACTACGTTGAGGTGGCAATGCGAGATGACACCGATCTGCCAAAGCCAACCGTCGAAATCGTGATCCTAGAAAAGCTCGAAGACGGTAACTTCTCGTTTACTGCATTCGAACTGGAGCGACTTCGCTACGAGTGTGACCACCACGCAGAAAGCGAATACACCCCCGAGATTGATCGCGAACCCGCACGGACTGTTGTCGAGAAAATCGACCGCCAGTCCGGTGACTCGGGCTGCTGATCGATATCAACTGCGCTCTTCTTCCCTCATCCCAGCACAGAATCCATATTTTCGGACAGTTCACGAAATAGATCGTCTCTCCTCACGTGAATTTGCAATTTTTCTTCGGCTTCAAGCGTCTGCCCATATTTGCAATACTCGAGATTGTGCGGTATAGAGACACTAAACGAGAACGGTTTGAACAGAACCGAAAAGCAAGGCTACTCACTTAGTCCGACAGTACGATATTGACATGCTTGAGGTCCACAAAAGAGACAATAGAAAAGGGCCGGCTCAGTGAGTCAGGGTGTCAGTTGGATGGGGTGCATGACGAGTCCAGCCGACCCAATTCACATCTCGTGAGCCAGCTAAATGATTATTTGGTTACAATTTGGTAATGAAGTGACCAGCAGTAACTACGTCAGAGGAGGTAGGTCGTAACCGAAACGCCGTGCTAGATACGATAGCGACCGCGCAGTCTGGTGGGAGAGTCAGTTCACTCACGATCTGAAAGCGGAGATGGCGGGACAACACGATAGTTCGGGTCTCGGCTGGTCAGACAATCGAATCAGTCTGATCCTCGGGTTCGCTGAGGTGTTCCAATCCCCAATCACGCATCGCGTAGATGATTGGCGAGAGTGAATCGCCATGGTGAGTGAGTGAATACTGAACACGGAACGGCCGTTCGCTGATGATCTCACGGTTGACGATCTGTTTTTCTTCGAGGTCTTCCAAACTGTCTGAGAGTACTTTGCTCGAGATACCGTCAACGTCCTCTTTGAGTTCGTTGAACCCGCTCGGCCCGTGTTCAAGGAGACGGTGAATTATCACCGGGTGCCACTTCTTTCCGATGAGTGTCGCCGTCGTCGTCACTGGACACCAATCCTCTCCTGCACACCAGACCGGTATCTTCTCGATTGGATCTTCATGCCCGCCTGTGTCAGACATACACCCACATAGGGACCCTGTTCGGATAGTAGTAACGTATAGATATGTAGTTACGTTTAGTTATTCGATATTAATTCGGCTTCTGATCAAGCAGAGATCACAGTTGATCAGACAGTACAGGAGTCAAAAAATACAACATAGAGACAATCATTCTGTCAAAATACTCAAGATGAAACTACATTGAGTAGTATCTAAATAGAGAGACAATAGCACTGTCTACGTAGTGACTTCCTCAGCCGGTGTTCGTCCATCGAGCGCTTGATGCGGTCGTCGGAAGCATAGTATTGCGCGAATTGTATAAACTACTTGTGGGTGCTCGCGTGACATCTCACCCAGAAATCATGGAAACAGTCGGCTCGCATGTGAGGGTGTAAAACAATATTCTTCGATAGTTTCGTTCGACGTAGTCGAGCCGACTGGTTAATCCTAATCGGGAGACGACAGTCCGATATCCATACCCACCAGCGAGAAACACAGCTTCTGAGAGATCAGTATCTCCGAGAATCGATGAAGAAAGGCGCAACCGGAGTGGTTCCCTGTCGTCCAAATAATTCGACGTCAAGAACCAGCTTTGTTTCAGAGAATATTGTATTTAACAGACAATATAACTCACCATTGATTTTGACAGCGGGTTCGTCAACCGCAACCCGCTTCGTCGTTTCCTCAGCGGGTTGTGACCGCTGTCAGCCAGCCGATATATCCATTCCAAACAGCTTGTGAGACCGTTCTATGCCGAGAGAGCAAAGAATTTGGTGGCTCTGTTGAAATAATCGATTAGTGATAGTTTGTCGAAGCCGGCACTGTCTAGTTAGTGACCTCCTCAACCGGCGTACGTCCGTTGAGCGATTGATGCGGTCGTTGAAAGTTATAGTATTGCGCAAATTGTATGAACCACTCGCGGATGCTTCCGTGACTGCCCACCCACGAATTATGGAAGCGGTCGACTCGCATTTTGAGGGTGTGAAACCATTTTTCGATGAGGTTTCGCTCGACGTAGTCAAGCCGACCGCTCAATCCTAATCGAGAGAGGGCAGTCTGATAGCCGTAGCCATCAACCAGAAACACAGCATCTGAGAGATCATGTTTCTCGGAAAGTCGATGGAGAAACGCAGCAGCCGGATCGGTACCATGCCGTCCAAACAACTCGACATCGAGAATCAGCTTCGTCTCGATGTCTATTGCGGCGTACAACCAAGACCACTCACCGTTGATTTTGACAGCGGTCTCATCAACCGCAACCCGCTTCGGCGTTGCCTCAGGCGGGTTGTGACCGCTGTCAGCCAGTCGATGTACCCACTGCCAAACAGCTTGATGAGAGCGTTCAACGCCGAGTATTCGAAGAATTTCTTTTGTCTCTCTAAGCGAACACCCGGTCGCGTGGAGCTGGACGGCGAACACCCTGACGGGTGTCGCCGTCCGCTCACGCTCCCAAGTTTCTTCATAATCCGTCTCAAAGCACTCGCTGAGCAGGTCTGCGAGCATCTTGACCAACTAACTCAACGACCTGCTCGTTCCTCAAACTGGCTTAACTAGACAGTGCCTCGAAGCCGTGCTGAATACAGAGTGCAAGTCGGTCACGGCCAAGTGGTATACAGATCAGGGGTCTATCGGACGCTTTTTTAGACAATTTCGAGACATATAGGAGATGAATCTCTCTATCCGTAGGAGCCCACTCGCACAATTCAGTATTACAGCTGCGTCTTCAGTCCTTGCCTCGAAGCTTCTCCGTCCCCAGACTCTCCTAGAAACAATCGTACTGGCAACTGCTGCTGGTCTTGGAGTCGTACTCAGTCAGCAGTTTTCCCTGTCATACCATATGGACAATCCCGGATTAGACGCTGCTCAAATAGAAGTAGACGACGTACTGGCACCGAACGACAGCCCCAGTTACGAGGCAACGGCCGCTCGAAGATGCACAGAAGATTCACCAGCGACGACCAATCTTACAAGAGACGCTCGGTACCGCTACGCAACCGAGGTGTGTTTCAGCCCAGAAAGCCGCAACAGAGACAGATTACCGGTTACTAACGGGAGTCCACGTCCGGTCGTTTTCTCCGACATAGCGTGCCCGGGGACGGATGAGACGGTTGTCTTCTAACTGCTCGCGGCAGTGGGCCGTCCAACCACCGACGCGGGAGATACCGAACGTTGCCGTGAACAGTTCCTTCGGAACACCAACACCGTGGAGAAGCGCAGCAGTGTAGAACTCGACGTTCGTCTGCAAGCGACGGTCCGGTTTATGCTCTTCGAGGATATCGACAGCAACATCCTCGAACGACGTAACGGTCTGGAAGAACTCGTCGTCATCGCTGGCTTCGTAGAATCGTTCGGCGGCCTCCGAAAGCACTGCCGCACGGGGGTCTCGAACACGGTAGACGCGATGACCGAATCCCATCAATCGCTCGCCGGCAGCCAGCGTCTCGCGGACGTACTCCTCAGGATTACCGGATTCGTGAACCGTCTGAAGCATGTCGAGGACGGGACCCGGTGCGCCGCCGTGGAGCGGTCCCTTCAGCGTCCCGACGGCGGCGGTCACCGCCGACACAACGTCCGACTCGGTCGAAACGACGACTCGGGCGCTGAACGTCGAGGCGTTCAGTCCGTGGTCGATGACGGTGTTGAGGTACGTCTCCAGTCCGCGAACCTCGTCATCGGTCGGTTCCACGCCGTTCAGCATATAGAGGTAGTTCTTAGCGTGACTGAACTCCGCACGTGGTTCGACCGGGTCTTCATCCTGTAGATACCGCCAGTACGTTGCGACAATAGTCGGGAAGACGGCAACGATACGACGGATATCTTCGTCTACGTCCTCGTCTCCGGTTCCGAGAGTAGCCGCGGCCGCACCCATTCGAAGGGCGTCCATCGCTGGTTTCTGCTCGTCAGCAGCTCGTTGGAGGACGGCGTGAACCTCGTCGCCGATTCCGCGACGGGCGGCGAGATCCGAGCGGAAGTCGTCAAGTTCTTCGCTGGACGGAAGTCGGTCGTGCAGCAAGAGAAATACGCTCTCCTCGTACGTCGCGTTGACTGCGAGTTCATCGACCGGGAACCCCCCGATAGTAAGTTCACCGACTTCACCATCGATTTGACTGAGACGTGTCTCCGCCACAGAGACATCCTCCAATCCGCGACTAAGAACCTCGTTACTCATATCTCTCGTTTTATTTGACACCATATTAATCGTGTGATATTGGCGTATTTCTCGAATCTAAAACGGCCACAACAAGAGGCGGAAAGAATAGCCCGTTGTCGGAGAGGCTTGTTGTTCGCACCAACGCGGGGATTTCTCACGTTCGGAGGGGTACCGAACGGGGGAGAGTGGAAAACCGGCAGTTGCACTGCGCAGTTATTCTCCACCCCCGCCGTAGATGGGTCCTTCATCGGAACCGTCTACCTCAGGATCGAATACGTCGGTGTTCTTTTTGCCGGTCACGTCAATCTCAGCGAGGTTGCCCTTCCGAGCGACCCGCGAGAGGGCGTGGTCAACCAGTTTGATACGCTCTGGAACGGGCATCTCCATCGTCCCGACCATCGTACTTCCCGGCGGGACCACCTGGGTCTGAATGTGCGTGTGGGGCTCCATCGACAGTGATCCGTTCGGGAAGCAATCCGACCAGACGTTGCCGATGGGGTGGAAGTTCGACTGAAGGTTCGGCCCACCAGTCACCATGAACACGCGGGCCGTCTCTCCAACGTTCGCTTGCAAGGGCCCCCGGTTGGCCGCGGCATACGCATACTTCTCACCGTTGAGGAGGACGTACGTCGGATCCTCACGAGCCATGGCCTCGAAGTCGAAGCCGTGATGGCCCTTCGTACCGGCTTCTTTGTCGGTATAGAGTTCGTGCTGACCGAAGTAGAACTCGCGGTCAACCTCGGGGAGTCCCTCCTTCGGTTCGACGAGAATAATCCCGAACATCCCAGCCGAGATGTGATAGTCGAGGTTCGGAACGGCACAGTGGTAGATGTACGCTCCCGGATACATCGCTTTGAACTGTTCTGAGTTCTCCTCGCCGGGCGCGGCGGTTGTGGCGACACTCCCACCACCGGTTCCGTAGATGGCGTGCATGTCCACGTTGTGTGGCATGTCGTTCTCCGGGAGATTCTTCAGCGTGAACGAGACGGTATCGCCCTGCCGAACACGAATCATCGGACCGGGGATCTGTCCGTCGAACGTCATGTAGTTGAACGTGACGCCCGGTTCAATCTCGGCGGTCACCTCCTTGGTTTCGAGCGTGACATCGTGATGTTTTGGTTCACTCCAATCGACTGGGTCGGGGATATCCGTCGGGTCGGCCGCTACTTTGTCAACCGTCGGTTTTGACGTAGACTGTGCTGTGGACTGGGCGGTTTTCGTCATTGCCTCGGTTGCTTCGGATGCCTCTCCGCTACAGCCAGCAACGGACGCTGTACCACCGACACCCAGAGCCTGCAGGACACGTCGACGCGTAGTTGCGAACATTGGCAGTTACCTCACACGTGAGCGTACCCATGGTACAACAATCAACCGCGTTCACGGTTCTATAAAACCGGAACGGCACCGAAGGTGTTCCCACCACGGTTTAATACCAAATCGATTCCAACCGAGGCAGTCGAGTTGGGAGAATGGGAGGAGAGAGGATTAGGTGAAGTTGAGAAGTTGAGAGAGTGAGAGGAGAGAGGATTAGGTGAAGTTGAGAAGTTGAGAGAGTGAGAGGAGAGAGGATTAGGGGAGTGGATAAAGTGGAGTTGAGGAGGAATCGATGAGGCAGAAAAAGAAACTGGGAGAAGCAGTGTGGGAAAATCAGTGCGAGAAAAAATCGGAGAGCGAGAAACGGCTCAGTCGTCGTCTTCAGCCATCACGCGGTCGGGAATTGTCCCCGACGGCGCTTCTCCGGGCGTCGAGACTGGACGGAGCGTGAACCGTTTTTTCACCATGTCGTAGGCGAACACGAGCGTTCCGAGGATAATCATCGTGTCGCCCGGGAGGCGCGCCCAGAATAGAAGCTGGACGAGTTCACCGTTGTAGAACGCGAGACTCCGAGCGGCGGCGTAACTCTGCGTAAACGCCGTCTCCAACTGCAGGAAGCCGACGGGAAGGACGCTCACGAACACCATGACCGCTAACCCGATGTTCCAGAGCCAGAACGCCCACCGGAGACGCTTGCCAGTCCACTGAGCGGGCTTTGCGGAAATTCGAAGCATGTACGTCGCCATCCCCAATGCGAGGAAACCGAACGCACCGAACATGGCTGCGTGTGCGTGCCCGACCGTGAGATACGTCCCGTGCTCGTAGTAGTTGATGAGCGGGAGGTTGATGAAGAAGCCGAGAACGCCAGCGCCGACGAAGTTCCAGAACCCGCTGGCGATGATGAACATGAACGGGAGCGTGTACGGGAATCCGTCATCGCTGGTCGCCAGCGCTCGGTACTGCCCCATCGCCTCAAACAGGATGAGGATGAGCGGAATGAGTTCGAGCGTGGAGAAAACCGATCCGAGCGGAACCCACACGTCGGGTTGGCCGACCCACCAGTAGTGGTGCGCCGCGCCGATCACACCCGATCCCATCACAAACAGGGCTTGGAACGCCACGGCTTTCTCGGCAGAGCGCTTTTTCAGGAGCCCCATGCTGACGAGGGTGAGGCCGACGATAGAGACGATGAAGAACTCGAACGCGCCTTCGACCCACATGTGGACGACCCACCAGCGCCAGAACTCCGTCATCACGATGTTCGTCTGCGGGGTATAGAGCATCCCAGCGGTGAACAGAAGGCCGATAGAACCGCCCGCGTAAACGATGAGATGGGCGAGACCGTAGCGGGATTCCCGTTTGATGAGCGGCCTGAATCCCCGCCAAACGAGCGCCGTCCACAGCACGAATCCGACGAGCAGGCCGACCTGCCAAAGGCGACCGACCTCCAGATATTCTAGTCCTTCGTTGCCGAGAATCCACCAGAGTGCGCCGTCGATGTATCCTTGCGCGCCGAACCAGATGCCCGCAAGTCCGCCGACGGCCGCGACGATGAGCGCACCCAACAGGACGTGGATGTACGTCTTCTGACGAGGTGGTTCGTAGTTAGTCAGAAGTGGCGGCAGGAACAGTCCGGCCCCGAGCCACAGCGACGCAATCCAGAGAATAGCGAGATCCAAGTGGAACGTCTTTGCCAGCGAAAAGGGGAGAACACTGATGAGTTCGACACCGAACAGTTTCTCGATGCCGAAGAAGGCGTGGCGTTCGACGTAGTAGTGCGCGAGTAATCCACCGAGTAACACTTGGAGTGCGAACAACGCCCCCGCGAGCGGGATAAAGCGGGTTGCGGCACGCTGGCTGGGCGAAAGCGAAATTTCGTCCGGCGGTGGGACTTCGATGCTCGTTATCTCTGGTTCGGGAAGTTCGACCGAGTTGTAGAGCCAGACGCCGATACCGACGGCCGCAACCAGCAACACCATGCTGATGACGCTCCACGTCATCGTCGAACCGGTCGGAGCGTTACCGGCTGCGGGGTTGTACGGCCACTCGTTCGTGAAACTGTGATCGCTTCCGGGGCGATCCGTATGAGAGATCCACGCCGTCCACATCGCGAAGTCGGCGAACCGACGAGCGTCTTCAGCCGATCCGATGAAGTCCGCTGGGAGGCCACGCTCGGCCGATCCTTCGTGGTATCGCTGGACATACTCTTCGCGGGCCTGCTCATGGGCGTACACTTCAGCGGCCGAGTACCGAATCGTCTCGGTGTTCTTCGCGAGTGACTCGTCTAAGTCCGCACGAACGAGGCTGTTCACACTCGCCTGTTCGGCAGTATCGAGTTTCTCGTACGCCGACCCGTGACGCTCTTGCGCGTAGTACTCGCGCATATACTGGACCTTCAAGTCCAGGGCGTCGGCCGTGTAATCGACTCCGTAATAAGCTCCGTTACCGAGGATGGAGCCGTGGTTCATCAGTCCGTCCTTCTGGAACGCTATCTTCCCGTTCTGTACCTGTGACTGAGTAACGATGACGTCGCCGTCCGGTCCGACGACTTCCTTCGGGATGGGCGGAACGTGCTGCGAAGAGTAGTACGCGCCGACACCCATCACCACGAGATTGATGATGAAGACGGCGACGAGCGCTTTCGCAATCGTTTGGCGACTGACTTTCATACCAATTTGAGGGTTCCAGCCGGTCGGTGTTTATGATAGGGACTGTTCTCAGCGCTCGGGAGGTGTACCGAACATATTCAGTTGGACGTATAGCCGTCCGAGACGGGGCCATTCGGGAGAACGGAGCGCGAGTAGAAGACAGAGACGGACAGGAATATCAGTCAACGTACAACGAGTAGAGGATAATCCCGAAGCCGACAGTGGTAAATAGACTTTCGACGACGAGCGCGAGATTCGGGTCGAGCGGAAGAAGTTGATCGACGACGCCCCCAAAAATAGCACCGAGGGTAACAACGCCGAAACCGATTGCGAGCGCCCGAAGCGCCGGTGATCGAGTCCGCCTGTACGCTTTGAATGCATGATACGTAATAGACCCACCGAGCAGGAGGGCGAGCGTCTTGAGAACGACGAGCGCCGTTGCGACGTTCGGGGTCATGTCTCTTTTTGCACCTCAGACCACAGTTCGGACAGACGCTCTTCGGGCGACTGATCTCGGTGTTCGATGATCAGTTCGATGGCGTTGTCTTCGGTGAGTGTGATTCTGACTTCGTCAAACGCGAGAATGTATCGCGTAGTGTGTCGGCCATCGGTTCGCAACTCGACCTGCTCTTCGAGGAGTGACGCCTCACTGAGGAGATCGAGCTTTCGGTACGTGGTCGAAAGCGGGACATCACAGGCGTCTGCGATGTCGTTTGCCGTCATCGCTCCATCGATGTGTTCGATGATCGTCCGGCAGTCTGGATCATCAAGTGCGTCTAACACGTCTTGTGTGTCCGGCGCGTCGGGAGCGAACGGGTCACGTTCCATAGATTCTGTCCGGGCTAAAGTCGATTGTTTCGGAGTCAATTGGTAGGCCATCTGTCTGAGTTTCGTCCCGTCGTCTGGAGTGAGCGGAACCAAGTCCGCAAAGCGGTACTACTGGTTGAGATGGGGAGACGGCAGGTGGCATCTCATGGGTGTGGAGATTCTATCGTCGTCCCGTCGAGGTCCTCCAAGAACTGCTTTACAATCTTCTCCTCGGCGCGATGCAACGTCTCGCTACACGTTGACTTCGCCAGTTCGAGCGTTTCGGCGAGGTCGGTGAGCGAACACTCCCGCGGTGTGTCGTAGTAACCACGTTCGACGGCAGCACTCACCAAGCGTAACTGCCGTTCGGTCAGCAACTGTTCGGGTTCGATATGCTGTCGGATCTCGTTGACAGTGAACGGAATACCGAACTCATCCAGTTGCGTTCCGAGTTCCGAGAGACGGTGTTGTGGAGCCGTAAGTTCCCACTCCGCCTGCCCGTCCTGAATTGTAAAAGGCATCGTCAACGGAACGCCCGAGTCCTGTACCGGAAAGAGGAGCAAGGGCATCGTCGTCTCGAACTGGACGAGTACCGTATCCTGGTACTGCTGGAGGATTTCGAGTTCGACCACCGAATCGCTGTCCTGGATGTCGGAGACGACATCCTGCAAGTCTGGAGCCGTAATCTCTGCGAGTCCCACTCCCGCTTCGTCGCCAGTGAGTGCAGACAAGATACGAACCGTCGCGTCCGGGTGCGCACGTGTGACGTCGCCGATCCAGATACCGTCGGGAATCGTCACCGTGAGATTTGCTCGTGGCATTGTCTCAATCGAATATATTCAGGTCCCATACCAAGTAATATTGCCGAACATGTTCGGCCAAACTGGCAGCGGGTCGAGGTTGCGACGAACACTATCGGCACAAGGGGTATCTTTGACTCGGAGAAATACCGTGTATGAGCTCAGAGATGCCCGAGAGAGAAACCCGCGAACTAGACGTACGAGAGATAGAGGGTGAACCGTTCGGAGAGATTGTGGCAGCACTTGATACGCTCTGCGAACACGAAACGCTGGTACTGGTCAACAGTTTCGAGCCAGTTCCACTCTACGACGTACTCGAACAGCGGGGATTCACGTACAAAACATCGCAGGAGGGGAGCGAGGAGTGGCACGTGAGAATTACGCACGCCTGAGGCAAACGACTCTACGCGACCGGCCAACCGCGTCCGTGATCTAAAATACTCGACTCCGGTTCAGGGAGGCGTGTGCCAGATAACCGTCGCAACGAACTCGTCTGCTTCGACGGTCTCGAAATCGTAGCCTCTGTCGGTCAGTTTCGGGTACAGATGCTGTGGCGCACGGTCGTTCATCTGCAGGAGAACGGTTTCATCGTCTAGTTCGGTCACCCGTTCGAGAGTGTTGCGAAGCGGTTTCGGTGGCGGAAGCTCCCTCGTGTCGAGCGTCTCCATCGGCCGGTCATCCGGTGCGCCCGTTTCTTCGACAATTCGTGTCAGGACTCCCATACGAGTCACTCAGTCGGCAAGGATGCAGACGATTGTCCCGAACACGTTCGGCAGTTCGCTTTCGCACACAGCAATCGGAGTTGCCACTATGAATCCCAGAGCGATCGACACGTCTCAGCGACCGTTCGTCCTCGTGTGGGAACTCACGCAGGCGTGCGAGTTAGCCTGCAAGCACTGTCGGGCCGACGCGAAACCGAATCGCCATCCGGACGAACTCACCACAGCGGAGGGACAGCAACTACTCGACGAGGCGGCCCAGTTCGGTGACGGGCAACTGGTCGTCCTCTCGGGTGGGGACCCACTTGCTCGGGAGGATGCCGCCGAACTCGTACAGTACGGAACCGACGCGGGTCTTCGAATGACGCTGACGCCGAGCGGAACGGCGTCCCTCACCCGTGACAGCATCGATGAACTAGCGGACGCGGGACTCCAGCGTGTTGCACTCAGTATCGACGGCGGATCCGCGGAGGCACACGACGCGTTCCGAAAAGAGAACGGGAGTTTCGATCAGACGGTCGCCGCGGCGGAGGCGGCGAAGTCGGCCGGGCTTCCGCTCCAAGTGAACACAACCGTGTGTGCGGAGACGGTGGACGAACTCCCGAAGATACGCCAGTTGGTTGAGGATTTAGGTGCAGTACTCTGGTCTGTGTTCTTCCTCGTCCCAGTTGGACGCGGACGCGTCCTTGACCCTATCTCACCAGCACGCGCCGAGGGCGTGATGGAGTGGTTAAGCCACGTGGCCGATGAAGCACGGTTCGGAGTCAAAACGACCGAAGCCCCGCACTACCGGCGCGTCGTCGCTCAGCGTGGAAGCGACTCGACTGACCGGCCGTCGGCGGACAGTATCGGTCGGCGGGCCGGAATCACCGCCGGCAACGGGTTCGCATTCGTCAGTCACATCGGCAAGGTGTACCCATCGGGCTTTCTGCCGCAATCAGCCGGAAACGTCCGAGAGCAAAGCGTCGTAGACATCTACCGGAATTCGGATTTATTCCGGTCGTTGCGCGATCCCGACGCACTCCGCGGTAAGTGCGGTGCGTGTGAGTTTCGGCATCTCTGCGGCGGGAGTCGATCACGGGCGTTCGCGTACACGCAAGACCCCTTGGAGTCGGACCCCCTCTGTGACTACGTCCCCGACGGGTACGAGGGCCAACTACCCGAACAGACGTTCACTGCACGAGATGCATCGACCGCCGACTGAACGGTCCGCTGACGCACCCGCTGATTCGATTTCCGGAACCGAACTCGACATCGAGACAGCCCAAGAGACGATCCGCGCCAGTGGTGAGAGTATCAAACGGGACGAGTTGGAGCGTGCGTTCGCTACGCTCGAATCGGAGGGAGAACTCACGACCGAGCAACGGAGAATTGTCGAACGGATGGCGACAGAAATCGTAGACGAAATCCTCGCCGCCCCCGAATCGATGTTAGAGACTGACAAATCAGCGGACCGAACAGCGCAAACGGTAGTTGAACTGTTCAGCACCGACCGATAGATCGAATCGGTCGGTACTGACCGACACCGAGAGGTACAGTCATCGAAGCGAATAGATTCATCACAAGCTTGAGGGAGACAACCGGTTACGTTCAGATGTTATGGAACGAGACGACCGATCGGTAAACCGTCGTACGATTCTCCGAGCGACTGGGGCGAGCGTCGTGGGCGTGGCGTTAGCTGGGTGTACCGGAGGCGGAAACGGCAGTACCGAACAACCGGAGAACGAAGAAGACAGTTCGAGTACGAAAACTGCCGAAGACGAAAGCGGTGATGCGGCCGAATCGTCCGGTGGGTCGTCGGACTTCGGCGGATGGATGGACAACGTGAGTAACTTCGAGAGCGTCACCGACGCTACTGGAAAAGACAAAGTGACCGTGAAAGTAGGTGCCAAAGGAAACGGTGGTGCTTACGCGTTCGCCCCGCCTGCAATCCGAGTCTCAAGTGGGACGACCGTCGTCTGGGAATGGACCGGAAAGGGGAGCTTTCACAACGTCGCTGCCAAGGACGGGAGTTTCAAGAGCGAACAAGTCAATAAGAAAGGACACACCTTCGAACACACGTTCAAGGAGAGCGGAACGCACAAGTACGCCTGCACGCCGCACGAGCCGATGGGCATGAAAGGCGTCGTCGTCGTCGAGTAACCTCGGAAATCACGCTTCTATCGTTTTCTCAGTTCGGTGAAAGCACGTCACTCAACGTATACGCGAGTGACATGACCACCGCACCCGCACTGCTGGATGTGTTCCCACGAGAGGTCGTCCCCGTAGGCTTCGTCCAACGCGTCGAAGAGGTACTCCGAAGGATGGCCGTGATCGCCGTGAGTGACGAGATTGACGTGGTTTCCGGGTTCCGTGTGCTCGATAGCGTCTATCGCCTGTGAGACGACCAGATCAACGTCCACGGCGTGCTGCGGTTGTTCGAGGTTGGCCGACCACGAGTTATCGTGCGTGCGGTCGGTGACTGGTGTCGGTTCGTCGTGGCCGTGGTCCGAACTGTGAGATGAGTGCATCTTCATTTGAACGGACGCGACGAACGAGGAAAGAAACGCGGCCGAACATGTTCCGAACGTCTTCGGGTGGAATCCTACATTCGGCGAAGTCGAACGGTGAGACATGGCTGGCGTTCTGTTGAGAAACATGGCCGATGTACCGTCGAGAAACAGAAGGGACACCGAACGCATAGCGGGTGGAGACGGGTGACGGCAGCAATGATTTCGCGGTGGTCCAGACGGTACGTACTCGTGAGTGCTGTGTTCCTCACAGGGTGGCAAGCGGGCGTCGTCGTCGGAATCCCGCGACGGACTGAGGTGGTTTTGGGACTATTCGGATTCGTCTTACACGTCATCTTCGGAAAGGCGTACTCGCTCGTTCCGACGTACTTCGATCGAACGGTGGCGTTTCCGTACGCGCCCGCCGTCCAGTTCCCGCTCGTTGCTGTCGGAACGGGCGGACTAGTCGCCTCATCGCTGGGTGTCGGACCGCCGTGGACCGGTGCGGCGGGTGCGATCCTGTGGTGTCTAGGTATCGGAACGTTTCTTTTTACCCTCGCTTGGACGATCCGAGAAAATCCGACCGGACGCGAAACGGCGACCGGCGACGCCAACGCTGAACGGCGGCCGGTAGACAGACTGGCAAACGGATTCGTCCCGGTCGCGCTGCTGTATCTACTCATTGGGGCGTACGAGACGCTCGCGGTGTACACCGCTTTGCCACCCTTTCTCGACGGCTATCCGCCGCAGGTGACGCATTTACTTGCGGCGGGAACCGCTGGCGTGATGTTGTTTGCTCTTGGCTTCCGAATGCTCCCCCGATTTATGGTCGCCCACCCACCGCGCTGGCCCGTCGGTGTGGTTCTCTCTACGGGCGCAGTCGGCCCGGTGCTACTGGCCGCGGGACTCGGTAGCGGGTGGCTGTTTCAGCTCGGTGCGCTGGTCCAAGCCGTCGCCGTGGCCGGATTCGCCACCGCCGTCGGAACGCTGTACATCCGCTCTGATCGACGTCGCGTCGGATTCTACGGTGTCCTCGCCGGGGCTGGATTCGGCGTGCTCGCCATCACTCTCGGTCTCCTGTTCGCGTTCAGTAGGATGTTGCCGTCACTCGTACGTGCGCATCTGCGTCTGAATCTCCTCGGGTTTCTCGGTCTCACTATCGTCGGCGTTACCTACCAGTTCTATCCGCCCGCTGTTGGAAATCTCCCGGGCGCGTCGAATCGAAGTGCTTTCTACTCGGTTATTGCACTCGCAGGCGGACTGCTCGCGCAACTCGTCGGTATCGGTGCGGGGGCCCCTCCACTAACGAACCTTGGCCACGTGCTGGCGTTGGGTGGGTCGCTCCTGTTTTTGTATCTAATCGTCGCCGCGTTGGATGCGAGGTGAGATTCCGAACACGTTCGTCTGTCCGGAACACGAGTCGGGTGCCAAGAAAAACGAACAGCGACCGGAGACAGCGAGATATATAAAGAGGGTCACGAACGTGTTCGCGCCGCTTTTCGGTCGGCAGGAACCGGCCTGACCCGCTATTTGTCGGGTCGTTTTATGCTCACCTGTTCATGAGAGATCGCATTGGTGCCCCCGGAACGGGCCTCTCCCGACGAGAGTTCCTCGCAGCGACCAGCGGCCTGGGCACGGCCGCACTCGCCGGATGCCAAGCCCCGACGAACCAAGCGAGCGCGAAGGCCGCTCGACCCTCGACGACAGCCAACGGCGGCGATAGCAGTCTTCCGACAACCAGTCCACCGGAGGTCGTCAACGTTGACGAACAGGGCGGGAAGGTGACGCTGAAGACCCAGCCAGCCGTTCACGAGGCGCATCCACTCGACTCGATGGGCGGCCCGGTAAAACTACCGCGCGTGTGGGCGTTCCAAGCCGACGACCGCGACCCCTCCGTTCCCGGCCCCATAATCCGAACCACCGAAGGCGAGGAGATGGAGGTAACGCTGGACAATACGGACGGGAAGCGGCCGCATACGGTACACTTCCACGGTGCCCGGAAGGCGTGGAAAGACGACGGTGTCCCGACGACGACCGGGATTACGGTCTCACCCGGCGAGAAGCATACGTACACGATTCCGGCGAACGTGCCGGGGACACACCTCTATCACTGCCACTTCCAGACGCATCGCCACATCGACATGGGGATGTACGGCATTTTCCGGGTCGATCCCAAGGGGTACGAACCAGCCGACAAGGAATACTTCATGACCGTCAAAGAGTGGGATTCACGTCTCAACCGTATGATGGCGGGCGAGGATGTGTCCTACTCGCCGCGGAACCGGACGCCGGACGTGTTCACAGTCAACGGAAAAGTTGCGCCGCGAACACTCCATCCAGAGGACGGGTCACCGCTTGTCGTCGAACACGGCGATTCAGTGCGAGTTCACTTCGTCAACGGCGGCTACATGAGCCATCCGTTGCACATCCACAACCACCGCTTCCAGCGCGTGGAGAAAGACGGTGGAACAGTTCCGGAGGCTGCCCGCCACGAGATGGACGTGACGAACGTCGCGCCTGCGGAGCGCCACACAGTCGAGTTCACCGCGGACGCCGATCCAGGGATCTACCTCATGCACTGCCACAAGGTCGAGCACGTGATGAACGGGAACTTCTACCCCGGCGGAATGCTCACCGGGGTCGTCTACAAGGAAGCGATGAACACGGACATCTTCGACCAACTGATGCAGTACGCGGGATACGAGCAGTAACCACGACGAGACAGAGCAGTAGCTACGACGTGACAGAGCAGTAGCTACGACGTGACAGAGCAGTAGCTACGACGTGACAGAGCAGTAGCTACGACGAGAAACGACACTAACGACGGCGAAATACAGAACGATGACATCCGCAAGCAATCTCAGCATCAGTCGGCGAACAGTACTGCGCGGTGCCGCAGGTGCGGTCACGGCAGGAGTAGCCGCGGGGACGGCGGGAACCGCAACCGCACAATCCGGGGAGCCAAATTACAGCGACTGGTTCAAAAACACCAGCAACTACGACAGCACCGTCGATAAAACGGGGAAAGACACCGTTACGATTACCGTCGGAGCAACGGGAAACGGCGGAAACTTCGCCTTCGGACCGGCTGCCGTTCGCGTTGATCCCGGGACAACCGTCGTCTGGAAGTGGAACGGCAAAGGCGGGTCCCACAACGTTGTCGCCAAAGACGGAAGTTTCAAAAGCGAGATGGTGGGCGAGACGGGTCATACCTTCGAGCAGACGTTCGAGAAAGAAGGGATCGTCAAGTACGCCTGTACACCGCACGAACCGATGGGGATGAAGGGAGCAGTAGTCGTTGGAAGTGCCGGTGACGGTGGGAACGATGGGAGCGAAAGCAGTGGAGATGATAGAAACGACGGAGATAGCGGAAACAGCGGAGACAGCGAAAACGACGGAGACGGAGCATCGGCAGAACAGGCCAGTGAACCCGAGTACGGCGACTGGTTTACCGACGTCTCGAACTTCGATGGGACAGTTGACCGAACCGGACAAAACGAGATAACAGTTACTGTCGGAGCAACGGGGAACGGCGGAAACTTCGCCTTCGGTCCGGCCGCTGTCCGTGTTGACCCCGGCACCACCGTCGTCTGGGAGTGGAACGGCAAGGGGGGAACGCACAACGTCGCGGCTAAAGAGGGTAGTTTCGAGAGCGAAATGGTGGGCGAGACGGGCCACACCTTCGAACACACATTCGAGAAGTCCGGAGTCCACCGGTACGTCTGTGCCCCACACAAGACGATGGGAATGAAAGGTGCAGTCGTCGTTGGTGATGGCGGCGGGGCGGGTTCAGGTTCGAGCAATAATGCAGAAAGCACCGTGGATGACACACTCACTATCGCTGGCGGGGTTGGTCTAGTCGGTGCGCTGTTAGCCATGTTTGCGTTTGGATCACGGAGCAAGGCGAATAACCGTCGGGAGACAGGTCGCTAACGGCTAAAAGAGGCAAATACGGGGAGTTGCAGCCGGTCACTGTCACCGGCCGCTTGGTCCAAGATTTACCCACAAGAGAAATTCTTGCTTCGCCCAGTTATCGGAGGAGTTATCATATTTTAGGCCAGCCAAAATCATATGGCGAAAGACGCGAACGAGACGGATGCACCGACGCGACGCGAGTACGTGAAGTATGGTGCGGTCCTCACGGGCGGGTTGCTTTCGGGATGTGCGGGTAACGCACCGACCGACTCCGAGTCAACGACGACGGAGACGAATACGGAGACAGCGAACCAGTCCGGCTCATCGGGCGATTCAGAGACTGAGACGGACGCAACTAACCCTTACACGGTGTCGATGGCACCGATGGGAGAAGTCGAGTTCGAACGCGTCCCCGAGAGCATATTCACGCGACTGACGCATCTCGCGGGGATGGCATTCGCACTCGGTCGCGGTGACGACGTCAACGCGATGCATGCGCCGGGATACTACGACGCGCTGTGGAACCAGTTTACGCCGCGTCTTCCCGGCGTCACACTCGACTGGAAGGGGCTGTACTCCTCGTGGGAGCCAAGCAAGGAGAAGCTCTACGAACTAGATAGCGATGTGCATCTCGCTGACCCGGCGGGAGTCTCCGCGCTCGACTCTTGGAATGCGGACGATGTCGAAGCGATTGGTGAGAATATCGCACCGTGGTTCGGAAACTACTACAGCGATAGACACGCCACGCCCCCAGAAGCGTGGACCGACGACTACCAGTACTACGATCTGTGGGAGATGTTCGAACGAGTCGCACAGGTATTCCGCGAAGAGGCCCGCTACGAGGCGCTCGCCGAGATCCACCGACGCTTGGTCGAGACCGTACAGGAGGAACTGCCACCGGTCGAAGCGCGACCGACTGCGGTATTGATCGGTCCGAGCGACCTCGAAAAGATCTACGCGTATAAACTGGACACGCCCGGATTCCTGACGGCACACACGCGCGCCGCGGGCGCAGTTGGCGCGTTCGGTGACGACGTGCAGTCCGGATCAACCGTAGATGCAGAGACATTGCTTGATGCTAACCCAGACGTGATCTTCGCACTCGGTGGGATGCATCCAAAAACCAGCATGGCGGATATCAGAGACGGACTCGGCGGAAACAACGTCACACGAGAGGTTGCTGCGGTAAAGAACGACCGAGTGTACGCACAAGGCGCACGGTACCAAGGCCCGATTCTCAACCTGTTCCAAATAGAGATGACGGCAAAGCAACTCTATCCCGACCAGTTCGGTGCGTGGCCGACGTACGCCGAGGGTCCGTACCCGGAGATACCCGAAGACGAACAACTGTTCGACCGCGAGCGCGTGGCATCCATTATTCGCGGCAACTTCTGAAAAGCCACGGTCGAAAAGCCACGGTCACGGTCCGCGATCACGGCATTCTGGCCGTGTTTGGTTCGTGTGCTGTGGACAAAGTTGTACGTGGGTAGTTGGAGTTAGTTGTACCGAGGTTGTTGAAGTTAGTTGTACGTGGGTAGTTGAAGTTAGTTGTACGTGGGTAGTTGAAGTTAGTTGTACGTGGGTAGTTGGAGTTAGTTGTACCGAGGTTGTTGAAGTTGGGTGTACGGAGATTGCTGGAGTTAGTTGTGTACTATTGGCGGTTGATTGCGTTCTGCGAACGCTGGAACGGATAGCGGCGTTCAAACGATTCACGAACGTGCCAGAGCAAATCGCGTTGGTTCTGACTCGTGTTAGAACTAGGAAAGTATTTCCGGAAATTCCCAAGACTATAGTGAAAATTTAAGTTGCTGTGCTGGTTGGGCGCAGTATGCACGAAGATATTGCCGCGATACGAGACGACTTTCCGATACTGAGTCGGTCAGTCGGTGACGAACAACTCGTCTACCTCGACAATGCCGCGACGACGCAGACCCCAGAGCAGGTTTACGACGTGTTTGAGGAGTTCTACGCCGGATACAACGCCAACGTTCACCGCGGAATCCACACGCTGAGTCACGAGGCGTCCGTCGCCTACGAAGAAGCCCACGATAGACTCGCCGAGTTCATCGGTGCGTCGGGCGGACGCGAGGAACTCATCTTCACGAAGAACACGACCGAGAGCATCAATCTCGTGGCGTACGGCGTCGGGTTGAACGAACTCGGCCCGGGCGATAACGTCGTCACGACGGAGATGGAGCATCACGCGTCATTAGTCACATGGCAACAAGTTGCAAAGCGAACTGGTGCCGACGTGCGGTTCATTCGCGTGGACGACGACGGGAAACTCGACTTGGAACACGCGGCGGAGCTGATAGACAACGATACGCAACTTATGTCAATTGTTCACGTTTCGAACGTCCTCGGAACGGTCAATCCCGTCGAGGAATTGACCGAGTTAGCCCACGAGCAGGACGCGCTCGTATTCATCGACGGCGCACAGGCGGTGCCGAACCGACGGGTCGATGTCGAGGAGATCGATGCCGATTTCTACGCCTTTTCGGGGCACAAGATGGCCGGACCGACCGGGGTCGGCTGTCTGTACGGCAAGCATCACCTCCTCGAATCCATGGAACCGTTTCTCTACGGTGGCGAGATGATTCGGCACGTCACCTACGAGGATTCGACGTGGAACCGGCCCCCGTGGAAGTTCGAGGCAGGTACGCCGCCCATCGCGGAGGGGATTGCCCTTGCTGCCGCTGCTGACTACCTCGATGACGTCGGGATGGACTTCGTCGAGGAGCGTGAAAACGAACTCGCACAGTACGCGCTCGAACGTCTCACCGAGCGTGACGACGTCGAAGTGTACGGCCCACCGCTTGGTGAAGCGCGGTCGGGGCTCGTCGCATTCAACCTCGACGGCGTCCACGGCCACGACCTCTCGGCGTTACTCGACGAACGCGGCATTGCCGTCCGCGCGGGCGACCACTGCACGCAACCCCTGCATGACAGGCTCGATATCCCTGGGTCCGTTCGTGCGTCGTTCTACGTCTACAACACCACCGACGAGATAGACCAGTTGCTTGACGCACTCGACGTTGCGCGGGACGAACTGGACTCGCACCTCGCCTCCGAGCAGTACCACGACTTGGTGTACGAACACTACCGTAACCCACAGAATACGGGCGGGCTCTCGAATCCGACGTTCACGAAGCACTCAGAAGAGACCTCCTGCGGTGACGACGGCGAGTTCCACGTCGATGTCGCCGAGGACGGAACCATCGAAAACATCGCGTTCGAAAGCGAGAGTTGTGCTGTCAGTAGCGCCGTTGCTAGCATGCTGAGCGAACGACTCGAAGGCATGTCGCTCGAGGAGGTCGCCGAACTCGATGGATTCGTAGACGAAGTCCTCGACGGAACGTATCCTGACATCCGCCGTGACTGCGTTGTCGGCCCCGAAGAAGTCATCTGCGAAGCGGCGCGTGAACAGATGGACGGATCAAACGGACGCGCAGTGTTGTAAGCCGGGTTCGGTACCGTAGTCGGCTCTTGTGCCGGATTCGGATCATCTCGTTTTCGTCCTTATTCTCCTCGTTCCCGGCGTGATCCTTCTCTTTCTGAACATATTGTGAGACGGTTCGATTCGGTGCCTATTCAGTCGTGAAGATAGTACCGGGATCCCATGGCAGAACTTCGCGCACATCATGTTGGAATCACGGTTTCAGACCTCGAAAACGCCGTCGAGTTCTATCAAGAGACGCTCGATCTCACGCTTCTGGACCGGTTCACCGTCTCCGGTGAGAATTTCTCAACTGCAGTCGGTGTCGATGGAGCGACCGGACAGTTCGCCCACCTCGAGGCTGATGGTGTCCGCGTCGAACTCATTGAATACGAACCCGAGGGTGCGAGTCGTGGAGAGGCGAGCATCAACCGTCCGGGGACGGCACACCTCGGACTCACTGTTGAAGATATTGACTCGTTCTACGAGTCGTTGCCAAACTCGGTGGAGTCGGTGAGCAGACCCCAGACGACGGACACTGGAAGTCGGATTTTGTTTGTCCGTGACCCAGAAGGGAACTTGATAGAACTGTTAGAGAAGTAACTAACAGGTGTGACTGAGGACTTGAGTGAACACCCACACCCCCGATTTCCGTCGTTCTGTACGAGGATAGACTGCCAGACGTAGCGGTGGGACAGGTTAAATGGTCGTTATGTTGGGGGCCCCCGTGTTTCCGTCGTTCTTGAGAAAGGAGATACTTGGAGACACACCCACCCCACGTTTCCGTCGTTTCTCATTACGAGGGGGGAGGGGTGTAACGGAGCTACAAGCTAGCTCCTTTCTTATAATTCAGCTAATGGGCTGTTTACCCATATTAGATATAAATCTTTCTATTATTGTGGTTGTTTGAAGTAGTCGTGCCGTCTGCAAGCACTATCTTCACCTTGATTCATGTTACCGTTTCTCAATTGCCACTTGTCTGATGCAGCTCTTCATGAACAGTTCCTCGTGGATCAGATTGGAGGTAACACTATCGCGGAAGAACGACGGAAACGTGGGGTGGGTGTGTTCAGGAGGTTCTCTATGTATCCCGAGTGTCTTGCCTTCTGATCAGCAAAGAACGACGGAAATGCGGGGTGGGTGGGTCGAATAAGACCGAGGACATCCACTACTCCGAGTTGAGAGTGTGGGAGGTTAGGTCGCGGGAGAAGTAGCGAATCGGAGAGAACGACGGAAATGTGGGGTGTCAGACGGGGGATTCGATTGGAAAACACTGTTGAGTGAATGGTACGGGTCTGATTGGAACGAGTGAGAAACATGAGTGAGAAACAGATGAGTCCGACTGAGAAATATCAATTCTACCTCAATAACTATCTCAATAATTTAGTTCCCTCCTCTTGTTACTCACAACGACGGAAACGTGGGGTGGGTGTGTTGAAACGTCGGAAATGCGGTTAACCTATCATTGAAAATGAGAAGCCTGAATACGGCACTTTGAGTGTTTTGAGATCGGATATAACGTCGGAAATCCGGGGGTGAATCGAAGGTGGTTTTAAGTTCTATGAGTCTCACCATCCCCTATGGACAAAGAGGGGTCACAGGACATCGCTGCGGAAATTTTCGCACAGGAGGACCCAATCTTCAGGAACAAGTCATTGGTGGAAGTTGAACACGTCCCGAGTCCGGAACGAATCGTCGGTCGTGACGACGAAATTCGTGCCCTTTCGACGGAACTCCGGTCGGCGGTCAACGGCGACTCTCCTGAGAACGTTATCCTGTACGGCGAGACGGGGACGGGAAAGAGCCTCGTCGCAAAACACGTGGCGAAGGCTGCCAAATCCAATGCCGGTGACGTTCGAATCGGAACTGTCTACGTGGACTGCTCGACTGACGATACCGAGACGCAGGCGATCTCGACTATTGCCCGAACGCTGAACGACGAATCAGAGACTGACATTCGCGTTCCCGAGACGGGCCTCGCAAAAGCGGCGTACTACACGCGACTCTACACCATTCTCGACAAACTGTACGATGTCGTCATCATCATCCTTGACGAGGCAGACATGCACCCCGACGACCAGATTCTCATGTCTCTCTCCCGGGCGGTCGAGACGGGGAAGACGGGCTGTCGAATCGGTCTCATTGCTATCAGCAACAAGGTTCGGTGGGCTGAGGATCTCAACGACCGAGTCAAATCGTCGCTACAACCGCGCGAACTCAACTTCCACTCCTACGACGCGAACCAACTCCGCGCGATACTAGGTCACCGGCGGGATGCATTCCGTGAGGGAGTTCTTTCGGACGATGTGATCCCACTCTGTGCCGCATATGCGGCCCAAGATCATGGCGACGCCCGTCAGGCTATCGACGTGCTTCGAAACGCGGGAATGCTTGCTCAGCGCGACGGATCGGATACAGTCACCCGCGATCACGTCGAGGATGCGAAGATGGAGGCCGAGAAAGATCGTTTCCGTGATCTCATCGGCGGGTTGACCGTCCAGAAAAAACTCGTCCTCTCGGCGGTAACTGCCCTACATAAGGGCACAGACGATGATGAATTCTCGATGGCACAGATAATCGAGACGTACACCAAACTCTGTGAGGCGACCGGAACTTCTACCCGGTCGGATCGTCGCGTTCGAGACTTCGTGCGACGACTCGCCTTCCTCGATATCCTCGAACTCCGTAAGCAGAATCTCGGACGGGCGGGCGGTATCACCATCTATGCCCGTCTCCAACCTGACCACGACTTGGATATCGTCCACCAGACAGCGATGGATGACGATCAGTTCGTGGTGGGCGAAGCCGAGTCCGAAAACGCGTCGCTCGATTCGTTCTGATACGCCCCACTTGCCCGCAATTCTGACACGTCTCACCTGCCCGCAACCTTTACTCCCCCTCACCCCACCCCACTCCACCCCACCCCACGTTTCCGTCGTTTCTCCCTCTCTGTCTTTTTCCTCTCTGCTGTTTTTCCTAGCAAAACTTTCTTTCCTAGTTTTGCTAGTTTCACTATTGGTCCCAGAATTGCCGGTTCCGATTCACCGTTCAGTAGAATCTTTAGTAGGAAGGCGGCCGATACAGCCGTTCACAGCGACATCTGGGGATGTCTGTCGAACTCGTCGGAGTCAGTATCGCTGTTTGTGTTGTTTTGGTTCTCCGGTTTCTCTCCGGTTCGGTCGCTGTACGAGTCCGTCGCTTCGATAGCGGAGCGGAGGTGGCGAGCGGCGATTGGCTGTCGAGTTCCCGTATCGTACGTTTCCTCGATAGCTCGCCTCGCCGCCTCGTTCGCAATCGACTCGATGTCGCTTGCACTGAAACCGTCGGTCAATGTGGCGAACTCGCCTAGATCGCCCTCATCGATGTCAGTTGGTCGTTCTTGGAGGTGATGTAACAGCATCGACAACCTCGATTCGGCGTTCGGAAGCGGGACGGCTATCCACTCGTCGAAGCGACCTGTCCGGGTGAGTGCCTCGTCTAACTCGTCGAGTTTGTTCGTTGCGCCGATGACGACAACATCGTCTGCTTCCAGTTCGGCCAACTCCATCAGGAGTTGGTTCTGCATCTGCCGTTCGCTCTGCGTGTTGTGCGTCGCACTTCGGTCGGTTCCGAGAGCGTCGAGTTCATCGATAAAGACGATGCTCGGCTGGTGTTTTCGAGCGACCTCGAACACTTTGGCGACGTTGTCCGCACTCTTGCCGACGAACTTGCTCGTCACGTTTGCCGGGGTGATTCGAAGGAACGGCCTGCCAAGTTCGCCAGCGAGAGCGCGACTGACGTACGTTTTCCCCGTTCCCGGCGGACCGTGAAGCAGGATTCCGTTGATGGTTCCAAGACCGTATTCTTCGAACAGGTCTGGGTCCCGAAGCGGGTTCAACACCGTCTGCTGGAGTCGATCTTTCACCTCATGCATCGCGGCCACGTCGTCGAACGTAATGTCGGGTTCGCACAACCACTGTTCGGCGTCAGAACTCGTCTGGTCGTCTCCGCCCGCCGGCCTGACTGCCTCGGACATCTCGTCGCTCACGTCGTCCGGTGTGGTCGGTTGTTTTTGATCTCCCCGTTGGAATCGGACGACTGCACGAACTTGTTTCGGCGTGATGTTGGCAAGGACCGTCGCATCTGCATGGGAGGCCCAGTCGAATTCGGCTTTGAGAGCGTCTCGGAGTTCGATATGGAACCCGTCCGGAAGTGACTGGACGAATCGACCGTTCCGACCAATGGGTGTTTGAGCGCGATCCCAGTCCCAGTACCGGTGTTCGGCCGCTCCTCGGGCCGCATTGTTAACAAACTCGACGGCGTCGGCGGCGTGTGCGCGAAGTCTCGCCGGGCTACACTGTGCCGCCGCTTCGGAGGTGATCTCTTCGGCGCGCGTCTCGCACGCTTCGGCGAACTCCTCTATCTGTTCCGTGCCGAGAACTCGTTCGAAGTGGAGTGTCGCGGCGACATTCGCGGCAACCATCTGTCCGTCACGGACCAGAAACCCAGCGCTGGTGACGTACTCTCGCACCTGTTCGTCATCGGTTGTTCGGTCCCACGCGTACTGGATCCGCCCGAGAGTCCGAAGTGGTCGCGCGTCTTCGAGGCGGTAGCCCTGTCTTACGGACCCGTCCGCGCAGAGATACGCCACGTCGTCTGTGTGCCCCCCTACTATCACGCCTACCTGTTCGATGACCCTCGTTAAAAAGCCGATTCTTCGTTCTCACTGTTGATACTACTTCTGAGGTGGTCTGGTCGCTTTTTGAGCATCTCTTAAATTTGCTACCTTTGTTCTCTTTGCTATCTTTGCTAGCAAAACCAGAAAATATAGTTTTTCTATATTGGCTCTATTGGATCGCCAATCCGGCACTGTCTAGTTAAGCCAGTTTGAGGAACGAGCAGGTCGTTGAGTTAGTTGGTCAAGATGCTCGCAGACCTGCTCAGCGAGTGCTTTGAGACGGATTATGAAGAAACTTGGGAGCGTGAGCGGACGGCGACACCCGTCAGGGTGTTCGCCGTCCAGCTCCACGCGACCGGGTGTTCGCTTAGAGAGACAAAAGAAATTCTTCGAATACTCGGCGTTGAACGCTCTCATCAAGCTGTTTGGCAGTGGGTACATCGACTGGCTGACAGCGGTCACAACCCGCCTGAGGCAACGCCGAAGCGGGTTGCGGTTGATGAGACCGCTGTCAAAATCAACGGTGAGTGGTCTTGGTTGTACGCCGCAATAGACATCGAGACGAAGCTGATTCTCGATGTCGAGTTGTTTGGACGGCATGGTACCGATCCGGCTGCTGCGTTTCTCCATCGACTTTCCGAGAAACATGATCTCTCAGATGCTGTGTTTCTGGTTGATGGCTATGGCTATCAGACTGCCCTCTCTCGATTAGGATTGAGCGGTCGGCTTGACTACGTCGAGCGAAACCTCATCGAAAAATGGTTTCATACCCTCAAAATGCGAGTCGACCGCTTCCATAATTCGTGGGTGGGCAGTCACGGAAGCGTCCGCGAGTGGTTCATACAATTTGCGCAATACTATAACTTTCAACGACCGCATCAATCGCTCAACGGACGTACGCCGGTTGAGGAGGTCACTAACTAGACAGTGCCGCCAATCCGTTATTGTTCTCTTGGTTATCTCTGTTGTGCTATCTGTCTTTTCTACCTCGGCTATCTCTTCTGTCTCGTTCGTCACTGACCGCCGTACTATCTTGCTATTCAATCCTGTTGCTGACGATCAAACCGGGAACTTCTCGTATGCCTGATCAAGACCGCAGAAGCTTCCAAACTCGTTTTGCTAGCTTTGCTGGATTTTCTAGCTTTGCTGGGACTCTAGGGTTTCCGATTTTTGTAGCTTATTGGTTTTCGTTGAGGCGGGCGCGAACGTCTTCCGGATCGAGTTCTTCGATGGCTTCCAGTCCCAGTGAGACGACGAGTGGGTAGAAGTGCCGGTTCTTCTCGAATCCTTCCTGATACTCGTACTCGTACTCGGCTTTCAGCATCGAGTACGCCCGATCTAAGTCCCGACGAACCGAGTGTGGGAGGTACATATACGTCGGCTTTTGCACATCTTTGACGGATTCCTTCGGTTCGTCGGTCTCGTCCGTCGCTTCAGTCTCTTTTTTCTCTGCCGTTTCTTCTGTCTTTGCTGTCTCGTCCAGTTTTGCTGTCTCTGCTGCCTCTGCTGTCTTTGCTGATTCTCCCGTTTTGTCCGTCTCTTCGCTCTTATCCGTCTCTTCTGTCTCGTTGCTCTCGTCCGTCCGGGCTCGATCCCGAGCGCGTTGCCGTCGTCGCCGGAGTCGGTCTGCACGGTCTTCTCCGCTCATGCTTCGACCTCCACCGCCTCCAGATCGAACTGCTCGTCGAGGCCGGCGGCAATATCGCGGAACACCTCGCACATGTCACATTCGGGATTGAATTCGAGAAGCGACACGCCTGCATCCAGTGCTTTCTGTACATCTGCCCGTTCGCGTATCTGCCATACCGGCACGTCGTCGAATGCGGCGTTTATCCAATCGACCATCTCGCGGGCTTGCTTTTTCCGAACGTCGATGCGGTTGATGACGACGCCTCGGTCCTTGATCTCTATCTCGTAGTCGTACTCCAACGCGTCTACGTGGTCGAACAGCAGTTCGAACGCACGCTTCGACGTGGATTCTGCGAGGGCGGGGATGAGGACGTTCTGGGTGGCAAAGAGGGCGTTATCCATCAGATTACCGAGATTCGGCGGGCAATCCACGATGACATAGTCGTAGTCGTCTTCGAGTTCTCGGAGGACCAACGACAGTTGTTCGCCGCTCCGACGCGAGAGCGTCAGTTCCGGTTCAGCGGCGGTCATGTCGATGTTCGAGGGGATAACGTCCATCTCCTCGTGTTCTCGAACTATCTCGGTCACTGACTCTCGCATCTCTGGGTCCGTGAGGCAGTCGAACAACGTCGGCGGTTCGTCGTCGTAGGCCTCCATCAGCCCGAGATTTTCCGTCGCGTTCCCCTGGGGGTCCAAATCAACGAACAAAACGTCGTGTCCTCGTTCGTTTATCGCACCTGCGACGTTGATGGCGATTGTCGTCTTCCCGACGCCGCCCTTCTGGTTCGAGATACAGAGTTTTGCTGGACCGGTCATACTGCACGGCTTGTCCATCAAAACTTATACTTTCCGACAAAGTTGTTTTTGCCAGTTTTGCTGTCTTGTCTTCGTTGTAACCGAGCAAATAGATCAGTCATACCCTCGATCTGAGGATATTGCTGTCCGAACGGCATCCGTCGCTAACCGCAGCGATTCATGGCTCACGCACGAACGTTTTGCTAGTTTTGGTCGTTTTGCCTACCGACTTACTTGCCCGTTTTCCGTCCCGTGACTGACGAGATCTCCATCTCGAACAGCGTGAGTTCGATTTCGTCGATGGCTTCATCGAACACACGGAACGACCCGAACCAGTCATTGATCGTGGCGGCATCGAACTCTTTGCGTTCGTCACCGGACAGTTCGCTGAGCGTTCCTGTCACGAGGATGCTCCACGAGTCGTCTCCATCAACGCCGAAGAGAACGAAACACGCTTCTTTCGTCGTCTCCACGAATTCCAGTTTCTTGCTGTGGTCGTCGTCTCCGAGTCGGAAGAACAGCGACTCGCCGTCGTAGTGGTGGGAGACGGGCACGCCGTACGCCCTTCCCTCGTCTGCCAGCGATAACACTCCTGCAGTCTCCGTTTGGAGACGCTTCTCTATCTCTTCGTCTGTCATCCCGAGCGTGTACACGAATTCGATGTGGTCCATCGCTTCCGGTACATACGTTGCCGGGGTCAATCAATCAGTACGTATCGGGTGGGATGGAGTTTCGTCTTCTCTCCGCTCATTCTGTCTCGCCCCGCCTCATCTCCGCTTTCGTCTTTCTGTTTCGTTCAGTCAACTGATTGTAACCAGCGAAAATGCCATTGACTCGCTCACTCATAGTTTACTCAGGCGGATTCACGTGTCCAGTTCCACAAGCCAGTTCGTCGTTCCGCTCGATGGGTCGATCACCGACCCCGCACTCGTCGGCGGAAAAGGTGCGAACCTCGCCCGTCTCGTTGATGCGGGCGTTTCCACCCCTCCGGCTCTGTGTATAACGACGGAAACGTACCGTGTGCTCTCATCAGATAAAACTAGCAAAACTCTCTTTGAGAGATTGGACAGTTTGGACAAAAAAGAGATGGAGGAAGCGACGGATCTCGCCGCCGAACTTCGGAATCACCTTCGAGACAGGCCGATTGCGGACGTGATACGAGACAAACTTACTGAGACACTGGACGAGGAGACACCCTACGCGATCCGGTCGTCCGCGACAGCAGAGGACCTTCCACATGCCTCGTTCGCGGGACAGCATGACTCGTATCTCAACGTTTGCGGCATCGACGCCGTGATCGAAGCCGTGCGCGACTGCATGGCGAGTCTGTTCACCGACCGCGCTGTCAGCTACCGGACGAAAAACGGTATTTCGCACCGAACGGTAGCCAACGCAGTCGTCGTACAGGAGATGGTTGACGCCGACGCCGCGGGTGTCTTATTCACCGCCGATCCCGACTCGGGAAATCGGACTGTCGCTGTCATCGAAGCGAATTTCGGCCTCGGCGAATCGGTTGTCGCCGGCGACGTGGAACCGGACGCCGTTCGCGTAGACCGGCCGACGACCGAAATACGCTCGTACCGCGTCGGAACGAAGGCCGTTTCGATCCGGCCGCACGACGATGGCGGCACAGAGGCAGTCGAACTTGACACCGACAGCAATGCGCGTGTCCTCCGCACAGCACAGGTCAAAACGCTCGTCGCTCTCGGTGACCGAGTTGAGACGCTGTTCGACCGGCCACAGGATATCGAGTGGGCACTCGTGGATGGGGAGTTCGTCGTCCTGCAGGCACGGCCGATATCGTCGCTCTTTCCGACACCGACGCCGGAACCGTCGGACGACCGACTGCACGTTTACGTGAGCATGGGACACATGCAGGCGTTCCCCGAGGCGTTGCCGCCACTCGTCCGCGACGTGTGGATCGGCTACGCGAACACGATTCTAGATGCGTTCGGACTGGATCCGACGGCATCGA
Source organism: Halogeometricum borinquense DSM 11551 (assembly GCF_000172995.2). GTDB lineage: Archaea > Halobacteriota > Halobacteria > Halobacteriales > Haloferacaceae > Halogeometricum > Halogeometricum borinquense. Next base: position 176,811 of record NC_014731.1, read on the forward strand.
CGTTCGCCGCCGAAGCGGGCGGCCGCATCTTCATGGACTTCACGCCGATACTCCGTCTCCCGCTTCTCCGCGATGTGGTCGTAAACAGACTCGAAGCGGTGAACGAACCGGTTGCTGCGGGGCTTCGTGACTTGTTGGCGCGGCGGCCCGAGGCGTTCCGTCCTGAACTCCCGTCGCCTTCGAGACTTCCCGTTCTCGCTCAGGTTGCGTGGACGACTGCGAAGCTCCTCGGGTCGGTTCTCCCGGCCACGTTGGTGAGTTTTCTCGCGTCGTTCGTCGGCGAACCGACTCCCCCGGAGCGGCACGAACAGCGGTTCGTCGCAGTCGGAACACGGCTAGCGGCGGGTGTTCGTGAACAACCGACTCCCGATGCTCGGGCGCGCGCCGCGTCGCGTTCGCTGTCTATTCCGGAGTTACTCGCCGACGTCTATCCGCGAATCGGCCCACTCATCGCGGCGTTCGTCATCGGCGGGTGGCTTCAGCGCCGGTTCCCCGATGCGAGAGAGGATGTGGACGCTATCGGCAAAGGATTCGAGCGTGAACTCGTCACGCGACTCAACCTCGGACTCGGTGACCTTGCTGACGTTGCCCGCACCCATCCTGAGGTGGCTGACGCAATCCGTGACGGGAAGCCGATTGATGAGGTGAGCGCCGTTGACGGCGGCGACACGTTCGCCGAGGCGTTCGACGCCTATCTCGATGAATTCGGTCATCGTGCGACGGGCGAACTCGACTTGAGCCGTCCGCGGTGGCACGAGGACCCCGCGACACTTCTCGGCGCGATTCGGGCCAACCTCGCTACCGAAGAGGCAGGCGAGCACCGTGACCGACTCCGGCGACTCACTGACGAAGCGGAGGCGGCGGTCGATAGGCTCGCAAAACGAGCGAACCATGGCCTCCTCGGCCCGATCAGAGCGAGAATTGTCCGCCGGCTGATTCGGCGGTATCGCGCGTACATCCAGATACGGGAGTATCCGAAGCACGGAATCGCACACCTGTTCGACGCGTGGCGCGAGGCGTATCTGCAGGCCGGGAAAACGCTCTCCGCTCGCGGTGTCCTCACGGACGCCGACGACGTGTGGTTCCTTCGGCGAACGGAGTTGTTCGATGCGCTCGGCGGCGGTGAACCCGACGGCGACACATCCGATGGGGACACACTCGACGGCGACATATCGAACGACGACGCTCTCAACGTGGACATCGACGCGCGCCGAGCGGAGTTCCACCGCCACGCACAGATGGACGCACCACCCGTGCAGACGAGTGAAGGCGAGATTCCCCGCATCGAACCTGATCGGAGCGGACTCCCTGCGGATGCGCTCGTCGGAACTGGCGTCTCATCCGGTGTCGTTGAAGGCGTTGCACGCGTCGTCTTCGATCCGACCGAGGCGACGGTCGAACGAGGCGAGATTCTCGTCGCGCCGTCGTCCGACCCCGGGTGGACGCCGCTGTTCTTGAACGCCGCTGGAATGGTTGTTGAGGTCGGCGGCCGTATCAGCCACGGTGCGCTCGTTGCCCGCGAGTACGGTCTGCCCGCCGTCGTCTCGGTCGCAGAGGCAACAGATCGTATCCAAACGGGGCAACGTGTTCGCATCGACGGAACGCGCGGTATCGTCGAAATTCTGGACGACGGAAAGTAACCGCCGTCAGACCGCGAGCAGGTTCCAGTAGTGCAACAGCCAGTAGATGACACCAGTCGCGGCGACGACGAGGCTGTAGTGGACGCGGGACACGAGCGACCACTCCCCGTCGTACCACGCTCGTGCGCCGAACCCGGCTGCCACGAGCGTCACAATTGCGCCGACGGTCGGCACGACGAACACAGCGTCGAACCACGCAGGTGGCCGGTTGTACAGCGTCGGACGGTCCATCCCCGACACGACAATGGAACTCGCCGCTAGCGCAGCCACGAACAGTACCAGCCCACCGATCCCGGCCGCGGCGGTCCATCGCGCCCGTGTTGCCGACGGTGGCGGTGCTGTGCCGCCACGGACGTGACGCCATGCTCGCGCTGCAGGCCACCATAGTAGCCCGGTTAGTGTGGTCACCGTCGCCACGGCCGCGAGCCAGCCCTGCACGGACAACTGCTGGAGATATCCGATCTGTTCGTATGCACCGAGTCCCTGCAACAGATGCGTTATTTCCCCGTCCTCGGTTCTGAACAGTATTTTCTCGTCTTTTTCGACGTGTTCGAACAGGAGCGGTTCGATTTCGACCCACTCGTCTACGCTGTCGCCCTGTTCGGTGATGACGCGGCCGTCGTCAGCGACACGGACATCTACCGGTTGTCGCTTGAGGTAGCCGAAGATGGCTTTGTCCTTGGCGGTCTTGTCGGTCACGCTCACGGAGCGATAGCGCCCGCCGAGTTCATCCGCACGTTCCGGCATTCCCGAAGGGGTGAGCTGTTTTTCGTCCGTCTCGACCGGTGCGAACCGTTCGAGCAATACATCGACTACCTCATTATTGGCGCTCGACGCCTCGGTACCGTGGGCGACGACGAACAACCCGGTGCCGTCCTCGGGAATCAGCGAAAATTCGCAGGCGAAATCCATCACTGCACCGCTGTGTCCCACTAGTCGGGTGTCGCCACGGGACTCCTCGAACAGACCGAATGCCATCCCGTCGAATCGCTCGTGCGGCGTGTACCACTGCTTGTGCATCTCTTCGACAGCGTCCGCAGAGAGGATTCGCTCGCCGTCTACGACGCCGTCGTTCAGGTGGGCCTGTAGCAGACGCGCCATGTCGTTTCCGGTCGTGTGCAGTCCGGATGCCGGAGCAACGTCGGAGTAGAAACTCACCGTATCCTTGACGGCCTTTCCGCTGGCCGGGACAAGTTTCGACGGTGCCGGTCGGAACGTACTGTTCGTCATCCCGAGCGGTTCGAACACGTGCTTTGTGACGTACGATCCAAACTGCTGTCCGCTCACGTCAGCGACCAACTGCCCCGCGAGTGCGGCGGCATAGTTGGTGTACTGGCAGAGTTCACCGGGTGGTCTGACCCGCCCCGGTACGTTCGTCGAAACAGATTCGGCTAACGGGCGGACGTATTGTGGTTTGTTGACCGTGTCGCCCCATCCGCGAAGTTCGAATCCGGGTGTGTGGGTTGCGAGATGTTCGAGCGTGATGGGTTCGTCGTACGTCTGCGGGATTTCGACGGCGTCGAGGGAGTCGTTGACCGGTGCGTCTACCTCGACTTTGTCTCGGTCCACGAGTTGCATCGCGGCCGTCCACGTGGCGACTTTCGACACCGATCCGACGCGAAAGAGCGTCTCGTCGGGTTTGACTGGGACTGATTCGCTTTGGTACGCGTGTCCGTATCCCTCTGTGAGCGCGACTTCCCCGTCCTTGACGACGGCGACTGTCAAGCCGCCAGCGTCGTAGTTCGACAGGGCACGCTCGGCAGCGTCGCTGACAACCGATTCGAGGCTGTCATCCCGTGTCTGTGTCGCTGATGATTCGCCGCTCGCTAGACCGCTGGCAGCGACGACGGTACCGGCACCGACCGCAGTCGACCGCGATAGGAACTGTCGCCGTGATAGTGGGGATGTCATCGATTGGAGACCTGCACTGAAACTACCGTGTGCATCGTACGATGGGGAGACTATCCGTTTCGACAGTCTGACGAGATATCCTGCACACTCGCCGTGCGACTGTCTGGGCCGATTTGATTGGAGGTATTCGCATCTTAATGACTATTCTTTGTCACTACCGACAGATAAGCTCCTCTATCGTGTTAGATCATATATCAATAAGTCCCCCTGTGTGGAACTTCTGTGAGCCAGTTCGAGCGCCTTCACTTCGCACCGACTCTCGTCGGTGATGCCTCTCGGAGGCGTTTGGGCATTGAGACTCGATCAGTTTTTCGGCGCGAGCAGTTCGCCCAGCCAGCGGTCGAGTCGAGAAGCGTCTACATCACCGCTTCGGACGGTAACGACAGTGTTCTCACAGAGCGATTGGACCACTTCGGTCGTCGAACCATCGACGAACTCTCGGAGGCGACTCTTTTGGGGTGCGGCGATCACCGTCGCATCGTAGTACGAAGACTGGTCAACGATTGCTTGGGCGGGTGACCACCCCTCGTAGCGCCAGGTGTCGAACTCGTCGAAGTCGCCCAAGTGATTTGTGCAGTACTCGAATAGTGCATCAGTCTCACTACGTGATTCGTCGTTATCGACGACATGAAAGAAATCAATCCACGCGTCGTGTGTTTCGCCGATAACGCGTGCGATGTTGAGCGTCGTATCGAGATGTGGTCCTCGTGCCACTGGTACGAGACAGGATGAGAGACTCGCGACTTCGTTGCCGGGTGTCACTGTGACGTGGTTGCTTTCCGTCGTCAACGCGAATTCGCCGCCACCGAGGGTGGACCGGTGGTCGCGGATGTCGAAAATCGTGGTGATGTCGAAGCGGTTCACCACGTCTTGGACCCATTCGGTCGTTATCGTTGCTGGACGTTCGAGAAAGCGCGTCTCGTACTCGACCGATACGTCGGCCGATTCGGGCTTCAGTGCTTGAGCGGCGGTGGTATTGTCAACGGGGACGACGAATCGGCCGCCGTCAGCGAGCGTCGCGGCGACCTGTACGAACTGATTATCGACGGGTATCTCCGCATCAAAGAGACAGAGAACTCGCTCGACGGACGCTTCGCGCCAACCGTCCGAAGAGGTGCCCTTGGAGCTTTTGCCCTCTGTGAGACGGCTAAGCATGGCCGATGCTTGTTTCGGGAGCTAATAAATCCCCTTCTCTGTTAATGCGGTCAAATACGGTCATCTCAGTACTTAAAATCGGATTTAAGCCATCGTGCTCGGATAACACGCTCCGCTTTTTCGTCCCCGACCCGGTCCACCCACGTTTCGGCGTCCGGCCTCGAACAGGAGCGAATCTCCATGAGCGCAGCAACGAGATCAGAGTACGGACGCGGGTCTACCGGTTCCTCGGTCAGGTCTAACTCGTCTATGTTCGGTACGGGAACTGTCACGGATACTCTATTCGCTCGATACGCAACAGTCATTCGGCCGTCTTCTCAAAGATATTAAAGACAGTTTTGCTAGTAAAACTAGAACAGACAGCGCTACAACGACCGTTCGGGATTACCGTACTGCATCATGTCGAGGAACATCGTCTCGAAGACTTCCTCGTCTATCGTCTCGACGATGTTCGCGTTCGGTTCGTTGTCGGTGACGCCGCGTTCGTCCACGAGGCTGTATCCACGGGTCATCCCCTCTCGTTCGTCCACGTCTACGTAGTACTCGTTGGACTCGGTGATGAGTTCGGGTTCGAGTACGCACGCCATCGCCAGTGAGTCGGGTTGGGTGGTGCTCACCTCGCCGTACTGTTCGCGGGCGAACTCGCGGGCGCGTTCGGAGATGGTGGTGAAAAAGTCCGCATACTTCGTCTCGGCCGCCTCAATCTCGGCTAGCATCTCGGCGTCGAACCGCCCCTGTCGGAGCGAGAGATCCCAATCGACAAGCGTCACATCCAGTTCGTCTACGACGACACTCGCGGCCTCGGGGTCTACCCAGAAGTTGAACTCGGCCGAGGGAGTGTCGTTGCCGAGGGTGTTGACCGCGCCGCCCATCACCCACACCTCGTCTACCAGTTCGTTCAGGTTCGGTTCGAGGCGGAGCGCGAGGGCGATGTTGGTCAACGGACCGATGCAGACGAGCGTAATCTCACCGGGTGATTCGCGGACGCGTTCGACGATGGCGTTCGCACCGTGCTGATCGGCAGACGGAATCCCCGTCTCGGGAAAGAGATTTCCGCCGAGTCCACCCTCGCCGTGAACTTGGTCGGCGTGTTCGTGGTCTTTGACGAGTGGTTTCCGAGCGCCTTCGTAGACCGGAATATCAGTCGCGTCAGCAACTTCCAGCGTGTACTTCGCGTTCTCGACTTCGTAGTCGAATTCGACGTTACCGGCGACGATGGTGAGCGCTTCGACGTCGATAGAGTCGGCCAGTGCGGCCATGAGAATCGCCATCGAGTCGTCGCCCGCCGTGTCGGTGTCGATAATGACGCGTCTGCTCATACGGGGGTTTTCCCGTCGTACCGTTTAACCCCACTGGGTACGGGCCGCGTTCGCCGCATCGGCCCCACTGCGAGATTCTCGTTGTTGTCTCCCTCCGTCTGTCGGCTCTTTTATTGGGTGTTCAGTTGGCCGCCGTCAACAATGACCGACTCAGCAGTGACGTAGGAGGCCAAGTCGCTGGCGAGGAACGTGACGACACCTGCCACGTCTTCAGGTTGGCCGACGCGGCGGAGCGGAATCGTCGGCAGCATCTTTTCTTCCTGCTCGGTTCCGACGAAGGGCGAGTCTTCCGTCGTCATCGTCGTTTCGATGATGCCGGGATGGACTGCGTTCACGCGGATTCCGTCAGGACCGAGTTCGCTCGCAAGTGCGTAAGTGAACGAGCGGACGCCGCCCTTCGCGGCGGAGTACGGGGTGATTCCACCGAAGCCGGTTATTCCGGCGACGCTTGACATGTTGACGATACTTCCGTGTACTCCTTGTTCGAGCATCGCCAACGCGGCCGCCTTCGACCCGTGGACCACGCCATCGAGGTTGATCGAAATCAGGTTACGGTAGTCTTCTAAGTCGATATCCACGAGTGGGTCCTGTGGACCGACGATACCCGCGTTGTTCACCATCACGTCGATACCGCCGAACTCATCGGCCGCCTCGACGGCGGCTACGCAATCGTCGTAATCGCTCACGTCACACTCGACGTACATCGACTCCGCACCTTCCTCCTGCAGGAGTTCGTGCGTCGGCGTGCCGCCCTCGCGAGGCTCTTCACTGATGTCGGCAACGACCACTGACGCTCCGTGGTCAGCGAACGTTCGCGCGATACCGCGACCGATGCCGCCGGAACTGCCCGTGATGACTGCCGTCTTGCCTTCCAAAAGTGACATTGCATTTAGAACTCTCTCCGAATTCTGATAACTGTACCCCCCGTTAGGCGATCACTCGTCACGGATCGAACGCCGAAGGGTCTTATCGGCGGCCCGCTACGTGGGAGTATGGGCCGTGTCGTGAGTCTCGGGAGCATCAACGTCGATCACGTCGGATACACGTCTACGGAGTGGATTCGCTCGACGGCGGCGTCATACGACTGGTTCCCGTCGCCGGGCGAGACAGTGCGAGTGGAGTCGTTTCCCGACTCCCTCGCTCAAGCGTACGACGAGCGATACCTCGGTGGCAAGGGCGCGAATCAGGCAGTCGCGGCGGCGGCCGCCGGTGCCGATACTTCGCTTTTAGGAATGGTTGGCGAGGACGAATCCGAGTACGAGGTCCGTACGACGCTCTCGAAACGGGGAGTCGATGTGACCGAGGTCGAATCGACCGACGGGCCGACCGGCGCGGCGTACGTCGCCGTAGACGAGACCGGTGAGAACTACATCGCTATCCTCGCTGGAGCGAACGGCCGCGTAGACGACGCGTACGTCGAACGGCACGTCGGGTCTCTCACCAGCGCCGACTGCTTACTCGTACAGAACGAACTCCCGGCTGAGACGGTTCGTGCCGCGCTTGATCACCTCGCCGAACGTGATAATCGCCCGACGGTCGTCTACGACCCTGCACCTGCCGCGGATGCGACGACGATTCTCACACACGACTGCGTGGACGTGGTGACGCCGAATCGGGGAGAGTACGAGACGCTTCGGGACGATATCGAAGCGTTCGACGGTATTGTCGTCAGAACTCGTGGAGCGGAAGGCGTCGTCGTGGAGGGTGAGGACCGATTTACTGTTCCATCGCCGTCGGTCGAACCGATAGATACGACCGGCGCGGGCGACGTGTTCGCCGGTTTCCTCGGGGCGGAACTCGCGGCCGGGTCGGACCTCGAACAGGCGGTTCGACTGGCGACCGTCGCGGGCGCGGTCTCGACCGAACGCGAGGGTGTACAGGCGGCGGTGCCGTCGCGCAAGGTAGTCGAATCGGCGACCGTGTGAATCAGCGTCCGTTGCTGAGTGTCTCTTTTCTCGTTGTTGACCGCTCTTACTCTAGTGAGATATCGAATCCCCACGTGAACGACGCCGTCTCCTCCTCGCCCGATTCGTCTCTGACCGAGTACGGCGACTCGAAGCGGAACGTTCCGGTGGGAAGGCACGCGTCCGTGTCGGGCGCGCCGTACAGTTCGAGTACTTGGCTCGCGGATTCGCCCGGTTCGAGCGTTACCATCCGGTACTCTTCGGTAATGGCGATGCCCTCGGTGAGCCGCCAGCACCCCGCTTCGACGGGATAGTCACTCCCGGCAGGGAGGAGCATCAGGTTGTTAGCCGTATCGTTTCGGTACGCAAAGACGATAGCGCGGCCCTCTCCAAGGGTTAAGGTCCGGTCGCTCTCGTTCGTCACGGTGGCTTTGAGTCCCGGCGGCTGGCTCTCTGTCGCCGTCTTTTGTGTTACTTCGATTGCAGGGCGGACAGGTGCGTCGGGGAGTTCGTCCGTCGAAACGATGGAAAGTTCCGGGCCACCGGTCTCTGTTGGAGACGTGTCGCTGTCGCCCTCGGTTTCATCGTCGGTTTCGTCGCCGCCGTTTGCATCACCGTTACCTTCGCCGAGGCACCCGGTAAGGAGTGCTACTGTGCCGATGCCGCAGGAACTGAGAAGTGTTCGTCGGGTCGTGTTCATACTCCATACATCGGTGTTTGGGAGCATAATCCCGTTGTAGGCGCAAAGGGACGTTTGTCTCACCACCATCTGGACGCCGTCTGTCTCACTTCCGTGACCCACTTTCTCTTCGTGATTTCCCGACCGCGACCGGTGGAGTTATGAATAATTAGGCAAGCCTAAAAATAATGTCAAACGAAAACGCAGGTTCGACGCAAGACGCACACGATGTCGTCGTTGTCGGCGGCGGCCCGGCAGGGTGTTCGGCGGCCGTCTTCGCCGCGCGATACGGATTCGATACGGTCGTCTTCGACCGCGGTCGGTCATCACTTCGACACTGCGGCTATCTGGAGAACTACCTCGGCTTCCCGGGTGGTATCGACATCGACGCGTTCTACACGCTGATGCACGACCACGTCGAGGCCGCCGGATGTACAATCGTCCCAGAACTCGTGTCGTCCGTCGAACGCGAGGGAGACGAATTTCGCATCGAGACGCAGGATGGGACGGTGGTTCGCGCGCCGCGCGTCGTTGCGGCGACGAAGTACGATGCCGACTACCTTGACGGACTGGACGAGGAACTGCTCCAACCGGACGGCCACGGCGGAATGGAACTCGACCCTTCATTCTCCGATGCCGACGGAAGCACACCCGTAGACGGCCTCTACGTTGCGGGACCCATCTCGGATGTGGAGGACCAAGCGATTATCGCCGCCGGTCACGGTGCCCGCGTCGGTAGGCGTCTACTCGCGGATGCCCGACGAAATGACGGGTATTGGGACGCCGTGGCGGCGTACTACGACTGGGTACGCAAGGAGTCTACGCTGACCGAGGAGTGGCGAGATAGAGACAGATGGCGCGAACTCTTCGACGAGCATTTCGCCCCCGACGACGGCGGCCAGTACGACCCTTCACATATCGAACGCGTGCGCGAGGAGTATATCGACGAACGAAAAGCAAAGTACGCGACGGACGAGGAGATCGCCCGCCGAACCGACGCGGGAACTGAGCAGCTCGTCGACTCTCTGGGTGCTGAGCGCCTCCTTGACGCTATCGACGACGACCGGATTCGAGCGTACCTCGACGACTGATTGTTATCGGCCGCTTCCGCGTCACTCGTCTCTTGCTATCGGTCGCTTCTCCGTCGCCTGTTCCGACAGCGTTTTGCCGACAAACACCAGTCTATACAACTGATGAATATTCCGATGCGGACGTATCTCGTGACTCAAGGAGACCGTTCTCGGGGACGGGGAACGGGAAGTATCGTTCGTGCCGCTATCGAAGGCGGCGTCGATATCGTCCAGATGCGCGAGAAGCACACGAGTGCGCGGGAGCGCTACGAACTCGGAAAGGAACTCCGAGCGCTCACCCGCGAGGCGGATATTCCGTTCGTAGTGAATGACCGCGTTGACATCGCTGCGGCCGTCGATGCGGACGGCGTCCACCTCGGTGACGACGACTTGCCTGTGTCAGTCGCGCGTGACCATCTCGGTGAGGAGGCGATTATCGGTCGATCCGTCTCGACACCCGAGGCCGCTAGCGAAGCCGAACGCGCCGGTGCAGATTACCTCGGCGTCGGTGCGGTCTTCGCCACTGATACGAAGGATGTCAACGAGGGCGAAGCCGAAATCGGAACCGAGACGATTGCGGAGATCGCTGAGACGGTCGATATTCCGATTGTTGGTATCGGCGGGATCAACGCGGACAACGCGACCGAAGTCGTCAACGCGGGTGCAGCAGGCGTGGCCGTCGTTACGACTATCACCGATGCCGATGACCCCGCGGCGGCGACGCAGCAACTCCGTCAGGCGGTCGAGAACGGGAGGACCACCGTATGACGCTCGGTGTGAATCTCGATGAGACGCTCTCGGCGATTCGGTCCACTAAGCCTCTCGTCAACTCCGTGACGAACAACGTGACCGTAGGAGACGTGGCCGACGTGACGCTCTATTGGGGTGGTCTACCGGTTATGTCCGACGACGAGCGCGAAGTCGGTGACATGGTCGCGGGCGCGCAGGCGTGTCTACTCAATATGGGCACGGTGAGCGAGGGCGGCGAAGCGGCGATGGTCGCTGCGGGTCGCTCAGCGAACGACCATGGCGTCCCGCTCGTCGTAGACCCTGTCGGCGTCGGTGCAACACCGACACGGAACCGGGTCGCAGACCGTCTCGTCACCGAACTCGACGTTGACGTTCTCAACGGCAACTACGGTGAGATAAGCGCTCTTGTCGGTGAAGACGCCGAGGTTCGGGGGGTCGAATCCGTCGGCGAATACGCCGAAATTGCGGAGACAGCGGTGGCGTGCGCTCGACAGACGGGTGCCGTCGTTGTCGCCTCCGGCGAGACAGACGTGGTGGCGACGGCCGACGAGGCGTTTGAGGTACACGCCGGCCACGAGATGATGGGCAATGTCGTCGGTACCGGGTGCATGCTCGGCGTGACTCTCGCCACGTTCGCCGGTGTGATGGATAGCGTCCGGGACGCAGCGCTGGCCGGGACACTGGCCTTCGGCCTCGCAGGTGAAGCAGCGGCCGACGAACAGTTCGGAACGTACGCGGGTCCGGCGAGTTACAAGGTCACCTTCCTTGATGCAGTGTCCGGACTCGGTGGCGTTGACCGTCCGGATGCTGACTCGCGTATCGAACAGGTGGTGACGAACTGATGGGACTCGTCGTTACTGGTGGCACGGGTGGAATTGGCCGCGCTGTCGTCGAACGCAAGCGCGAGTCGGACGTGGTGTTCTCGTACCACCGAGACGAGGATGGCGCGTCGGAACTCGTCGCCGACACAGACGCCGAAACGGCGACGACACAAGCACTCCAGTTGGACGTGACCGATGCAGACTCCGTGGAGGCGTTCGCTGAGGAGGCAACGGCGACGCTGGACACGGTTGATGGTGTGGTCCACACTGTTGGCATCGTTGAACCTGAACTTCTCGAACAGTCGACGGACGATCAGTGGTCACGCGTTATCGAGACGAACCTCATCGGGTCCGCTCGCGTCGCTCGGGCCTTCCTCCCTGCTCTCCGTGAATCCAGTGGATCGCTCGTGTTCCTCTCTAGCGTCGGCGGGACCGCTGGCACCGTCGATACGAGTTACGCCGCGAGCAAGTCAGGACTACACGGGCTTGTCCGCGCGCTCGCGCGAGAAGTCGGTCCCGATGGCGTCCGCGTAAACGCCCTCGCACCCGGTCCGGTAGAAACATCGATGAACGGTACTATCGTCGATTACTTGGAGTCCACCGCGTTCCTCGGTCACGAAAACGTCGATACGCACCTGCCAACGTACGCCTGTGCGCCCGAGGAGGTCGCTCAGTCTGTCACCTACCTTCTCGACAGTTCGTTCACACACGGAGAGATTCTGAACGTCAACGGAGGGATGCACTTTCGATGATCCGACCCGACCCACAGACCCCGCCGTACGCGCTCACCATCGCGTCCGGTGACTCGGGCGGCGGCGCGGGCATTCAGGCTGACCTGAAGACGATGACTCGCCTCGGCGTCTACGGCGGATCCGTCATCGTCGGCGTCACCTCGCAGAACACCCGGGGTGTTCGTTCGACGCACGTCCTCCCATCCGAGGAGATTCGCGCGCAGTTCGATGCCGTCCACGACGATTTCGATATCGGCGCGGTGAAACTAGGGATGCTCGCCACCGCCGACGCTGTCAGAACTGTGGACGACTGCCTCGATGCCTATGATGGGGCCGTCGTCATCGATCCTGTGATGGTTGCCGCGTCGGGCGATAGACTCCTCGAATTGGACGCCATCGACGCCTACACTGACCTGTTTGCACAGGCGACGTTGGTCACGCCGAACGCCGACGAGACAGAGGAACTGACGGGCGAGTGGCCCGACTCGGACGACGCACGCGACGCCGCCGCATCGCAGTTCTTCGAGTGGGGTGCCGATGCTGTCTTGTTCAAAGGCGGCCACGTCGCCGAGAACGGCGACGAAATTCGGGATATTCTCGTCACACAGGACGGGAGCCAGACGTTCGCTTCCCCCCGAATCGACACGGAGACGACACACGGGTCCGGGTGTACGCTGTCGAGCGCAATCGCCGCCCGCCTCGCACGTGGCGATGACCTTTCGACGGCCGTCGAACGGGGTATTTCGTTCGTCCGAGCGGCGATAGAGCGACCGGCCGCCGTGGGTGAGAACGGGAGTGTGAACCACCTCGTGGATGGGGAACTGACGATCGAGGAGTTCGATAACTGACTCGGTCAGGGTGAGCCGAGTCGTTCGACCAGTCCGTCGAAATCGTCGTGGCGACTCGCGCCGCGGTCGTGGTCTACAGAAGAAACAAGGCGAGTGCCTCGGGGTCTCACAAATCGCTCTGCGATGTGCTGGATACGCGAACTCCAGATCTCTCTGTAACCCCGAGGCGGTTCGCAATCGATCCGATATCGGCCTCAGACACCACAAAACCGGTTTGTTGGCGGTCTCCTATTAGATCATCAGTTGCACGTCGGCGTCGGCCATGTCCTGAATCGCCGTCGCCGCTCCGACGCCCGTGGTGACGCCGGAGAAGAAATCGTCCTCGTCGTATCCCATCAAGTCGATGGTCATCTGGCAGGCTTGGAACTCGACGCCCAAATCGAGCGACGTCTGGATGAGTTCCTCGATGGAGGCGGTGTCGTTGTCGCGGATGCGTTTTTTCATCATCTCGGTTGTGAGTCGGTCCATGCCCGGAAGCGCACCGAGGGCGTTCGGCATCGGCATATTGGGATTACCGACCGAACTCAGTTTCAGGTCCTTCGAGCGCTCCTCGTGGAGGATATCGAGCCCCCAGAACGTGTGGAATACGGTCACCTCGTAGCCGAACGCGGCCGCCGTGCTGGCGAGGATAAGCGGCGGGTACGCCATGTCCAGCGTCCCTTTCGTGGCGATAATTGACATCTTGGGTGGCCCGTCGTCATCGGTGTCTGACTCCACTGCGGCGAGTCTGTCTTCGAGTTCAGCGACGCGCGCGGCGAGTTCTGACCGACTCGGCTGGTCGCCGTCGCCCGCGGGCGTCGATGTCGTATCTGTGCTCATCCTCTACTCCGTCTTCTGCACGTAGTGGGTGTACACGCCGTCGCCCTCGCTCTGGTCGAGCAACTCGACGCCGTCGGTGGTGTCGGCCCATCCCGCGATGTCGCTCATGCTCCCGGAATCGGTCGCAACGACCTCTAATACGTCGCCTGCGGTGAGTTCGTCTATTCCTTGTTTGGTCTTGACGACCGGCATCGGGCAGTTTTCTCCCTTCACGTCGAGTGTGTCGGTGATCTCGGTGTCGTTCATGGTGTTGAACTTAACGCACAATATCGGTGGCATAGACAAAAGTGTGTCGGTAGTATTTCTAAACCCTCACATTACTGTAGATGCTGGATATTATGTGGGCTATAGCCGGTTTATCTCGCTCGGTCTTCGGGCTATCCGGTATCTGTCTTGCTATAGTGGTATTGTAGAGGATTTGAATTACTATGCAAAGCCTTATTTGAGACGGCCGGATAGGTGGGAGTGACGATGGAAGGAACGCAATCCGAGACGGAGAACTCGGTCGAGTCGATTACGCCCGAACAACTGAACGCACAGATTTCGGACGGCGACGGTGCGTTCATCCTTGATGTCCGCTCGGCAGATAACTTCGATGAGTGGCACATCGAGGGTCCCAACGTGGAGTCGCTGAACTATCCGTACTTCGAACTACTTGACGGTATTCCGGACGATTTACTCGCGCAATTGCCCGAGGACCGGACCATCACAGTTCTCTGTGCGAAGGGTGGTTCCAGCGAGATGATCGCCGAATCGATTCAGGAGGAGGGCTTCGACGTGAACCATCTCGAACGCGGCATGAAGGGATGGGCGCGTATCTACGAGTACGACGAACTCGACGTGGACGTTGCGGCCACCGTCGCCCAGTACCGGCGACCGTCGAGCGGTTGTCTGGCCTATCTCGTCGCGTCCGATGGCGAAGCGGCCGTCATCGACCCGCTTCGTGCGTTCACCGACGAGTACGTGCAGGACGCCCGCGCGCTCGGAACCGACCTCACGTACGCACTTGATACACACGTTCACGCCGACCACATCTCGGGCATCCGGACGCTCTCAGAACAGACAGACGCGACGGCAGTTCTTCCGGCCCCCGCCGTTGCACGCGGCGTCGAGTACGACGTTCCGTTCGAGCAAGTAGCCGACGGCGACACGCTCTCTGTCGGGAACGTCGATATCGAAGTGATTCACACTCCCGGACACACGTCGGGTATGACTGCGTACAAAGTTGGAGACGTGCTTTTCACCGGTGACGGCTTGTTCACCGAGAGCGTCGCCCGCCCGGACCTCGAAGACCCCGAGGCCGCAACAGACGCGGCACGGACGCTCTACACGAGTCTCACCGAGAAGGTTCTCCCACTTCCCGACGAGACGGTGGTCGCGCCCGCTCACTTCAGCGATGCGGCCACGCCGAACGACGATGCAACGTACACTGCCGAACTCGGGACGCTGACAGAGACGATGGACGCGCTGGCGATGGACGAAGACGAGTTTATCGAGTTTATCGTCGCGGATATGCCGCCGCGCCCGGCGAACTACGAGGAGATAATCGCCACCAACCTCGGTCTGGAATCACTGGACGATGAGAAAGCGTTCGAACTCGAACTCGGCCCGAACAACTGCGCGGCCAGCAACGGAGCGCTGACGAACTGAGATGAGCGAACTCGTCCCGTTGGTCGTCGTCGGTGACCTGTTCCCGCGGGGTATCTGGCCGTACCTCCTCGGCGGCCTCCTCGTCGGACTCGGCGCGAGCGGTATCTACCTCAGCACGGGTCTCATCGCTGGTGCGAGTACGTTCCTCGAATCGACGCTCTCGTACGTCTCCGACGTGCCGCGGTTCAACCGCTCCAAATACGTCCAGTCCCGCCGGTGGCGCGTTGTGTTCACAGCGGGCATCGTTAGTGGTGCTGCCGTCTACGGACTCGTTCTCGATCCCGGACTCTGGACGACTGACGTGCAGTGGTGGCGACTCCTCGGCGGCGGATTCCTCGTCGGCGTCGGGACGCGACTCGGGAAGGGATGTACCTCTGGACACGGGGTCTGCGGTCTCGGGTCGCTCTCGAACACTTCCGTCGTGAACGTCCTGACGTTCCTCGCGTTCGCTATCGGCACCGCACAACTCGTCGCCGCGCTGGGAGTGTCGCCGTGAGTTCCGAGCAGCGCGGACTGACATTCCTCGCGGCCGTTTACCTCGGTGGCCTCGTGTTCGGATTCGGACTGGCGATAAGTGGGATGGCTCGTCCGGAAGTCGTGCTCGATTTCCTCCAGTTCAACGACTTCGGCCTCATCTTTGTCATGGGTGGTGCGGCAGTCGTCACGGCAGTCGTCTTCGCCGTGGCGACGCGGTATTTCGACCGCGCCCCGATTACGGCGCGCGAGTACACCCGCCGCGTGAAAGAGTTCGACCGGAATGTCGTCGTCGGCGGAGCCATCTTCGGCGTTGGATGGGGTCTTTCGGGCATCTGTCCGGGTGCGGCCTATGCGAGTTTCGGCGTCGGCAACTACCCCATCTTGTGGGCTATCGCGGGGATGTTCCTCGGCGCGTACGCACAAGGACTCGTTCGCACTCGTATCGGTTCGACAAACACGACTGAGACGACGACACACTAAGTCAGATGTACCTACAGTACCCGAAACTGGATTCGCGCAAACAGTATTGTGTAAAAATGGAACAACCAAAAACAACTAGTGGTGATCGCTGAGATGATCGGAGCAGATCTCGCCCAACTCATTCCAGCGGCGCAGACGGTTGGGATTGTCCTCGCTGAGGCCATCGCGTTGTACGTCATCTATGGCGCGGTGACACGAGTCGCCGGTCCGACTGCACAGGCGATGCTCGGTGGTGACTGACGATGGAGCCATTTGGCTTGAGCCTCGCCATGGTCGGCCTGTTCGTCGGGTTCGGCCTCCTCATCGGAATCCTGTTCGGATTCTTCGGGATGGGTGGGTCGTTCCTCGTCACGCCCGCACTGTTAGTACTCGGCTATCCGGCGAACGTGGCTGTCGGAAGCGGACTCGCGTTCGTGTTTGGTACGAGTGTTATCGGCGCACTCAAACATCGGGACCACGGGCAGATCGACTACAAACTCGCGGCGCTGATGACGCTCGGCATGACCGCCGGTATCGAGGGCGGAAAGCGGGTCGTCTTCCTCTTAGAGGAACTCGGCTCGGCCGACCTCGTCGTCAGCGTGTTCTACGTCGGTCTCCTCGCGCTCGTGGGGCTGTTCACCCTCCGTGACGCGTGGCGTGACGGCGGCAGTGATCGTAGCACAGATCTGACCGACCGCGTACAGTCGATTCGGGTTCCACCGATGGTATCGTTGAACGGCGGTTCGACCGTCTCGGTGTGGGTTATCCTCGTCACAGGTGGCGCTATCGGTATCCTCTCTGGATTCCTCGGCGTCGGCGGTGGATTCCTTCTGATGCCGGCGATGATGTACGGATTGGGTGTCCCAGCGGCCGTCGCCGTCGGCACGGGATATCCTGCAAATCACCGTCTCCGGTGCATTCGGCGCGTTCGTCTACGCGCAGGAGGGGTCCGTCGCGCTCCCCGTCGTCGCGTCGCTTCTCCTCGGAAGCGCACTCGGCGCGCGCGTCGGTGCAGCGGCGACGAAACTCGTAGACGAGGACGGAATCAAAGGCTACTTCGCCGCGATGCTGTTGGCGGGGAGTCTCTCCGTCACCGCGAAGGAACTAAGCGGCCCGCTCGGTATCGACGCGCTCGAAACGGTGAGCATGGCGCTCATCTTCGGCGCGACAGTTCTCGTGAGTACCGCTGTCGTCCTTGCGGCCGTCTGCGCACTCCGCAGTGGCGGTGGCGGTACGTGGTGCCGTCTCACCTCGACGTAGGCGCTCGTTGTGCAGAACTGTCTGCACGCGGTTCGGGTCGAGCGTACCTACCAGTCGAGCGAGCCGCCGCTTTGGTACTCAGTGACTTGCGTCTCGAAGAAGTTCTTCTCCTTGTTGAGGTCAACCGCCTCGCTCATCCACGGGAACGGGTTGTCTGTTCCGTAACTGGCGTCCAAATCGAGTTGGCCGAGTCGGCGGTCAGCGACGTGTTCGACGTACTCAGCGAACTGGTCGGGGCTCATTCCTAACACGTCATCGGGGCACGCCTCGCGAGCGTATATCTGTTCGAGGTCAACCGCTTTCTCTATCAGGTCGCGTACTTCCGCGCCGAACTCGTCAGTCCACGCGTCGGGATTCTCGGCGCGAATCTGGTTTATCAGATCGACACCGAATCCTACGTGCAGTGACTCGTCGCGCATGATGTACTCGAACTGCTGGCCGATTCCAACCATCTTGTTCTGACGCTTCAGCGCGAGCATCATGGCGAACCCGGCGTAGAAGAACACACCCTCCATGACGACGTAGAACCCCACGAGATCACGCAGGAGATCGCGCACGTCTGCTGTGTCCTCCACTGTGAAGTCTGGGTCGTCGAGATTTCGCGTCAGGTCCACGACGAACTCGTCTTTCTCCTTGATGGAGGGCACGCGGTCGTACATCCCGTACATGTACTCGGGGTCGAATCCCAGCGAGTCACAGCAGTAGATGAACGTGTCCGTGTGGATCGCTTCCTCGTACGCCTGTCGAAGGAGGTACTGACGACACTCCGGCGCGGTGACGTACTCGTAGAGGGCGAGGACAATATTGTTCGCCGTCAGCGATTCGGCAGTGGAGAAAAAGCCGAGATTCCACTCGACTAACTGCTTTTCGGAGTCGCTGAGCGCATCGCCGTTCCACTGGGCGATGTCCTCCTGCATCGGTATCTCCTCTGGCACCCAGTTGTTGGCGACGCCGTCGCGGTAGTACTGGCGCGCCCAGTCGTAGTCGATTGGCAGTATCTTGTTCGGGTCGTGTTCCGTGTCGTTGTTCAGTATCGCCATTGTAGATCAGATCCTCGGTCGTTTCACTGGCAAGCGTCACACGTCGGGTCTTCGACACGAGCGAGAGACGTGTCGCACGCTTCCCCGGTTTTGTCTCCGCCGGCAGCGGCATCTCTGTCACCTTCGCCGCTATCGTCGGTATCGCCGTCGGCGGCGGTGACGTTGCCGCCGTTGTCGTTGCTGTCTCGGTCTGCGGTCGCTTCGGACTCGTTTCGTCGTTGCGTCCGACCGTACTCCGCCATATCGAGCGTGGATTTCTCGATCTGCGACGCGCCGAGCGTTCGCAGGTAGTACGTCGTCTTCACGCCGAGTCGCCACGCCGTCTTGTATACGTCGTCAAGAAGCGACCCGTCCGTACTCGGGAAGAAAACGTTGTGCGAAATCGACTGGTCGATCCACTGCCCGCGATGGGCGGTCAGACGGAGTTGATGTCGGGGATCGATCTCGAACGCGCTTCGGTACAGTTCGCGCATCTCCTCGGGAATCGCGCTGACCTCCTGAATCGATCCGTCGAAGAACTTGATCTGATCCACCATCTCGTCGTCCCACAGTCCTTCGGCCTTCAGGTCGTCTACGAGCTGTTCGTTGATGACGGTGAAGTCACCGCTCATGTTCGATTTGACGTAGAGATTCGAGTAGATGGGTTCGATGGAGGGCGTCGTCCCGTTGATGGTGGAGATGGTCGCCGTCGGCGCGATAGCCATCGTGTTCGAGTTGCGCATGCCGTGTTCTGCGATGTGGTCGCGCACTCGGTCCCAGTCCATCGTTTCCGAGCGGTCGGTCGGGATTTCGCGGCCGCGTTCGGCTTCGAGACGATCAACCGTGTCGTGCGGGAGGATGCCGCGGTCCCACTTGCTCCCCTCGAACGTTTCGTACGCGCCGCGCTCCTTCGCCAGACGCGAACTGTTGAGGATGGTGTGATAGGAGACGAACTCCTGCCAGCGGTTCGCCGCCTCGACGGCTTCCTCGGATGCCATCGATGTCCCGACCTGCATCAGCGCATCGTGGAAGCCCATGACGCCGAGGCCGACGGGTCGGTGCCGCATGTTGGAGTACTCCGCCTCGTCGGTTGGGTAAAAGCACAGGTCAACCACGTTGTCGAGCATCCGTGTCGCCGTTTCGATTGTGTCGGCTAACGCCTCGCGGTCCAACTCGCTGTCGGCGACGTGATTCGAGAGGTTTACGCTCCCGAGGTTGCAGACGGCGTGTTCTTCGGCGCTCGTGTTGAGTGTGATTTCGGTACAGAGATTCGAGGAATGGACGGTACCGACGTGATCCTGTGGCGACCGAACGTTGCAGGGGTCTTTGAACGTAATCCACGGGTGACCCGTCTCGAACAGACGGGTAAGCATCGTCCGCCAGAGGTCGGCGGCGTCTACCGTTTCGTACTGCCGCAGTTCGCCCGCCTCCGCTTTCTCCTCGTACTCGCGGTATAACTCCGCGAACTCCTCGCCGTACGTCTCGTGGAGTTCGGGCACTTCGTCCGGCGAGAACAGCGTCCACGTCTCGTCGTTCTCGACGCGTTCCATGAACAGGTCCGGCACCCACGCGGCGGTGTTCATATCGTGGGTGCGACGGCGTTCGTCGCCCGTGTTGCGCCGCAAGTCAAGGAACGCCGGGAAGTCCATGTGCCACGCTTCGAGGTAACCACAGGCCGCGCCGCGGCGTTTCCCCGAGCGATTGATCGCCGCGGTCACGTCGTTGCTGATCTTCAGAAACGGAACCGTCCCGGTTGATTCGACGCCCGTACTCTCGATGAGTGCGCCCTCTGCGCGGAGATTCGTCCAGTCGTTGCCGAGACCGCCGCTCCACTTCGACAGTTGCGCGTGGTGTTTGTACGAGTCGAAGATGTGTTCGAGGTCGTCTTCGACTGTCGTGAGATAACAGGAGGACAGTTGCGGATGGGTCGTTCCGCTATGGAACAGCGTCGGCGTCGAGGGCGTAAACAGGAGACGTGAGAGCACGTCGTAGAACTCCAGCGCCCGCGCCTGCGGGTCGTCCTCCTCGATTGCGAGGCCCATCGCAACCCGCATCCAGAACGCCTGCGGGAGTTCGAGCGGATCTCCGTCAACTTCGGTTTTGATGAAGTACCGTTGCGTCAGCGTGGACATCGCAATGTAGTCGAACTTGTCGTCGCGTTCGAGGACGAGAGCGTCTGCGAGTTCGTCGATGTCGAACCGACCGTCGAGCAGGCGTTCGTCTAGGAGGTCCTCATCGACGCCGCGTTCGAGGTTCGCCGCGAACGTCTCGCGATACGTCGTCGCGGTATCGTCGTCGGCAGTCTCACTCAACTGTTCACCGGTTACGCGTCGGAAGTAGCGCCGCCGGTGAATATCAGCAGCGACGTATTTGTACGCCGGGTCGCGTTCGATCCGCGCCGTGGTCACCCCTTCGAGTGCTTCGTACACCTCATCTATCGACGCGCCGTCGTAGAGATTACGTTCCGTTTCGGTTACGAGTCTGTCCATCACCTCGTCGGTGAGAACGTCTTCGTAGCCGGTTCGTGCTTGGTTGAGAATCGTCCGTACGTCGTTCGTCTGTGTCGTCTGTGTGCTAGCCATCTGGGAAATCGTTGTCTGTGGGACCGGACCCATCGACCGTCTCGTCTAATCGGTCATCGAGAATCGTGTCGAGTTCGTCGAGGAACTCCTCGGGGTCGGAGAACGCCTTGTACACCGAGACGAACCGGATGTACGCCACAGAGTCCAGTTCTCGGAGGCGTTCGGAGGCGAGTTCCCCGACGAGACTTGACGAGACGATGCGCGTCTCGCGTCCAGCGAGTTCACGTTCTACGTCCTCGATGAGCGATTCGACGGCATCGTCGTCTACGGGTCGTTTTTCGACGGCCCGTTCGATGCCGCCGCGGAGTTTCTCCCGGTCGAACGGTTCGATGCGTCCGTCGCGTTTTTTGACTTGGAGGGTTTCCCACTCGGGCCGCTCGTACGTCGTAAATCGGAACGAACATCGTTTGCACTCGCGGCGGCGACGAACGGTGGTTCCGTCCTCGCCGGTTCGCGTATCGACGACGCTCGTTCGGTCGTGTCCGCAGTCGGGACAGTCCATAGTTGTCACTAGTCGACCCTCGAGTAGGTTAATTCCACATGTTGTGGTGATATGCTACTGGCCGCAATATATCGTGTCTGCCGAATCGATGATAAAGCTTTCCCAATCAGATTGTACTAATTCAATTAGAATTGTTTTGTAGGCGCGAAGGGTTTCCGAACGAATTTCACTCCGGCGGCCGACCACCGAACGAATGGCTGAGTCTCTCGCAGTAAATGTCGGAATTATCCTTCTCGCCACGGTCGGGATCTATATCGGAAGCGGATGGCTCGAACAGTCGAGCGATACGCTGTCGAGTTACTACGGGCTACCACTCGTCGTCCAAGGTGCTATCGTTGCCGCCGTCGGCTCTAGCTTCCCCGAACTCGCAAGCGTGGTGTTTTCCGCGCTCTCGGGGTCGTTCGGTCTCGGTGTCGGCGCAATCGTCGGTTCGGCTATCTTCAATATCCTCGTTATCCCGGCGCTGTCGGGCATCGTAACCCACGACGATATCGAGTCGAGTCGGACGCTCGTCTACAAGGAGGCGCAGTTCTACATGATTGCCGTCTCCGTCGTCGTCATCACCTTCGCGATGGCGGTTATCTACTTCCCCAACGGCGCACCACTGACTGGACGTGTCACCCGACCGCTGGCGGTGATGCCTCTGGCGCTCTACGGGCTTTACATCTTCATCCAGTACGCTGACACGGCTGACTACGAGGCCGAACCGGTCACAGACGTGAACGTCCTGCGACAGTGGGGCACGCTCGTCGCAGGTCTCATCGTCATCCTCGTCTCCGTCGAGCAGTTGGTTCACGCCGTCAAGTTCGTCGGCAACGTGTACGGTGCGCCCGACTTCCTCTGGGGTATCACGGTACTTGCAGCGGCGACAAGTCTCCCCGACACGCTCGTCAGCGTCCGCGCCGCAAAGGACGGTCGCGGCGTTACTAGTCTCGCTAACGTCCTCGGGTCGAACACCTTCGATCTGCTCGTTGCCATCCCAATCGGCGTTCTCATCGTCGGTGCGGCCCCCATCAACTTCGCTATCGCCGTGCCGACGATGGGCTTTCTCACCCTCGCAACGGTACTGCTCTTTACTGTCCTCCGAACTGATCTATCGCTCACGGATGGCGAGGCGTACGGCCTGCTCGTCGCTTACATTGGGTTCGTCCTCTGGATGATCGCGGAGACGGCTGACCTGACGAACTTCATCCCCGGCGCGTGAATGGACCAGTCGGATGTGAGTTCGACGTGGTGTCTATCTCGTTGCACAGAACAATAGTGTCCGACGAGACGAAGCGAAGTATGCGCTGGACGACTCACCGCTCTGTTTTCGGCTGAAGATAGAACGTATCAATATCACACTGGCTATGCCGAATCCGCTCTTCGGGCGAGTGATAATTCGGCTCGAGACCGGCTATCTCGACGCAGACGGTGTACTCCTCGAAGCGGTCTTCGTAGACCCCGACGTGAAACGCGCCCGAGCGGGTCATCTCGACCCGAGTGGGTGGTGACCCGAAGCGTTCGTTCAAGAGGTATAGCTCAGCGAAGAGGACGTGGTTGTTGAGACGAAAAGAGGTTTTCTCGCCCGTGAGCGGATCAACGTCCGGATGGACCTTCTCCCGAATCTCTGCTGGGACGTATTCGATGTATTCCACGTAGTCTTCGACCGCGTGGCGGCCCATTGGATCGATTGGACGATCTGCCATACTTTCTCTACCACATCAATAGATATGACTCTTGACCGTCTCATCGAACTTCAATTTGTTGATTTATGTCATTATACCAGAAAGACCTTCTTTCACCGCTGAATCGACCGGTCATGGACAACCGTGTCTCGTCTGCACTCGAAGACGCGTTCCCGAATCGGACCGTCGATAACGTATCCTCGGCGGGCATCTCTTGGAACGCGCAGAACCGGACTGTCGCAGTCGATTTTGGCGACGGGCAGCGCGTCTTCCTGAAAGTCGCCGTCAACGGTGATCGTTCACGAATCGAGCGCGAGCGGGCTGTTATCTCCTACGTGGGTGCGAACTGCGCTGTCTCCGTTCCGAACGTAATCGCAACCGAGACGACGGGACCGGTCCCGTATCTCGCTACTGAACCGGTTTCGGGACAACCCCTTACGACGCTCTTGGCTGACGCGACTCGGACCGAACGGGCGGCACTGGCCCACGATGTTGGCAGCGCATTAGCGCGTGTCCACGACTGTCGGTTCGAGGAACACGGTCACGTCGTCGGCGGCGACGCTGACCACCTCGAACTCGATACGGGAACGTGGACGGACGTTCTCGTGGAGACGATTTCGGAGATGCGCGAGATGGCACCCTGCGACCGGTTCGATCAACATTTCGAGATGGTGAGCGACGCTGTCGAGAGAAATCGAGATCGATTGGACCGCGCGTCGGCGACGTTACTCCACGGCGATCCCGCTTGCCCGAACTGCTTTCGAACCGGGGACGGTGTTGGGTTTCTCGACTGGGAACTCTCGCACGTCGGGGACCCGGTACGGGACCGCTCCCGAACGCTGGATCAGCAGTTCGACTCGCTCCGTGAAGGCAGCCCAGAGGGCGTCGTGTCCGCCTTTTACGACGGGTACCGTTCTCAGGCTGGCGGCCTTCCGTCCGGGTTCGAAGAGCGACGACCAATCTACGAGGTAATCCGTCTTCTCAGCGTCTCGGGATACTTCGAGCGAACGGCAGACTACCGTGATGAATCACGCTCGGACCTCGCTGCGTGGCTGGAAGCCGAGATGCGTCGCCGCCTCGACGCTATCCGCAGATGACTGCCGTGACGCACCGGGCGGTTCGAACGTCTCGATTTATCGCTCGAACCGGACGACGGTTTCCTGTGCGGTCTCACGTTCGAGGACCGCGTGGGTTGGGCTGTCCGCCCACTCTTCCGGAAGCGCTACGCCCTCATAGTTCGTGAACGGCAGGTCGAACACGTCCACTTTCACCTCAGTATCCCGCAGTTCCACTGCGTGATCGTATCGAATATAGCCGTACACGTCTCTGGGTGTGCCCGGAATGTCCTTGGCGGTGCGCTCGAACGGTCGTTCCGACGCACGCTCTCGCTGTTCGATGAAGAGGTTCATCGCCGCTGTTGCGATGGGTGCGCTGAAGCTTGTCCCGCTGGCTTTCACGTAATCGTCGTTGAGGACGGTTCCCATCGACGTGTTCGACGCACGCGGCAGGCGAACGTCCTTGCCCAACGCCACCACGTCGGGGTTTTCGACGATACCGGGATTGTAGCTACTGAACCGCGTCAACTCTTTCTCCTCGGTTATGGCACCGATGCCGTAGGCGTCGTTTGCGGTCACCGGACTGCCGCTTGTCTCGCCCGTGTTGCCTGCCGAGACAACGTCTTGTACGCCTGCGTTCATCAGTTTGGAGTGCTCGCGGTCGATTTCCGAGCTCTGTGACCGTGCTCCCCACGAGAGGTTGATGGTGTCGAGTTCGTCGGCGTGCGTTTGCGCCCACTCGTAGGCGTCGAAAATCGGTTTGCTCGTTCCTCGCCCACTCGTACCGAAGATACGGAGATCAACGATTTTCTCGATACCGGGCGACAGTTGAGCGATGAGTCCCGCGACGGCCGTGCCGTGACCCACGTCGTCCAGTGGTTCGTCGGGCGCGTCGGTGAAGTTGTGATGTTCGACCGTGATGCCGTCGAACACTTCGTGTGTCTCGTCAACACCGGAGTCCATCACGGCGACAGTAAGGCCCCTCCCGGTGGGTGCGTCGTCCGAAACAGGATCGGGGAACCCGTGAATCTCGCGGATGTCTGTAACTGTGACCACGTCTCCGGTCTGTCCTGTCGTTATCTGTGGGTCGGTCCGGATCTCGAACACAGTATGCGCATTGATGTAAGCTAGTTTAAATTAAGTGGCCGAACGAAACGGGCGAAGACCTTTGGCCTGACGAGACAGATACTCGAAGTGAAGCCGTGTCCTCCACGAATGAACTCCCCGACCGACGCTCGAATCTCATCTTCGGGAACCCCGTCGCCGAGACGCTTCTCGCCATGCTCTTCGTCTCCGTACTGACGTGGACCGTCTCATTCATCGGTCTCGTCGGTCTGTTCGCCCTCGCACCACCCGTCCTTGCCCCGCCGTGGACGCTCGTTACGAGCGTCTACGCCCACGTTGGACCGGGACATCTCCTCTCGAATGCCGTCATCGTCCTCCTCGCGGGAACGCTCGTCTCGATGTCAACGACGCGACTTCGGTTTCACGCGTTTTTCGTCGGGACGGGCGCACTCGCGGGTCTTGCACACGTCTGGCTGGCCGGTCTGTTCGGCGTCCCGTCAGCGGTGCTCGGGTCCAGCGGTGCGGCGTTCGCACTCGTCGGCTACGTGTTGGCGGCCAATCCGGCGTCGAGCGCCATCCTCGACAGGCTTCGCCTCTCTTCGCGCGCTGTCATCGCTATCGTCGCCATCGTAGCACTCGTCTTGACTGTCCTCTTCAGCGCACCCGGAAGCGCATTAATTGCCCACTTCACGGGCGCAGTGATGGGACTCATCGCTGGGCGACTGCAGTTGCTGTGAGTCTGAACGTTCAGCGACGCTCCAGCGACATACTCGCTGTCGGCGCGCTGTAATCTACCGTCCTTCGGTTCCGCGCCTCTGTCGCTCAGTTGTCTTTCTCTAACGAGTACACGCGCTTTCGCGCGTCGCGCAGGCAGACATCTTCGTGGACGATGCCCGCCGCTTCCAGTTTTCGGAGGGCGTCACGAACGGTTCGCGTCGAAAGCTGCGTCCGGTCGGTCAGTTCGCCTTGCGTCAGGTGCGACTCCTGTTTGAGGACGAAGTGGACGAACTTCGCGCTCGGCGGAAGGTCGTTAAGTGATGTCGAGGGTTGTTGAGCGTGTGCCATGGGGCTATATTAGTCGCGGTCGCCGACGCGTCTCGGGGCCACCCCGAACCGCCTCGGACCACAGACGTGTATATAAGCTCCTTCCATATAGCCCTTCGACAGCGTCAACGTCACCCGGTTACACGTCTGTAACCGAATGAACATCCCAACAGATTCTCCGGGCGAGGGTGTCTCTACTCGCCGGCCATCCCACCGAACACCGCGTCGGCGTCGGCCGGAACGTCGAAGTCGTGGTAGTTTTCGCCTTTCTCCGTCGAGAGGATGTTGAGTGCGGCGGCGGCCCCATCGCCCGCAGAGATGACCGCTTGCCACTCTTCTGCGCGGACCATCGCACCCGTCGCGTACGCGCCCTCGATGCTCGTCTCCATCGTCACATCCACGTCTACGATGTCGCCGTCGAACTCACAGCCGAGGGTGTCTGCGAGATCACGGTTTGCGCCAGTCGCCAAGACGACGTAGTCGCCGTCGTAGTCCTCGCCGTCGGCCGTTACGGTGAATCCCTCACCGGATTCAGATACGTCCGATACTTCCGCGTCCACGCGCTCGACACCGAATCCTTCCGCCTGTCGACGGAGCGTTTCGAGAAACGCGGTTCCGTCCTGCGAGCCGATTCCGGGGTAGTTGAACAGATGCGCCTTGTGCAACCACGTCTGATCTGTGTCGAAGACGGTCGTTTCCAGTCCGTTCTTCTGTGCGAACAGTGCGGCACTCAGTCCGGCGGGACCACCGCCGACGACGATGACGTTTGCCATAGGTATCTGTTCTCACAGTATCGGGAAATGTGTTTTCGCCACTGAGTGGCTCGCCGGTATCCACGACGCTTAACAGTTCAGTTCTCTCGAACGCACGCGACGCCTAGGGCCGCCATCCGCGGAGGAATGCCACCGACAGACCGCCGACAGAGAGGCCGAACGGGAGCGTGACAGTCCGAACGACGAGGACGGCGGCGGCCGTCGATGCGGGGGCCGCGCCGGTTACGACCGCGAGTGCACCGCCGAGGAATACGTCGTACGCCCCGAGACTGCCCGGAATCGGGACGATACTGGATGCCTGCGGTAGGGGGACGATGGCGATGATGGGAAGGAGACCAACCGTCGCCCCGGTGCCCGCGAGTGCCGTCCACAGTGCCGCCGCGACGAACACCTGTTCGATGACGCCGCCACAGGCGATGAGTGCGACTAACCCCGGTCGGTCGCGGAACAGGAGAACGCGCGACCAGAACCGTTCGACCGCCGCTTCGACCACTGTCCGGTCGTACGGGTCGTCTCTGTACAGGGACGACACCCGTGCGACGATTGGCGTCACAGCGACGACGACAACCTGCGAGGCGGCGACTCGGAACCGAAGGAGGACGACCCCCGCTACCGCCAGCGCGACGACGGCTCCGCCGAGCGTGATGAGCACGAACCGTGGCGAACTCCCGCCGACCGTGATTGCCAGCGCCAGCACTGTCGAGAGGAGCAGTTGCGCGCCCGACTTCACGTACTTTGCAACGCCTCTGACGGCGAGGGCGTCGCTGTACGTCGTCTCAGTCGTAACGCCGATAAACCGCGCCATGATCGGCTCTGAACTCACTGGTCCGGCGGGGCTGAGTGTATCGAAGAAGTCACCCGCCATGGCGAACTGAACACTCTGCCGCTTCGAGAGGCCGCGTCCGAGCGGGTTCACTGACGCCCACACGCCTATTGCGTCGGCGAGTCCTTCGGCGACGACGAACAGAACGACGAACACGGCCGCTTCCGGGGCGAGTTCGGTGACGCGCCCAGCAACGTTTCCGACGCCGATGTACGAGAGGTATCCGGCGAACGCCCCGCCACCGAGGACGACTCCAATCAGAAATCTCGCCAGTCGGCGCACGGTTGCGTTCCGCAGTAGCGTTCAAAAAGCGCTTCGTATCGCTTTGCATCCAATCCACTCGGCGCACGCGGACGCACCTCCGTTCGGTGAACTCGTTCGAGATGGTCCGAGAACGCCTGTTTATATCCAGTAGCAGTCCTAAATGTATCAAACGAAGAGTTTTCCTACTGTAGGTAAATGTTTCCTGTAATGACTGAATCGATTCTCGTCCTTCACGTCGATGATGACCCAGATTTTGCCGATATGGCGGCTCATCTGCTTGAGCGAGAGGACGACCGGTTCAGCGTTACGGTGGCGACCAGCGCTAGCGAAGCCTTAGACCGTCTCGCTGACGAGGCATTCGACTGTATCGTCTCCGATTACGACATGCCTCGACAGAACGGTGTTGAGTTACTCAAGACCGTCCGCGAGGACAATCCGGATCTGCCATTTATTCTCTTTACTGGCAAAGGCTCCGAGGAAGTCGCCAGCGACGCTATCTCCGCTGGCGTGACTGACTACCTACAAAAGGGGAGGGGAATGAGTCAGTACGCTGTCTTAGCCAATCGAATCGATAACGTCGTCACGCGGTACCGCGCCGAAAACGAACGACAGTGGCGGAACGCGATTTTCGAGGGATGCCGTGACGCGATTTTCATCTCCGACTCCGATGCCCGGTTCGTCGATGTGAACGAGGCGACAGTCGAACTGACCGGTTATGACCGCGAAGAACTTCTCTCGATGCGGATCCCTGATCTACACGAGGATGACGACCTCGATGCGTACCGGGAGTATCACGAGCGGATTCTCTCCGGAGAACCTGCCACGACTATGGCCGAGATACTCCGAGCAGATGGTTCGAAAGTGCCTGTCGAGTTCAGTAATCGCCGTCTCGATGTCGAAGGCGATACGTACATGCACACGGTCGCCCGCGACCTCACCGAACGCACGGAACGCAAGCGGACCCTTGAGCGAGACCAAAACCGGATGCACGCGATTACTGATGCGATTCCCGATATGGTCGTAGTCTACGATACCGACGGGCGGTTTCGATCCGTCCTTTCCGGGCCGGAGGATCTCCCGGTTGACGGCCTAGGGTCGCTTGAGGGCGAAACACTCGAAGACGCGTTCAATTCCGACGCCGCAGACTGCATTCAGGCCGCTATCGACGAAACGGTCGAGAGTGGTGCAGTACAGACTGTCGAGTACGCGTTGATGTCGAATGGGAACCGACGGTGGTTTGAGGCCCACGTCGCCTCGCTCGATACTGGAGACACAGACCGTGCCGTCTTGGTGGCACGAGATATTACCGAGCGGAAAGCACACGGGCGCGAACTCGACGAAGCGAACACGGTCCTCGGGACCATCGTTGCGAATCTCCCGGTGGGTGTGCTCGTCGAAGACGCCAAGCGCGACGTTCTCATGACGAACGAGGCGCTCTGTGAGATACTGGATCTCCCCGGCACCACGGATGACCTGATCGGCCGCAACTGTGAGAAAGCCGCAGCCGATCTCAAAGACTTGTTCGCCGACCCCGACGGGTTCGTCACCGGAATCAAAGAACGGATCGATCAGCGAGTTCCGGTCTCCAACGAGGTGCTCGACCTCGCAGACGGCCGGACTCTCGAACGCGATTACGTGCCGTATGATCTCCCTGATGGGGAGGCTAATCTCTGGCTCTATCGTGATGTGACCGACCGGGTGGACCGAGAACGGGAACTCCAGCAGTTCGAACGGATCGTCGAACACGTTGGAGATGCGGTGTGGATTCACGACCCCGATGGAACGCTTCGGTTCGTGAACGATCCGCCGGCAGCGGCTCTGGGTTTATCACCCGAGGATATCGTCGGCAAGCAAGCAATGGCGGTCTTGGCATCAGTTGCCGACCCGGAAAAACTAGCCACGTTCACACAGGAAGTACAGCGAATCCTAGCTGGTAAGACGGATACGGCCCGCCTCGAACTGCCGCTGTATCTGGAGACTGAGACCCGCCATCTCGACGTTCGGGTTACGGCCGCCACAATCAACGGGACCCGTCATGCGGTCGGGCTTGCGAGAAATATTGATGAGCAAAAACGGCGTGAACAGGAGTTACAGCGCCAGAACAAGCGCCTTGATGAGTTCGCAAGCGTCGTCTCTCACGACCTTCGAAATCCGCTCAACGTCGCTCACGGGAGGGTCTCCCTCGCGTTAGAGGAACACGACAGCGAGCATCTCTCGGTGGCACAGAATGCACTTGACCGAATGGGCGCGCTGATCGATGATTTACTGACGCTCGCCCGTCAGGGCCGCCGGATTAATGATCCCGAACAGGTCGCGCTGTCTGCGGTGGCTACCCGGTGTTGGTCGGTGATTGATGGGACTGAAGCGACGCTGAACGTCGAAAGCGATCTCACGTTTATGGCTGATACTGACCGACTTCAGCAACTGTTCGAGAATCTGTTCCGAAACGCCATCGAGCATGGTGCCGAGGACGCCACAATCTGTGTCGGGCCGCTTGCTGACCGCCGCGGATTTTACGTCGTTGACGACGGCCCCGGCATCCCTGAAGCAACCCGTGATGAGGTGTTTAATTTCGGGTATTCAACGTTCGAAGACGGTACTGGATTTGGGTTGGCAATCGTCAAAGAGGTCGTTGACGCGCACGGTTGGAACATCACCCTCACCGACGGTGCCGACGGTGGGGCGCGGTTCGAGATTACCGGCGTCACAATCACACGGCAGTGATGGCTCTCTATGACCCGTTTATAAAGAGCAAGGAGAATACCCGCGCCTTTAGGCGCGGGATGAATCCGACACTCTGACCGCCAATCCACCGACTACACTCCAACCGGATATTCAACGTCCGGTCGTTGGTTTTAATACCCGTTCTCACATAACATGTTATGAAGTCAGTTCGATGCTGGAAACCACCCGCACCTACGTCGCACGCATTACGAACCACGAACAGGTTCGTGACGACCTCGACCAGTGCGGGTTCTCCGCATCCAAACTGTGGAACGTCGGACGCTACTACATCCAACAACGGTGGGACGACGACGGTGAGATACCCGACGAATCCGAACTGAAATCGGAGTTGAAAGACCACGAACGCTACAGTGACCTTCATTCTCAGTCAAGTCAGCGAGTTCTCGAAGAGCTTGCTGAGGCGTTCACTGGCTGGTACAACTCTGACGACGGCAACAACCCACCGGGCTACCGGAAATGTGGCGACGACCACCCGCGCTCCACCGTCACGTGGAAGAAACGGGCCATCAAGCACGACGACAAGCACGGTCAACTCCGTCTCTCGAAAGGGTTTAACCTGAAAGAGAGTCGGTCTGACTTCATCCTCGCGGAGTACGAAACCCGCCCCGACGTAGAAGTCGAGAACATCCAGCAGGTGCGTGCCGTCTGGAACGGCGACGAGTGGGAACTCCACCTCGTCTGTAAGAAAGAGATTCCTGTTGAAGACGCACCCGGAAACAACACGGCGGGTATCGACCTCGGTATCAGCAACTACCTCGCCATTGACTACGAAGATGGCGAGAGCGAACTATATCCGGGGAACGTGCTGAAAGAGGACAAGCACTACTTCACCCGCGAGGAGTACCAGACCGAAGGCGAGAACGGCCCGTCGAAGCGAGCGCGGAAGGCTCGGCAGAAACTCTCCCGACGCAAAGACCACTTCCTCCACACCCTGTCGAAACACATCGTTGAGCGGTGTGTGGAAGAAGGCGTGGAGAAGATAGCGGTTGGCGACCTTAGTGACATCCGAGAGGATGAGAACGGCGATTCGCGGAACTGGGGTGCGTCGGGGAACAAGAAACTCCACGGATGGGAGTTCAACCGCTTCACGAATCTGCTCGAATACAAAGCCGAGGAATACGGCATCCTCGTTGACCGTGTGGACGAGGAGAACACGAGCAAGACGTGTTCGTGTTGCGGGAAGATTCGGGATAGCAACCGTGTGGAGCGTGGGTTGTACGTCTGTTCGTCGTGCGAGACGACGATGAACGCAGACGTGAACGGTGCGGTGAATATCCGACGAAAGATAACTCAGAGTCCCCCAACAGGGGATATGAGTAACGGCTGGTTGGCACAGCCCGGAGTCTTCCTGTTCGACCGCGAGAGCGGGTCGTTCAACACGAGAGAACAGGGAGCCTGCAAACCGTAATATCCCAACGCTCGGGATTCCTCCGGCTTCAGTCGGAGGAGGATGTCAATACTGATGACTACTCGTCCGCCATCTCGTACGTGATGTTTCCGTCGGAGGTCACCGTCACCTGACCACCTTCGTAGTCAAAGCTGATTTCGAACGAGACTGTCGAGGATTGCTCTACTAACTGCTCGATAGCTTCGGTGTCAACCACCCAGTAGAGCGGTTTGAGATCCAACGGCTTGCACCCTTTTGCATCCGCAATGACCGAGACGATTTTGAGAGCCATCTCTTCACGACCCTGTGTTGTTTCCGATCCAGCGTCTCCGTTCGAAGCTTTCGTCCCTGTCATTGTGGTTTCCCCCGACACTCCCTCGGTGTTGGTTCTGACTGTACAACCGGGGGTAGCTGTGATTTCAAGTACTAGTGACACACGGAATAAGATAATAGTTTGTGTGACATTTCCACCCCCGAATTTCTACATATTTGATATTCACAACCAAATACGCGTATCTGACGTTTCTCTAGTCGATTACGTAACGGCATTCTGTCCTCATTTCGAGCCCGCTGATACATAACAGAAAAAACAATATTTTTGAATATATTTGAATTCTGATCAACTCCTTCCGGAATGTTGTAGTCATCCCTCACGATAAATCCGATAGATTGAAATCAACCCATCCGGAACGGGTCCCTATGAGTATCGAACGCCCGCAAGGTGTGCATCCGGAGTGGTGCCCCGACTGTGGCGACGAGATGCTGTTCAGTGGCACCCAGTCCGCCGGATACGCACAGTTCTTCTGCGAGAACTGCCGGTACAGACACGACGTGTACGTCGGCCGCCCGGCGGTCGATGCTGCGTCAACTGATGAATCCACGACAGCGGTACGTGACCCCTCGTAATCGGCCACCTACTTCTCGTTTCCCTACCGTTCGAACGCCTACCTGCTTGACGAGTCGGATTCGTTAGACTCGTCGGATTTCCCGTCCCGATATTTTCGTCCGCCCCATCTTACTCGTCGGTAACCGGCTTCCGAACCGAGAGTACCGGCGACGGTGCCTCCCTGAGTACTCGTTCGGTGGTGCTGCCGAGGAGGAATCGGTCGAGACCGGTTCGGCCGTGTGATCCCATCGTTATGAGGTCTATGTCGTGTTCGTCCGCGTATGCGAGAATCTCACGTTCGGGGACTCCTTCGGTGAGGCTCGTGACTGTTTCGACGCTCGTCCTTCGGGCCTGAGACTCGACAGCTTCTATTGCTGTCTTTCCCTCGGTTTCGAGAGCTGCGCGAACTGTCTCCGGTATGTGGTCCTCTAATCGCGGCGCGATGATTCCTGTATCAACCACGTAGAGCGCATGAACCGTTGCGTCGAACGCCTCAGCAACGCTCAGTCCG
This sequence comes from Halogeometricum borinquense DSM 11551, assembly GCF_000172995.2. Taxonomy (GTDB): domain Archaea; phylum Halobacteriota; class Halobacteria; order Halobacteriales; family Haloferacaceae; genus Halogeometricum; species Halogeometricum borinquense. The sequence continues at coordinate 210,627 of NC_014731.1, forward strand.
TGTTCGACGGCCTGCTGTGCGTACTCACTGCCGTCCGTCGGGACGAGGATTCGCTCGAACGATGGTTCGACTCGCTCATCACGTTCTCGAACGGTGAGGATGGGGACGTCGGCGTGCCGGATGACGTGTTCGGCGACGCTTCCGGTAAGGACGCGTTGGACGCCCGTCCGTCCGTGCGTCCCGAGTACCACGAGGTCGAACGATTCTTTCTCGGCGTATTCGAGAATCGAATCTGAAGGAATCCCTTTGAGGACTTCAGTTCGAACTGTCGTCGTCGGCGCTGCGAGGTCCGCAATCTCGTCGATCATCTTCTGACCGCGCGATTCGAGCGATTCGACGTAATCAGCGGTGACGCCCCCGGCATCGAACAACCCCCCGGCGGCCTGTACATTGATCACGGTGATGATGCGTACCGCGGCGTCGAATGCTTCCGCAAAGGCGAGGCCGTGTTTTGCGGCTTGCACCGAACACTCCGTCCCGTCGGTTGTGAGGAGAATTTCGTCGTACATCGTCCCGTGTCACTTATCATGTGGTATGTTGTCATTTGACTTTAACCCCCTCCCGAAGCGGCGTTCTAATCGGTCTGCTATCCCGGATATTTTTGTGATATAGACGACACGAATCATACGATGTATGAATTGGTCCACCAGTACGCACCAGACAGTCCCGCCGGTCGAACTGCTGTCGCCATCATTGCCTCTCTGATCGGCGTTCCGGCGTTGGTCCTTGGCCTTATTGGGATAACTGGAAACGCCGTTGCCAACGGATTTCTATTTCTCCTTGCCAGCCTTGCACTCCTCGCTGTTGCCTGGTGCATGACACTGGGCGTTGTTCGGCAAGCGAACGCAGCACCGGATGCAACACCACTCACCAACCCCCAAACTGAGGATGTAACCCAGACCCCGGTCGAAACACTCCGGCAGCGATACGCGGAAGGAAAACTCAGTGATGAAGAGTTTCAGCGGCGTCTCGATCAACTCCTCGAAACCGAGGAGGCGGGTCGTACTGTGAACGAAACTGAGCGTGTCTTCGAGTGAGTCTGATTTGCTGATTTCCCCTTTCGGCGTTTCGTAGCGTCCGTTGGGACCGCTTCGCTCGACGCACCAGCATTTGTTTCATCGGGCACGATAGGTCTCTGTGTAATCGTGTCACCTCCAAGTGCGAACACCGTCGCTCCGCAATTCGGAATGTCTGCCTGCTAGTTTTACTAGTTTTGCCAACTTTACTATCTTTTCTAGTTTTACTGGTTTTCTTATCAAAATATACTACGGAACGGTGCCGAACGACCTCATTCCGGTGCGTCCAGCGGTTGTTCGTCGCTGTCTCCGACTTGCCCGGAAACTTGCGGGAGGAGTATCGACGAGACGGAACTCGGCCCGTGGTTGCGGATCACCATCACGATGTTTCCGACGAAGACGACAAAGCCAACGAGAGAGAGTGTCCCTCCGAGTGCGGTCACTGCGCGGGGGAGTGAGAGCGGTTCGGCGACGACGAGTAACGCGAATCCCAAGAGAAGCGCAACGAAGTCAACCGTGGCGAGTCTGTCGTCGTAGAGGTCGTCTATCATGGGCACGTCCGCGAGACCAAGCATATCGCTGTAGCGGTGAACCCAGATGATGAACGGGACGATGTGATACAGCGTTCCGAGGACGACGAATCCGATGACGCCGAACAGGAGGAGATACATGGCCGACGGTGCGCCGAACAGTGACTCCGACGACAGCGGGTCTGCAATCCAGACAGGGACCGTTAGGGAAGCCCACGCGATCATCGACGCGGCGACGACGGCGTACCGCCGGAGCATCGGATTCCACTCCACCGTCGCCCCGGTGAGACGACGGGCAAGTATAATCCCGAATGCAAACAGCCCCGCGACGACTAGCAGCGCGCCGATGTGGGCCATCGTCGAACTCTCGAACAACCGGCCGGTAGCCAAAACGACGACACCGACCGGATACCCGATTTCTTCGACACGCTTGAGGGGCATATCGATGCCGCGGAGGTCCGATTGCGTGAACATCGTCCCGAGTTGGTACAGCGCACCGAAGACTGTCGTCAGGACGGCACCGAACACCGCAAGCGTCGCGTGGGCGGTGCGGAGATCGGTTCGGTCGAACGGTAGGCGGGCGAGTATCGGGTGCGTGTAGCCGAGTGCGAGCAGCAGACCGAACACCGTGAGGACGAGGACGAATCCGAGCGCGACGGCGAAGTGCCGTTCCGTCACGTCCCACGGTCGGGAACCGAGGAGCGTCCGACCGACGTTGTACACAAACATCCAGAACCCGGCTAGCATCGTTCCACCGAATACGGGCAGTAGCTCGTACAGTCCCAGCAGTAGCGAGGTGGCGAATCCGAACAGTCCTGCCGTCACCAACCAGAGTTGGAGCGCAGACAGCCGTTCGGAGTGGAGCGTCGTCCCCGACCAGACGGGGACGAACTGCGTCATCGCGCCCATGATCGTGATGCAGACCCACCCGGCCAAGAGGAGATGGAGGTGTACCAGCATCGCCTGTCCGGGGAGGGCGCCGAACGGCGCGAGGAGGCCCACGAGTCCCCCCCCGAGGAGGAAAGCCAGCCCCACGACGAAATGCCGGAACGGTACGGACATCGGCGGTTGCTTGTCGGTTTCGACGTTCGCCGGAATCGCGGCCATGCTAGTGACGACGGACTCATCGTCCGTCGCTTTGCGGGCGAACATATTCGGTAAGTGACCGCTTGATCTCGCCTGCGTCGCGCGCTTGCGCTCGCCCGTACTCCGGTCCGTCGAGTTCGAGCGCCTCGTACTCGGTGGCGTCTTCATCGGGCGTCAGCACGACGGCCCGAATTCTGCTCACTCCTTTCACGAACCGTGCCCCGTCAACATCGGGAGCGACGAACCGTGTCGCGTACGGTTCGCTGTCTCCGAGGCGTTCACCGTCGCGTTCGACGGCGATGAGACCACCGAGGGCGTCGCGGAGGGGAACACACGCCGCATATCCCGAGTCGCTCTCGAAGACGAGATGCGTCGTCTCGGGTGCGGCCGACGCGAGTTCGAGAACGTCTCCGACGGCGACGCCACTCCACGTTGCGTCGTAGCGTTCGCCCGACGCGCACTCGACGCAGACGTGTTTGGTCGTCCACGCCATCTCGTCCGCGTCAGTGGAAGTCACCGTCCGTCGTCTCTCGCCGACGAGTTCGATTTCCCACCCGGTCGCCGGTTGTGTCGTCACGTTTGCCATGATTGGTGCTGGAACAGTATTACGACAGCGATACTCTCGGTTCTCCCGAAGGTGTTCGGGAGAAACCTGAATCGGTCACGAACGAACCGTCTACACGATGTGTTCTGTCACTCCTCAATCGAGTATCCAAGTACGGTCAGGTGAGACCGGATGTCCGAGATAGACTTCGATGGGAACCGGTCGTACCGAGACGAGCGGTTCGCTGCCGTGGAAGCGTTTCGAACTGACCGTGCCAAGGTTGTCTGCGGCTATTTCGACCCGGGGCAGTTCATCCCGGTTCACGCGCCCGACAGCGACGTGGTTATCAGCGTCCGGTCCGGTGCGGGTGTCGTCCGTGAGGGCGACATCGAACACGACGTTGCCTCCGGCGATGTTGTCGCGGTCGAAGCCGGAACATCGCGTGGCATCCGGGCCGCCGACGATACGAGGCTGGAAGCCCTCTTAGTGACTGCTCCCCCTCCGACGGACGCTGAACACGGTCCCGTCAAACGAGGACTGAAACGAAACGAGTTCGAACCGAACGGAGACGACCGAGACGACACCGGCGACACGGACGAGACATTCCAATGACCGAAATCGTACACCTCCCTGACCTCGATGGAACGCCCCACGCAAACGTTTTCCCCGAATCCGAACCGAAAACGGTCCGACTCACTCTCGAAGCGGACGAACGCATCGCACCGCACGACCACCCGGGACGGAGCATCGTTCTCCACGTCCTCGACGGCGCACTCGAACTGGAACTCGGTGATGAGACTCACGCGTTAGAACGCGGTGATGTCGCCCGCTTCGACGGCGACCAAGATATCTCTCCGCTTGCGACGGAACCCAGTACGGCGCTGCTCGTACTGGCACCGACCCCAGACGAGGAGTAATCGACCGCTGCCACCGTCTCTTGAGATGTCATTCACCGACGGACGGGGTTGACTCCGCCCGCTCAATTTGTCTAACTCGGCAAATCTGCAACCGAGAGACTTGAATGTTGGGCTAACTTCCACCGTCCGAACATCATCGGGGGAACGGTGGTTACGCAACACCTCGTTTTCGATACGTATGGTCGAAAAACCGGACCGCTACCGAGTCGGTGAGGAACCGCGCACCGTTGACGAGCGAGACTCGTCGGACGGCCGAGAGAACCTCGGCAACGCTGTCGAACGGGAGTGGGAGGTGTTCGTCCGCGAGGACGACGACGACGCCCTTCGTCACGTCGGGAGTGTGTCCGCGCCGTCGGCGGACATCGCATACGAACAGGCGACGAAACTGTTTGGCTGGTACGCGAACGATATCTGGGTCTGTCCCGCCGACGCTGTCTGTCGGTATTCGACGCACACACTCGATGACGATGCCGAACGGATGACGATCAGTTCGAAAGACGAGGAGCGAACTCACGAGGCATGATCTCAGTTAGTAAACTCCTGTGCGAACTGGACGCCGAAGGTGATGGACTCCGGTACGACGCGGCGTCGGAGTCGTCGAAACCGCAGATTACCGAGGAGAAACAGCGCCGTCCGGTCGTCGTCTGGAACCTCACGAAGCGGTGCAATCTCTACTGTGCGCACTGTTATGCTGCGGCCGATACGGAGACTGCACCGGGCGAACTCAGCACGGCCGAGGGAAAACGACTACTGGACGACCTCGCGGACTACGGCGTCCCAGTCGTGCTGTTCTCCGGCGGCGAACCCCTCGTCCGCGACGACGTGGTGGAACTCGTTGAATACGCCGCCGACCGCGGGATTCGTCCCGTTCTCTCCACTAACGGGACGCTCATCACGCCCGAGAAAGCGCGGGCGTTACGGGACGCCGGACTGCAGTACGCAGGCGTCTCGGTCGATGGGCTTCCGGAACGAAACGACGAGTTCCGCGGTGCCGAAGGAGCGTTCGACGCCGCAGTCCGCGGGATTCGCGCCTGTCTCGATGCGGGACTCAAAACGGGGCTTCGCTACACCATCACCGAGCAGAACGCCGAGGACCTCCCGGGTGTCGTGGACTTGCTCCACGACGAGGGCGTTGATCGGTTCTGCTTCTACCACCTCGATTACGGCGGGCGCGGCGCGGGTATCGCCGACGTGGACCTCACTCCTGCGGACAAACGCGAGGCCGTCAAGCGGGTGTGCGACCTCACGCGCGAGTACCACGAACAAGGGGCCGAAATCGAGACGCTTCTCGTCGGCAACTACGCCGACGCCGCCTATCTGGTCGAGTACGCCCGCCGACATCTCGGTGAGCAAACAGCTGAACGTATCTACGAATACCTCCGCCGAAACGGTGGCGACCCGACGGGCGAACGGATTGCCGACGTAGATTATCAGGGCAACGTCCACCTCACGCAGTTCTGGCAGGGGTACAGTCTCGGCAACGTCCGCGACCGCTCGTTCGGTGCTATCTGGGACGACGAGACGAATCCGCTACTCCGTCGCCTCCGCGAGCGACCCGAACACCTCACGGGGCGGTGTGCCGACTGTCGCTATCAGGGTATCTGCCGCGGTGCGTCGAGACTTCGCGCCCTCTCGGCACACGATGACCTCTTTGCGCCTGACCCGCAGTGTTACCTGCGCGACGAGGAGATAGCGAGTTCGCCGGGTCGGAGTGGAGTCGGAGCCGACTGATTTCCCCCGAACCGGATTTCAGACCGAACACGTTCGGCAAAAGGACCTCACACCGTGGTAGTCAAGCCATCAACGCATGGCAGCGACCACCCTCGATCTACGAGATGTCCCGCCGCCGGAACGCCATCCGAAGATTCACGACGCCTTCGAGTCGCTGGAGAGCGGCGAAGCGCTCGAACTCGTGAACGACCACGACCCGAAACCGCTGTTCTACGAAATGCAAGCCGAAGTCGATTCGTTCGACGCTGAGGGGTACGAGGTCGAACAGCGCGGACCGACTGAGTTCGTCGCACGTCTCCCGAAGAAGTAGCGGGGGACGGCGACACGAACGTGTTCGGCCCTACGTCTACCGGGTGACGGGACGAACGAACTATCATGGTTGGATTCCCCTCCCTGTTCGGTGGCGATGACGAGCGCGATGATCTGTTCGATGACTACGACGAATACGTCCCCGAACACCTTCCCGAACTCGGTCCGTTTGTCGCGGCGCAGCAGGTACTCACCGGCGAGGCGCACGTCGCGTTCCACGAGGTGACAAGAGCCGTCTTCGAGGAACGAACGGTGTACGACATGACGTTCAACTACAATCTCGCCAAACTGAATCTCGACACGCGCCATCCGAACGCGGGCTATCGCTACGCGGTGGAATCGGCGGACGGGGCGTCGTCTGACGAGGCGGTACTCCGTGCTGAGTTCACGCCGACGACGCCGTTCTGTCCGCAAAGTAATACACTTACGCTCGGGTCGTTCAGAGCGTGGAACGGACTTTCTGAGCACCACGAGTACGATATCGTCCGCGTTCGCCTCCATCCGATGCACCATCAGTCGGCGTCGATAAACGAACGACTGGCGGAACTGGAAGCCGAGTACCGCGAGACGGGCACTGTCACCGACGCTACTGGTGAATCTGACGAGACGAATACGGCACTGTCAGCGGATAGAGCGGCGGGTTACGATCCGAACGCACCGTTCTGACACTCTGTTACCTTCTCTGGTGTTTCTCTGGCTGGGAGAACGCGTCGGCGCTCACTGCCGTCTCGCACAGGACACACCCGTGTTCCAGTATCTCTGTCCGTATCTCCGTTCCGACGGTTACAACGGTGTCGCACTCGGGACAGTCGAAGATGAACTGTTGGGGCACGGTTCTCTCTAGTACTGTGAGTTTCGTCCCACAATCTAAGACTACCATCCCCGCATTGTATGGGAACTGAAGTACTTCGCACTATCCCGCGAGTGGACGGGTATCGTGGCGTTAAAATTCGAGTATCGAATCGAGAAGCTTCGACTGGGCAGCAGAGAGGTGTTCAGCGAACGTTGAGCGGTTGATGTCGAGTGCGTTAGCAACTTCGGTCGCGTTCGCGTCTTTCGGATGCCCGAAGTAGCCCATCTCGTGGGCCGTTTCCAGTACTTCCTGTTGCCGTTCCGTGAGGGTGTCACGATTGATCAGGACGAGGTTGTTGTTGGCTTCTGGCTCCTGAGACCGGGTCAGGCGACGGAGCGAAACGTCGGGAAACTGCTCTCGGAGTCCGACGACTATCTCGCGGAGGTTGCGTATGTCCCGTGCGACGAACTGAACGACCAGGGCGTTTTCGGTCGTTCGGAAGGAGCGAACCGGGCAGCCTCGACTTTCGACAAACTCACACGGACAAGAGGGTGTCGTTCCCGTTTTGCATTCGAATCGGTGGACGGTTTTATCGTCGTAGTGAAACACTTCCTCGGTACTGTTGAACTCCGTCCCGGACTCCGCCGTAAAATCCACTGTAACACTGTCCTCCGACGGCATCGTCGAACGCGATATCGACGAAATCTCTTCCGTTTTCTGGGGCATGTTCCCGATCCGACAGCCAGCCCCGGTGACGACCTCCACCTCCGCGTGAACCCCTTGTCCTGTCATACCACACATTATTTTCTGCGAATGCCTATACGTTTTGCCGCACACATTCTCTTTGTTACTTATTCACAGTGGCGGCTCAAAAAAGCAAAAAGACAGCTAAACTACACGAATCTGTCCGAATCGCTACTGGACCCATTTTGACCTTCCTTATAAATGCCCCATATCCTATGGTGGCTGGATTACCCCAGTCCCTCCGTGAATTGTAACTAGAGCAGTGACTTTCAGAACCAGTCTACAACCGGGCCAGCAGAGTTGGTGTCGTCCGACGAACGCAGCGGTGTCGGCCGACCTCATAACGGAGTCGGAGGTGAGGGACCATGAGACGTGAGACGGTGGTTGTCGTCCTCCTTCTCATCGTGGTTCTGCTCCCGATGTGGTTCGTCGCTTTGCACGGCGAACCGCCGAGCGAGGAGGTCGAAATCGACCAGAGTGTAACCGAGATGCGTCCGCTCGAAGAGATTATCGATACGCCGAACAAACTCGCGCCGAGTCAGGTCGGCGTCATCGTCTGGGTCGCCCTGTTCGGCTTGGTCGCCGTGCTCGCTGCCGTCCACCGATTCATGGACTCCGCGGTGCGGCCGGACGAACCGAGCGACACGGACGACGCAGTCGTTGCCGACGGCGGGCAGGTCGGACTGCCGTGGTTCTGGACTGACGACCGCTGGGTCGTCGAGTACCACGACGCCACCGACGCAAAGGAAGGTATCTTGGCGATGGGTGGACTGACCATCCTCGCTATCGCCTTTGCGGCGCTGTTCACCGGCGAGTATCTCACGCTCGCGCGGACCCAGTACTTCGGCGTCTACGCGACGGGTATGTTCGTCTCGTTGGCGCTTCTCACCGTTGCGTACTACGCGTGGTTTCTCCCGCACGTCGAAGTCGCAGAACGGAGGGGACACTGATGACTCTCGGAAGCGGACCATCCGATTCGGATACGTGCGAAGACTGTTGTTCGAGTTGCCCAGACGACGGTGGGGGGTTCCATCCGAGCATCTTCTCGGATAACCGCGCGGCGGTGGAACGTCGTGATTACGCAAAACTCCTCGCCACCGTCGGCGGCCTGACGGCGGTCGGTAGTCTCACCGCGCCGTTAGCGGGGTTGACGCGCGTGTTCGAGCGATCCTACACCGGCCCTGTCTACTCCGACGGTATCTACCTCGTCGATGGCGAGGGCGAACGCGTCTCCGAGTCCGCGTTAGCGGAGGGCGAGAAGATGACTGTCTTTCCGGAACCGCGGCCGGGAATCGAGCGTGCACCGACGTTGCTCGTGAGGCACGCGAAAGAAGCCTACTCGGGCGGAACGAAACTGGAGTACACTGTCGCGGGCTACGCCGCCTATTCAAAAGTCTGCACGCACGCGGGGTGTATGGTCTCGAACGAGGAGGGGGAGACACTCGTCTGTCCGTGCCACTTCGGGAAATTCGATCCGACGGCCGGGGCGAAAGTCGTCGGCGGGCCGCCGCCGAGACCGCTCCCACAACTGCCGATCACACTTTCGAGCGAGGGCTACCTCATCGCCACGGGCGACTTCGAGGGTCCCGTCGGGGCAGGTGGTGAGTGATGTCCCGCGTAGACCGACTCGAAGAACGAGCGAGTGACGCCGGAACGCGGACGTACAACTGGTTAGACAGCCGATTCGACCTCGACAACGGACGGGCGTTCTTGGGCAAGGCATTCCCCGCCGAGGACTCGTTCCTCCTCGGTGAGGTAGCTCTGTTCTGCTTTGTGATGCTCGCTCTGACAGGCATGTTCCTCGGGATGTTCTTCGAACCCTCGACTAGCGCTGTCGAGTACGAGGGGAGCGTCGCCGCGTTCCAAGGTGAGGAGGTCCCCGAGGCGTTCGCGAGCGTCCTGCACATCACCTACGACATCCCGTTCGGCATGTTCATCCGCCGGATACACCACTGGGCGGCACACCTGTTCGTCGCTTCTATCGGGTTACACATGCTCAGGGTGTTCTTCACCGGGGCGTACCGTAATCCGCGCGAACCGAACTGGGTGGTTGGAACCGGACTCGCCGGATTGGCCATGGGTGCCGCATACACCGGATACGCGCTCCCGTTCGACGAATTCGCCGCGACAGCGACGGGCATCGGATACAACCTCGCAACATCAATCCCGTTCGTCGGCAGCGTTGTCGGGAAGGTGGTGTTCGGCGGCGAATTCCCGTCGAGTGCGACCATCCCGAGGTTGTACTTCTTCCACGTCCTCGTTATCCCCGTCGCCATCGCCATCCTCTTGGCGATACACATGGCGATACTGGTCCGACAGAAACACACCGAAGCACCCCGCAACGACGACGTTCGTGGTGCGGAACCACCGCAGTCTACTCGGACTCCCGACGCTGGCGCGGTGAGCGATGGCGGGACCGAGACGGCTGTCGCAAAGGAAGACGATACCGTGGTCGTCGGCCTCCCGGCGTTCCCGAATCAGGCGGCTGTCAGCGCCGTCGTCTTCTTCCTGACACTGGCGACGCTGGCGGCGCTGGGCGGCTTCTTCCCCGTTCACAACATTGCGGAGTACGGGCCGAACAACCCCGCGGGAACACCGGAACTCATCATGCCCGACTGGTTCTTGATGTGGGTGTACGGCTTCCTGAAGCTTCTCCCGTCGTGGATGAGCTTCACCATCCCCGTCGTCGGCGTCCACGTCTCCACGGAGTTCGTCGGCGGCGTGTTGCTCCCGACGGTTGTCTTCGGAGCCATCGCCGTCTGGCCGTTCATCGATTACCGCGAGAATCCGGTCCACTTCACGGCCAGTCCGCTCGATAGGCCGTGGCAGACGGCAGTCGGCGTCGCAGCTATCCAGTTCATCATGATCGCGTCTATCGCGGGCATGAACAACCTCCTGGGACGAGCGTTAGACGTGGGAACCGAGGTCGTGAATCCGATTCTCACCGTCGCACTGTTCGTCGTTCCCGGTGTTTCTGGATTGTTGACCTACCGTCTTCTACAGGACGATTCGACTGAGGGAGACGACCGATGACGGATGCTGGCACAACCGACGAGACGGGCGTCCGCCTCGAACTGTCGGCGTGGACGTATCGGCACCTCGACCGCGCGAGTAAACTCCTCGGCGTGGGGCTTGTCGCCCTCGGTCTGGAGATGGGCGGCGACACTCTCACGGGGGTTGCACTCGGCGTGGTGGGCGCGGCACTGGCATTGACGACGGTTTTCGTACGGAGGCAGGAATGAGCCGAAACGACGCATCACACACCGACGAGACGGCCGGAGAATCGGACGATAAACGGCGGGCAGTCGATCAGTCGGACGACGAGCAACCGAAGAAGCGAGGCGCAAACGAGGAACGAACTGACGGCGGCCCCGCCGTCGGCGACCCGCCGGGAGGTGACAACCCGTCCCGACGCGGGTTCCTCAAGGGTGTCGGACTCGCGTCCGTCCTCGGAATCGGGAGCGCGTCGGCGTCCGACGACGCCCTGTTCTCGATGGACGGACTCCAACCGGTGGGTGACCCCATCGGTGAGTATCCGTATCGTGACTGGGAGGACCTCTACCGCGAGCAGTGGGACTGGGACTCAGTATCTCGTTCGACTCACAGCGTCAACTGCACCGGCAGTTGCTCCTGGAACGTCTACGTCAAGAACGGGCAGGTCTGGCGCGAAGAGCAGTCCGGCGACTACCCCCGGTTCGACGAGTCACTGCCCGACCCGAACCCGCGCGGGTGTCAGAAGGGGGCGTGTTACACCGACTACGTCAACGCCGAGCAGCGCATCAAACACCCGTTGAAGCGCGTCGGCGAACGTGGCGAGGGCAAGTGGAAGCGAATCACGTGGGACGAAGCCCTCACCGAGATTGCCGAACACGTCGTTGACGAGGTAGAGGCCGGACGGTACGACGCTATCAGCGGCTTCACGCCGATTCCCGCGATGAGTCCCGTCTCGTTCGCTAGCGGGTCGCGGCTCATCAACCTGCTCGGCGGCGTCAGTCATTCGTTCTACGACTGGTACTCCGACCTGCCGCCGGGCCAACCTATCACGTGGGGCACGCAGACGGACAACGCCGAGAGCGCAGACTGGTACAACGCCGACTACATCATCGCGTGGGGGTCGAACATCAACGTCACGCGCATCCCGGACGCGAAGTACTTCCTCGAATCGGGCTACAACGGCACCAAGCGCGTCGGTATCTTCACCGACTACTCGCAGACGGCCATCCACACTGACGAGTGGCTTAGCCCTGACCCCGGCTCCGACACTGCACTCGCACTCGGGATGGCACAGACAATCGTCTCCGAGGGACTGTACGACGAGGCGCATCTCAAAGAGCAGACCGACATGCCGCTTCTCGTCCGGCAGGACACCGGTAAGTTCCTCCGTGCGAGCGACGTCCCGTCGGTCAACAGCAGCGCCGACCGGCCCGAATGGATGCTTCTGATGCTCGATTCGAACGGGCAACTCCGTGAAGCGCCGGGATCGCTCGGTGAACGCGACGGACAGAAGGACTACTCGAAGAGCATCGACCTCGACTTTGACCCCCGACTCGACGCCGAGACGACCGTCCAGACCGACGACGGAAGCGTCCAAGTACGGTCTGTGTGGGCCGAACTGCGCGACGAACTCGCCCAGTACGACCCCGAGACGGTCACCAAGATGACCGGCGTCGGTACGGAGACGTACCAACGAGTCGCCCGCGAGTTCGCCGATGTCGAACGCGCGAAAATCATTCACGGCAAGGGCGTCAACGACTGGTACCACAACGACCTCGGGAACCGCGCCATCCAGTTGCTCGTCACGCTGACCGGCAACCTCGGCCGTCAAGGAACCGGGGTTGACCACTACGTCGGCCAAGAGAAAATTTGGACGTTCCACGGGTGGAAAACCCTCTCGTTCCCCACCGGGAAGGTTCGCGGGGTGCCGACGACGCTGTGGACCTACTACCACGCCGGTATCCTCGACAACACGGACGCGGACACCGCGGCGAAGATACGCGAATCCATCGACAAGGGGTGGATGCCCGTCTATCCTGAGGAACGCGAAGACGGATCGCGGCCGGACCCGACGACGATGTTCGTCTGGCGGGGGAACTACTTCAACCAGGCAAAGGGGAACGTCGCCGTCGAAGAGGAGTTGTGGCCGAAACTCGACCTCGTGGTGGACATCAACTTCCGGATGGATTCGACGGCCCTCTATTCGGATATCGTCCTGCCGACGGCCAGTCACTACGAGAAGCACGACCTGTCGATGACGGACATGCACACCTACGTGCATCCGTTCACGCCCGCTGTTGAACCGCTGGGCGAGTCGAAGACCGACTGGCAGATATTCAAGGACCTCGCCGAGAAGATTCAGGAAGTCGCAACCGAGCGCGGCGTCGAACCGATTTCGGATCGGACGTTCGACCGCGAGATCGACCTCCAGTCAGTGTACGACGACTACGTCCGCGACTGGGAGACGGAGACGGACGGCGCACTCGCGGAGGACCGCGCGGCCGCCGAGTACATCCTCGAACACTCAGCGGAGTCGAATCCAGCGGGAACCGACGAACAGATAACGTTCGCCGATACGGTCGAACAACCGCAGCGACTGCTCGAAGCGGGCGACCACTGGACTTCTGATATCGAAGACGGCGAGGCGTACGCGCCATGGAAGGACTTCGTGCAGGACAAGAACCCGTGGCCAACCGTCACGGGCCGCCAGCAGTACTACATCGACCACGACTGGTTCCTCGAACTCGGCGAGCAGTTGCCGACGCACAAGGAGGGACCGACGAACACCGGCGGCGACTATCCGATGGAGTACAACACGCCGCACGGTCGATGGGCTATCCACTCGACGTGGCGCGACAGCGAGAAGATGCTCCGCCTGCAACGCGGCGAACCCATCGTCTACATCAACCCCGACGATGCCGCCGAACGCGGCATCGAGGACGGCGACACCGTCGAGGTGTTCAACGACCTCGGTGCCGTCGAAGTACAGGCGAAGATATATCCCAGCAGCGAACGGGGGACGCTTCGACACTTCTTCTCGTGGGAGAAGTTCCAGTACGCCAGTCGGAACAACTTCAACACGCTCGTCCCGATGTACATGAAACCGACACAGCTCGTCCAATACCCCGAAGACACGGGCGAACACCTGTACTTCTTCCCCAACTACTGGGGGCCAACGGGGGTCAACAGCGACGTCCGGGTGGACGTACGAAAGAAAGGAGGTGATGGCGGATGAGCGCCGACGATACGTCCCAAAGCGACGACGAGGTCAATCTCGCGGAGGATGTCGATCACCAAGTGGCGATGGTGATGGACCTGAACAAGTGCATCGGCTGCCAGACGTGTACGGTCGCGTGTAAGTCGCTCTGGACGGAAGGCGGCGGCCGCGACTACATGTACTGGAACAACGTCGAGACGAAACCCGGCGAGGGCTATCCACGCGATTGGGAGAACTCCGGCGGTGGATGGAAGTCCAGCGAGCACAACGAGCGCCAACCCGGGCAGATTCCGTCGCAGGAAGACTACGGTGAGTCGTGGGAGTTCAACCACCAGGAGATCATGTACGACGGGAGCGATCAGCCCCTCCGTCCGCAGTCGGATCCCGAGTGGGGACCGAACTGGGACGAGGATCAGGGAGATGGCGAGTACCCCAACTCGTATTACTTCTACCTCCCGCGTATCTGCAATCACTGCACGCACCCCTCTTGCGTCGAGGCGTGCCCGCGGAAGGCCATCTACAAGCGAGAAGAGGACGGTATCGTCCTGATCGACCAAGAGCGGTGTCGTGGCTACCGCTACTGCGTCGAAGGCTGTCCGTATAAGAAGGTGTACTACAACGCAGCGAAGAAAACGTCCGAAAAGTGCATCTTCTGCTATCCTCGTCTCGAGGGAGAGGGTCCGGAGGGTGAGACGTTCGCGCCCGCGTGCGCCGAGGACTGCCCGCCACAACTCCGACTTGTCGGCTTCCTCGACGACGAACAGGGGCCTATCCACAAACTCGTCAACGAGTACGAAGTCGCACTGCCGCTTCATCCGGAGTTCCAGACACAACCGAACGTGTACTACATTCCACCGTTCGCACCGCCGCAACACTCTGAAGACGGCGAAACCGTGGATGTCGAGCGCATCCCGCGGACGTACTTGGAGAAACTGTTCGGCGAACGCGTTCACGAGGCACTCGATACCATCGAACGGGAGCGCGACAAGGTAAATCGCGGCGGGGAGAGTGAACTGCTCGACATGTTGACCGACACGAATCCGGCACGGAAGTACCGTTTGGAGGTGTTCGACTGATGCGAGCAAGGCGAGCGAAGGCGAGTTCGCCGGACGACAGTCCGGAGGTGTTCGACGATGAGTGAACGAGACGACACCCGTCGGGTCGCCGCGTGGGCGCTTGTCGCAGCATGTTTCGTCGTGCTGACCGCCGTTCTCGGTCCAGCCACGGTAGCGGCGCGCCCGGCGAATCAGATTCCGGTCGAATCGGTGTCCGCGGAGGAGAATCCCCAACAGCCGTCGAGTGAGGCGTGGGACAAAGTCCCTCCAGTCGAGGTGCCGCTGACGAGTGCGCCGAGCGGATTGCCGAACGCGAGTGATACATCCGTCGAGACAGTCCGCGTCCAGTCGGCCCGGACCGACGGCCGGTTCTACCTTCGGATGTCGTGGCACGATGGGACAGCGGACAGAAACGCTTCTGATCCGCGTGAGTTTGCCGACGCTGCCGCGGTGCAGGTTCCGGTTAACACCAGCGTCCGGCCGCCCATCTCGATGGGTAGTACGCGGAACTTGGTGAACGTCTGGTACTGGCACGCTGACGGCGAGACCGAGGAACTTCTCGCTGGTGGCCCCGGAACCACCACCGAGTTCGAGTCGTCGTCGGTGAAAACTGCGACGAACTACGACGACGGTCGATGGACAGTCGTCGTCTCGCGAGCGATAACGACCGATACCGCCAACCAGACTTCGTTCGCGGTGGACCACGACGTGGATGTTTCGTTCGCCGTGTGGAACGGGTCGAATATGGAACGCTCGGGGACGAAAGCGGTCAGCGAGTGGTATCACTTCCCGCTCGGTCCCGGTCCGCAGGGACCGCCTTATGAGTCCATCCTGTGGACTGTTGCGGGTCTCGCAATTGTCGGTACCGCGCTCGTGACGATTCAGGCGGTGCGGAACTCCTGAGGTGACCGAGATGGATACTAATACAGAATCTGACACGAAAACAAACACAGATCCGACGACAAACGTTGATTCGGCAACACCCCGGGATACGGAGACGCCCGCCGACGTAGCCGACACGCTTGACGCCGCAGCACTCGACAGGGAAGCGGCCGCACGGAGCGGCATTTACGCCATGCTGGCGACGCTGTTTGACGAACCTGACAAGGCGCTGTACGACCGACTTGCGTCCGGCGCGGTCAACGAGACGTGTGCAGAACTCGTGGCAGCCAGCGGATTGGACGTTACTCCTCCAGACCTTACCGTTGCGGAGGATCACGAGACGATCTGTGCGCGCTTCAACGACCTGTTTACCATCGGGTACGCGGAGTACACCGACCGGACCGACGGGTCGCTGCACAGCGATGGGCCGCCGGTGTCGCTGTACGGGTCATCGTATCGCCCGGACGCGTCGTGGAATGACGTGAACCTCGACTTGGCACGGGCGTACGATTACTTCGGGCTGACAGTCGATCAGTCCGCTCGTGATAATCACGATTACCTCCCGTACCAACTCGAGTTCGCGGGCTACCTCGCACGCCGGGAAGCTGATTCGTCGCCGGACGCCGGGCGCGCGAGGCTCGACTTTCACGACAGACATCTTCACGTCGTCGCCGACGGACTCGCAGAGCGAATGGCAGACGAAAGAGGAACCGGACTGTACGGCGAACTGGCCGCGTTCCTCGGGCGGTTCGTTACCGCTGACCAAACTGCGCTCGCAGAGCGATTCGAGGGAGGTGGTGGATAGTGAGTAGCCGTCGCGCTACGGAGGCGACGAACGGGCGACTCGACGCGACCATCGCGTCGCTGTCGAATCGCTCACCCATCGCTATTCGTCCGCTCGCGGGAGTTCTCGCTCTCGTCCCGATCCTCGGGACGTTGCTGTACCGGATCGGTAACAACGTTCCCGGTTCGCTCTCGGCTTCCGTTACCGAACTCGTCACTGTCGTCCTCCCGTTCGTCGCTGTGGGGCCCGCTTTCGCCGGACTCCTTCTCGCAGCGGCGACCGACCGCCCGGGCGAGCGCGTCGGACTCGCCTTCGTCGGCGGGTTCGGACTGATTGCACTCGCAGCCCGCGGTGCGTGGTATCCGGCGGCGGGGGGTGTCGTCTTCGGTGGTCTCTTCGTCACCGGCTCTATCGCCGTTCGGTCGTGGCGGAGTGACCGTCTCGAAGGCGTTCGCTACCCTGTTGTGGCCGCCGTTCTGGTCGTCGCCGTCGTCGCGTCGATTGTGGCCACGGCTGGTATCTCTCCCGCGACGTTCAGGCCGCTCGGTTCGAGCGTTGCGCTCTTCGGTATCGGTCTCACGCCGGTTCTCGTGGGAACTGATCGGCTCAGTCTCGCCGCTGGCGTCGTCGCTGGCGCGCTCGCTCTCAACGCGGCGATAACTCTCCCGTTCGTCACCGGTGCAGTGTTGCTCGTCGGCGGCGGTGTCGTCGGCGCACCGATTGCACTCGTTGTCTTCGCCGTCGGCGGTGGTGTCGCCGGACTCATCGCCGCCCTTCGTCGCGGCCAATTCGACCGCGCGTGCGGTGCCGGAGTACTCCTCGCTGCTGGCGTTCCGGCAGTACTCTTACAGGCACTCGGTGTCTTCGTCGCACTCGCTCTTCTCGCTGACGAACCGGGAGGTGACGCTTTGTGAGGGACGAAGACGAGGCGACTGACGGTCCGCCAGATCCGCAACTCCATCCCGAGAATAGCCCCGGATTCGACGCTGACACGTCGGGATTAGCGGATATCGAGGTGGACCGGGATGTGACAATCGGTGACGCATCGTTGGCCGAACTCGCCGCGAGCGACACCGAACCAGTCGAATCCGACGCCGTTGCCGACTTGCTGTCGTCGCTTTCGGGCGATGACGTCGTCGAACGCCGTCGGGCCGCGCTCGCGCTGTCAGAGCGCGAACGCACGGATCCTATCGTCCAAGGATTGGCTCACGCTGCAACGACCGACGCCGACGCAGACGTTCGACAGTTCGCCGTCGAATCGCTCGCCAAACTGGGTGGGCCAGTTGCCGCCGAAACCGCAAGCGTCCTTGTTGATGACGAGGATCCGTGGGTCCGTGCCGAGGCGGTCGTCTCACTCGATAGATTGGACCGCGGCGCCCACGCAGACCGAATCGAGGGCGCACTGGACGATGCGCATCATGCGGCACGTCGGAACGCCGCTATCTCGCTGTTCAAACACCGCGGTGAGGATGCACTCCCCGAACTTTTGGACCTCGCCGACGACCCGAGCGAGCGCGTCCGTGAGTGGGCGGCCCACCTCCTCGGGGGGATCGCAGACGACCGAGCGCACGAGACGCTCGAACGACTCGCCGAAGAAGACGAGCGGAGCGTCGTCCGCGAAACTGCGGTCCGAGCGCGTGACGTCGATGCCGGGAGCTTCCGTCGGCAGTTTAGCGGTGCGTTAGACGAGAGCGACCGAACGCTTCCGGGCGAAGATGACCTTAACCGAACACCTGACCTCTGAATATGACCGACGATACATCACCGAACGTCGATACCGAAGCGACCGCTGTCGAAACTGATTCCGATACGCTCGAAGATCGGGTCGAAGCCGCGTTACGGGCCGTCAGAGACCCGGACGCCGACGTGAACGTCTTCGAAGCTGGACTGGTCGAATCGATCACTATCGAGGACGATGCCGTGACTGTCGAGGCGGCCGTGACCGAGTTCGACGACGCGAACGCACAGGTCGTGATGCGAGCGATGTTACAGGCTCTCCGCGACGTGCCGGGAGTCGAGAGCGCGCACGTCGAACCGGTCGCGCCGTCGTCCGCTGATATGACTGCAGGCGTCCACGGATTCGACACGGTGATCGCCGTCGCAAGCGCGAAAGGCGGCGTCGGAAAATCGACTGTTGCGACGGGACTCGCCTGTGGGTTGGCGGCCGACCGGGAGACAGGCTTGTTCGACGCCGACATCCACGGTCCGAACGTTCCGACGCTCCTCGACATCGATGGCCCCATCCGCTCTGCTGACGATGGCAGTCCGCTTCCAGCCGTCGCCTCGGGGCAGAACGCAGATCTCGACGTGATGAGCGTTGGATTGATGGAGACGGGCGCACCGCTTGCGTGGCGTGGTGCAATGGCGCACGATGCGCTGACAGAACTGTACGAGGACACCGCATGGCACGCCGACGACACGCTCGTTTTAGATCTCCCGCCCGGGACCGGCGACGTGGTTCTCACGACGCTTCAAGAAGTGCCGGTCGATGGCGTCGTCGTCGTCACGACGCCTTTCCCGGCGAGTCTCAAAGACACCGCACGGAGTGTCGAGCTATTCCGAGACAATGGGGTCCCGGTTCTCGGTGTCGTCGTCAACATGGGTTCGTTCGACTGTCCCTCCTGTGGTGACAGTCACCCGTTGTTCCCGGAGGGTTCGCCGGGTGAGACGCTCTCGGCGCCTCTCTTGGCTGAACTTCCGTTCTCACCCGCGTTGCAGGAGACGCCTGAACCCGGTACCCCGCACGATTCGATGGCCGAACTGGCTGACGCCGTTGCGGACGCGGCGGAGACAGCGTGGGACGTTACGGTTCCGGACGAATCGCTGGACCTCCGTGGCGACACTCCCGAAAAGCGGAAAGAACGTGTCTCTGAGCGCTTCACGTCGCTCGAAAGCGGCGCGCAGTTCACGCTCGTCAGTGACCGCGACCCGACGCCCGTCCGTGAGTTCCTCGCCACCCTTAGTGACTGCCGCCCTGACGAACTCGCGGATCTCCAAGTCGAACGGCAAACACCGAATGACTGGGTTCTTTCGGTAACTGTCCCCTGAGGCGGTGACAACGGCAGTCGGGTGAGGGTGCTTACGGTGGACTCACCTCACCCGCTCGGCGGCGTCCAACGGCCCGCCGTCGAACGTACCGCTTATGCCGCAGAGCAAACACCAACAGTCGATGGGCTCTCTCCGTCTCATGCGGTACGCGACGCTCGCCGTGACTGCGGCCATCTGGTTTCTCGCCAAGTTCGTCCGATACGCGTTCCCGCCGCTGTTCGAGGCGTTTCAGGCGAGCTACGGTCTCTCGGTTGCGACGGTCGGTCTCGTCTACACCGGTCTCATGACTGTCTACGCGCTATTGCAGTTTCCATCGGGAATGATCTCGGATCGATTCGGGTCCGTTCAGGTCATCACTGCCGGTTCTATCGTGGCCGCTCTCGGTTCGTTGACCCTCGTCTTCGACGCACCAGCACCGCTGTTCGTCGTCGCGGCGGTTCTCGTCGGCGCGGGGACCGGCGCGCACAAAACTGTCTCTATTCGCGTCCTCTCTCGCGTTTACCCGAGTCGAACCGGTCGGGTGCTCGGGATTTTCGATACTATCGGCTCCTACGGCGGCGTCGGTGCATCAGCGGTCGTCACGCTGTTTCTCGTCGTTCCGCCGATTGCCCGCCCACTGATTTCACGCTTGCCGGGAGAACCGTGGCGCGGCGTGTTCCTCCTCGCCGGTCTCTTCGGCATCCTCCTCGCGGCGGCGTTCGCGTGGCTCGTCCCCAGCCAACTGGCGGCGACTGATGATCCGAATGCTACTCAGGACGACGACGGCAGAGATCCAACCGTATTCGACTATCTCAGACAGTTCTCCGATCTGCGATTCTCCGCGTTCATTCTCGTTACAATCTTCTTCTCGTTCGCTTACAACGGCGCCGTGGCGTTTTTACCCCTGTATCTGTCTGAAACGGCGGATTTCACCACGACAACGGCGAATATCCTCTACTCTGTGCTGTTCGCGTTGAGCATCGTACAAATCGTCACCGGCGACATTAGCGACCGGACTGGTCGCCTGCCGATTCTCGTTGTCACGCTCGTTGTGGCAGCGGCGGCCCTCGTCGCGCTCGTCGTTTTCGCGTCCGCGGGACCGCTAGTACTCGGTTCCGCGGTCGTTGCCCTCGCCGTCGGCAGTCACGGCTTTCGCCCGGTCCGCGGCGTTTACCTCGTCGAAATCCTGCCGGAATGGATCGCAGCGGGCGGACTCGGCGTTGTTCGGACGCTTCTGATGGGTGCCGGAGCAGTATCGCCCGCTATCATCGGCTACGTTGCGGACGTGTTCAACTTCCGCATCGCGTTTGTCGTTCTCGCCGCATCGATGGCCGGTGCCGCCGCACTCGCTGCCGGACTGTTACTCTCTGAGCGAGATACAAGCACGTCTGTGCGCGGGGTGTGATCGCTTCACCGGTATCTCGAACTGTTTGTACTCAGAACTAGACATTCTCTGATATATACGCATAATCTGACTATTAGCTGTTCTTAGATAGATTGGAATACCCACAATATCTATCTATCGAAGCCGAATGTGGGACCATCAGCTTCGGCGATTCGGGTAGTTACGACATTTCTGGCACGGTAATCCGCTCGCCTCTCCCGTTGCTCTCTCGAATGCAGTCGATGAGATGCATATTCTGCGCTGCCCGTGAGAGGTCTGTTTTCGGCTGTTTGTGCTCTGCAACGCAGTCTACGAAATGCTCAATCTCCAGTCGATAGTGATCGGTCGGTTCGAACGACTCGGTGAACGACTGGCCATCGACTTCCCCGGTGATTTCCATCTCGGCATCTGTCGGGGTATCGAACGCGTCGTGTACCTCCAGCCATCCGTTTCGTGCTTCGACGCGGTAGAATTGTGAGAGAGTGGATTCGAATCCCGAAGAGACGTTCGCGGTCGCTCCCGAGGGGTACTCGAAGAGTGCGTTCATAACGGTGTCCGTCCCGCTGTCTCGGGGGTCAAGTAACGACCCGTACACCGTCTCCGGAGTGCCGAGTACACTCCGAGTTAGGTCAACAGGATAGTATCCAACGTCCATCATACTGCCCCCATCCAGTTCGTCCTGTAATCGGATATCGTCTGGGCGGTCCTGTAGCAAGAAGGCAAATCGGGCAGTTACAGAGCGGATTTCGGAGAACTGGTTCCGGATAATCTCGTGTACGCGTCTCGTCCGGGGATGGTAGGCGTACATCAGCGCTTCCATCACGACGGAATCGCTCGCTTCGACGGTCGCGCGGAGTTTGCGGGCTTCGTCCGCATCGACGGTACTCGGCTTTTCACACAGCACGTGAAGGTCGTTTTCTATCGCTCGTTTCGTCCACGTGGCGTGTAGACTGTTCGGTAGCGGATTGTATATCGCATCGATGTCTTCACGCGCCACCAGTGCTTCGTACGAGTCGCACACTTCCGGAATGCCGAACTCGTCTGCGACGGTCTGTGCTCGGGACGAATTTCGAGACGCGATTGCACTGACTTCGTGGTCGGTCTGTTTGATCGCTGGAAGGAAATGTTTCGTTCCGATGTTCGCAGTGCTGAGGATTCCGAATCGCATATACTGGGACAAACGTGTCGCGAACTTAGGCGTATTGATTCACTGTCCTTCAGGGTCGATCACGTCCCGGAGGGCATCACCGAGTAGATTGAACCCCATGATTGTCAGGCCGAGTGCGAGTCCCGGCCACAGCATGAACCAGATCGAATCGTGGAGGTGGCTGCGCGAGGAGGAGATCATATATCCCCAGTCCGGGAACGGTGGCTGGGTGCCGAGTCCAAGGAAGGACAGCGAGGTGCCGATGAGGATCCCGAAGCCGATTCGGATGGACGCCTCGACCAGTATTGCGGAACTGACGTTCGGCAGTATCTCCCGAAAGGCGATTCTGAAGAGCGATTCTCCGCGGGCTTCGGCTGCGGTGATGTACTCTTCGTTTATCACTGATAACGTGCTACTGCGGGTGATCCGTGCGATACCCGGCGTGAAGACGACCCCGATTGCGAGAATCGTATTCACTAGTCCGGAGCCTAAACCCGTTACGACGAGCAGTGCGAGGAGCAACGACGGGAAACTGAACAAAGTGTCCATGAGTCGCATGACGACTTCGTCGAACCGCCCGCCGAGGTACCCCGAGAAAATCCCTAGCGGGACGCCGAACAGTAGCCCCAGCGCGGTCGATGAGAGTCCGATAATGATGCTGGACCGTCCGCCGTAAAGCACGCGAGAGAGGAGATCTCGGCCGTAGTCGTCCGTCCCAAGTAGGTACTCCCCACCGGGTGCGGCGAACTTATCGATGATATGCGTGGCCGTCGGGTCGTACGGTGCGAGAACTGGGGCCGCAAAGCTGAACACGAGAATCGGAGCGAGAATCACGACACTCAAAAGTCCTTTCTTCGTCGAGAGGAGCGCGCTGGCGGTGGTCAGAACTCTGTTCGAAAGTGGCGTCGAAACCGTGATTGCCCGTGCGTTGTGGTCGTCAGTTGCCATGGTTAGTTCTCTCCGTATTCGATCCGCGGATCGAGGTACGTGTACATGATGTCCGCTGCAAGGTTCGTAACGGTGTAGACGATTGCGATGAGCATAACCGACGCTTGTAAGACCGGGAGATTTCGCGTTTGAATCGATCTGACGAGGAGTCGCCCGAGTCCGGGGAAGGTGAAGACTTCCTCGACGATCACGATGCTCCCGAGAAGATAGCCGATGTTCAGTGCGAGCAGCGTAATCGTCGGTAACAGCCCGTTCCTGAGCGTATGCTTCGTGAGTACCTTGAGTTCGCTCAGCCCTTTGAGCCTCGCTGATCGAACGTAGTCCTCACGGAGCACTTCCACAATCTCCGAGCGGGTCAACCGCATAACGTGTGCGGTGAGGATGATCGAGAGCGTGACGCTCGGGAGGATCATGTGCTTTGCCCACGTCACGATTCCTGCACTCAGTGGTTCATACCCGCCGAATGGGAGGATCTGGAACACCGGCCCCGCGAAGAGCGTGATGAACAGCGTTCCGATCACGAACTCGGGAAGGCTCACGCCGACGTATCCACCGACGCTGGCGAGGAGGTCCCAGATTGAGTCTTGTTTCACCGCCGCCAGAACGCCGAGCGGAATCGCAGTCACCGTAACGAGAGTGAGGGTCACGATGGCGAGCTGGGCGGACCGAACCAGTCGGGGGAAGATGATCGCCGTTACCGGTTGCTGGTTTGCGAAACTGGTTCCCCAATTTCCGGTGACGAATCCGCCCAACCAATCAAGATACTGGACGTACCACGGCCGGTTGAGTCCCAGTTGTTGTTCTATCGCGGCGATGCTTTCGCTTGTTGCCTGTTTTCCGAGAATCATGACCGCTGCGTTTCCCGGCAACAACTGCGTGACGCCGAACACGATGAGGGAAATCAGGATGAGTGTCACCCCGATGTACCCGAATCTCTTGGCTAGATATACGGTAAAGGCTGCCATGCTTCGTTCCAACGTCTCACGCTAGGGTGTAATATAGCTTATGGGGCGTCCAACTGTTTTCAATCGTGGAACAGTTGGATGCCGTCTCGTCTCCTGGTGATCTCGTTCCGCTCTGGAAAAATTGTATGATATAAAACAAATAAGCAGGTAAACATAATGGGTTACATATAAGTATTGGTCCGTACACTGAATACATCGATGGCAGTTGTTAGACAGAGTCTCCCAGACCAGTCTCTCGAACCAGTGCTCTCAGTGGATAATCTTAGCGTCGAGTATCTGACCGAGGACGTATCAGTCAAAGCGGTACGCGACGTTTCTCTCCATATTAACGCCGGTGAGACGTTGGGTATTGCTGGGGAGAGCGGCAGCGGCAAAAGTACGTTGGCACTGTCGATTCTCCGCTATCTGGGCGAGAACGGACGGATAACGAGCGGGAACATCGAGTATCACGGTGCATCGATTCTCGATCTTTCCTCGAAGGAACTTCGGGCGCTCCGCGGGAACGAAATCGCTCATGTTCCCCAAGACCCGAATACGTCGTTGAATCCCAGTATGCGGGTCGGCGACCAAATCGCGGAAGTACTCCGGACGCACCGGGATATCTCTCGCGCGGAGGCGATGGAACAGACCTACGACGTACTCCGTGAGGTGAACATTCCCGATCCGGAGCGGAACGCAAAGCAGTATCCGCACGAACTCTCCGGCGGACAGCAACAGCGCGTCCTGTTGGCGATTGCACTCGCATGCCAGCCACAACTGCTTATTTTGGACGAACCGACGACAGGTCTCGACGTGACGACGCAAGCAAAAATTCTGGACCTCATCAACGAGTTGATCGAGGAACGGAATACGAGCGTCTTGCTCATCACGCACAACCTCGGGGTAATCTCACGGATTGCGGACCGAGTCGGGATCATGTATGCGGGAGAGATTCTGGAGTACGGTTCGACGGAGAAGATATTCGAATCACCGGCGAATCCGTACACGCAGGGACTTCTGGCGTCGCTACCGCAAGGGGACAATCAACGACTGAAGCCGATTCCCGGACAGATTGGTGATCTGACGGCGGTCAGTGATGGTTGCACGTTCGCAAACCGGTGTGAGTTCGCCGAACCTGCCTGTCGGAGCGGATCAATCCAGATGGAAGCAGTCCGTGGTGAGTCGGACCACCTCACGCAGTGCCGGCGCTGGGAGCATGCTCTCACGAACCCAATCCAAGCCGATACGCAGGAACGACACACCTCGCCGAACGCGAACGAAGAGCCACTTATCGAGGTTCGGAACGTCCGAAAACACTTCGACGAGCCGTCGATGGTTGATCGGTTCCTCGGTGGCGAACCGCCGGTCAAAGCCGTCGATGGTGTGAGTTTCGACATTCACGACTCGGAAACGCTAGCGGTCGTTGGTGAGTCCGGGTGCGGGAAGAGTACGCTCGGGTCAGTTCTCCTCGATCTACAGTCCCGTACTGACGGCTCTGTGTCTTATAAGGGGACAGACGTAGGCGAGATGAATAGCCAAGCAATGAAAGAATTCCGCTCAGAGTGTCAGATCGTCTTCCAGAACCCGCATTCGAGCCTCAATCCGAAGCACACTGTCGGTGAGGCGATCAAGCGCCCGCTTGAGATGTTTACCGATCTGTCTGATGCGGCACAGCGCGAGCGTGTGGCCGAACTTCTAACGCAGGTCGGGCTACAACCGGACTACGCGAAACGGTACCCTCGGGACCTTTCGGGGGGTGAAAAACAGCGTGTCGCCATCGCCCGCGCCTTCTCGGTCAATCCGTCCTTCGTCGTACTCGACGAACCCGTCTCGGCGCTCGACGTGAGCGTGCAAGCGAGCATCCTGAATCTGCTCACGGAACTCCGGGAAGCGTACGGAACGTCCTATCTTCTCATCAGCCACGACCTGAGCGTCGTGAGATATATCAGCGACCGGGTGGCCGTGATGTATCTCGGAAACATCGCGGAAATCGGGACGACCGAGGAGATATTCGAACCGCCGTACCATCCGTACACGCGAGCGCTTCTGTCGAGCATTCCGTCAACGGACCCGACCGTCGAGACAGACCGGATTTATTTGGACGGCGATGTCCCCAGCGCGCGTGACCCACCATCCGGATGTCCGTTCCATACTCGGTGTCCACAGAAAATCGGCGATGTCTGTGAACGCGACGTGCCGTCGCTTGAAGCAACCGAATCAGCACAGCGAACCCACCAGATTGCCTGTCACCTAGAACAAGACGAGATGGTGCCGGACGAGACGGTGTCGTGGATGGAGTAGCCCCGCTTCGACAACTCACTTCGTACGCGAATCTCCTGTGCGGCTCATATTCACTTCTCAGGTGTCTCTCTCACTCGGGTTCTGTTCATGTCCGAGCGCAGACCGTATCTAGACTTGAAACTGGTCTGGACGCTTCCGCTCGAAGAATGCCGGAAAAGCGGTGGCACCGATAGCTATCGCTCCGCGGAGGCAACTCGGCGGTGCGTCTCACTTCGTGGGTGCGTCTGGACCTAGTGCATATTCATCGGGGAAGAACAGGTACGCGAGCGGATTGAGACTGTATTTTTTCACGTATTTCTTCGAGGCGCCGATCGTATCCGTGTAGAAGGGAATCGCGTACGGTCCTTCGTCACGGACGATCTGCTGGGCTTTCTTCATGAGCTTTTGCTTCCGGTCGGGGTCGGTTTCAGCGATGGCGTTGTCGACTGCCGTGTCGAACTCTTCGTTCGACCAGTGTGATTCGTCGTTCCACGCTCCTTCCGAGTGCAGGAGGAGCTTCATGAAGTTAGCACCGCTGATTCGCATCCCGTATGCACCGACGTAGAACGGCGATTTCGTCCACACGTCGGCGCTGAAGTTGTCGTAGCTCATCACTTGGATGTCGAATTCGATTCCGATCTGTTGGAGCTGCTCTTGCATCATGACGGCGGTTCCCTCCATGTGTGGGATGCTGGCCGTCTCCAGCGTGAGGCCGAACTCTTCGGTCAGGTTTATCCCGTCGGGATAGCCTGCGTCAGCGAGGAGCTGTTTCGCTTTTTCGAGGTCCTGTTCTCGAGCACCGACATCAGCGTAATACTCGTAGGCAGGTGAGAGCAACGAATCCTGTCCCACCGTCCCAAGTCCGTCTTGAACGCCCTCGATAATCGCTTCGCGGTCGATGGCGTGCATCACGGCTTGCCTGACTCGCTTGTCGGACCACGGCTCGGTGTTCACGTCCATGACGAAGTTAGCGATTTCACCGCCGGGAGTGCGGTGCGTATTCGCGTCTGAGAGCCCTTGTAACGTTCCCCACTGTCCGTAACCGGGTTGCCAGATAATATCGACATCTCCCGTTCGGAGGGCGTTCACTTGATTGCTCTTTTCTGGAATCGTTATCTGCGTGATTTTGTCGATGTAGGGGAGCGGTTCGCCGTCGTCGCCCGTCCGGTAGTAGTCATCGTACCGAACGCCGGTCAGTTTGTCGCCGGGGGAGAACGATTCGAGCGTGAATGCTCCCGACCCGTGTTCTTCGGAACCGAGCGCTTGCCGACGCTTTGGGTCCGTCACAATCTCTTCGGGGACAATCGAACCCCACCCTTTCGCAACTAACTTGTGAAAGTCCGAGTTCGCGTTTTCGAGCGTGAACCGAACCGTCTTTTCGTCAACGGCTTCGACACGCTCGATAGCGCCCATCGTTCCCTTCCCCGGACTCCCAACGTCGTCGTCGTATACCGTCTCGAAGGTCGCTTTCACGTCTGACGCGGTCACAGTGCCGCCATCGTGGAACGTTGCCTCGCGAAGCGTGAACGTCCACTCGTCGGAGGCGTCGTTTGACGACCAATCCTCCGCTAAGTCCCCGTACACTTCCAGATTGGGGTCGAGCCGGGTGAGCGTCGAATAGAACAGTTTCACTCCCCACCGCTGCGGGAACTGGGAATCCATCATCACGGGGTTAATCGTCGTCGTCTCCGGCGTGATGGCCACGCGGAGATGACCGCCCCGTAAGTCATCGCCGCTTAGATCGGACTCATGGGTTCCATCTCCGCCTTCGCTGGCACTACTGGATGCCGTCGAACTTCCCCCGTCGCCAGCACAGCCCGCTAATCCAGTTACTGTGCCCGTCCCGAGCATACTCAGATACCACCGTCGGGAAAGTTTACTATTGGAACTAGTTGCGTCGTCCTGTGACATTGCGAATCACACTCTATCGTAATAGTATTTATGCATTTTGATTGTGTACCTTATATGTTCGGTTCACGCGTCCATATGGTCCTTTCTTTGTCGATTTGTCGGTGGTGAATGCGGAATATATGAGCGTGCAATCCGGCGATATCGGTGACAGCCCACTCTATGCCGGAAGATACCCGTCGTCGCCGAAAACTGCGGTCGTCACACTGGTTTCCATCTCAGTCCTGCAAACCGTGGTTGCTCTGGAGAGAAAAATCGTATACAGTAGCGGTCTGTCCCTGTTGAAAGCACTAAATAGTGAGACAGGCTGTGTTGGTAAACTGACTCTGCTATGATTTGTGGATAGCAAATCCAGGTGTTTCTTGCTATGAAATTTTCAGTGATATCTGTTAGTAACTAATTACTGAGATGCTTAGATTAGAAACTACATTTGCAACCATTGGAAATGCGTTACGAGAATAGTGCTGTAATTCAATCTGCGGCGAGACACTCGTAGTATTACAAAATTAAGTTTGTAATGGAATGTGCTGGTCTAGTTGTGTCTGTGACATAATAACACGATTTGTTATCTACAAACATATCCCTGTACTACTGGTTCTGTAACGTAGATATATTCACGCTGATAATATTCGCGGCTTCGATCACTTTCTCGCTGAGTTCGTTGTGGAGTTTCTCGAACGAAAACCGACTTTTCGGCCCGGAGATGCTTATTGCACCGTACAGTCCGTTATCGTTCTGAATCGGCGCACCGATTGCGCGGGTTCCGAGAATCTCCTCTTGGTCGTTGATGGCGTATCCCTGTTTGCGAATGGTCTCGAACTCCTCGAACAACTCCGCTTGGTCGGTAATCGTGTTTTCGTTCATCGATGGCAGTCCCTGCTCTTCGACAATCGTTCTCGCCTCTTCGGGTGGGAGATGTGCGAGATACGCTTTACCCGAGGAACTCCAGTGCAGGAAATCGTGCGTTCGTCGTTTCATCTTGTTGAAGTTTTCTGAGATCCCTTTTTCGCCTTGGACCTTGTGTAAATAGACGCCACGACCGAATTCGCAGGTCATCAGGTGCGAAAACTCTCCTGTTTCTTCGGCAAGTTCCTTCGTTACGTTCTCACCCGCAATATGGAGGAGGTTCGTATCGAGCACGTACCGACCTTTGTTCAGGAACTTCAAACTGAGGCGGTACTCTCCATCCGATTTGACCACGAACTCCATCTTCTTTAGCGTCGCCAGATGGTTGTACACGCCGGGTTTCGAGAGTCCCAACGCGTCTGCAAGTTCTGTTACCGTTGCACCGTCCATCTCCTCCAGCGTATCGATCACCCGGCAGGTGTTTTCGACGGTGCTGAGCGTTCTTGGACTGCTATTTGCCATTAACAAATATCTTGGTAAAGATGTATATATAAAACTGGATAGCGGGCAAAAATTGCGAGTCGGATGGCGAACGGGTGGTCCAAGATAATCCGGCAAATAGATTGGCGAACACAAACATTAATACTATCCTGATACTTACCCCGTCACATGGAAGGTAGTGACAAAGCATACGATGTCATAGTCGTCGGTGTCGGAGGCATCGGAAGTGCAGCGGTGTACCACCTCTCTCAGCGTGGGCTTGACGTGTTAGGATTAGACCAGTACAGCATCCCGAACTCGGTTGGCTCCTCACACGGTGACTCCCGGCTCATTCGCCTCACGAACTACGAGGACCCGGAGTACGTTCCCCACGTTCGGCGCTCTATCGACTTGTGGGAATCGTTAGAAGAAGAGTACGGCGAACAACTACTGTTCCGTACGGGGACGGTTGATGCCGGTCCGGAAGGGAGTGAGACTGTCGAAGGGGCCATCACCGCCTGCGAGGAGTACGACCTCCCGTACGAACATCTTTCGGCGGCCGAACTCTCCGAACAGTTCCCGGGGTTTCGTCTGCCGTCGGACTTTGAAGCGGTACATCAGCCGGATGGCGGGTTTATTCATCCGACGAGGTGCGTACAGGCACATGTCGCCGGAGCGCACGATAACGGCGCAGAAACCCACGCACACGAAACGGTCGTCGAGTGGGACACGACAGACGACGGAGTCCGCGTACAAACCGATCTCACGACGTACGAGGCAGATCAACTCGTTCTAACGGCCGGCGCATGGAAGGATGTATTCCCCGAACGGGTCGCGGAGAAACTGACACCGTGGCGCGTCATCGTCGGTGGCTTCCAACCCGAGTCTCCCGAGAAGTTTACACCGGATGCACTGCCCGTCTTCTCGATCAACGAGGGCGACCAAGGATACTACGGGGCACCGGCAGCAGGCACCTCTGGGTTCAAATTCGGTCTCGTAGACAATCTAGAGGACGTTGCAGACCCGTCTGATTTCGATCCCAGACCGACGGAGAAGGAGAAAGAGCGGCTCAGAACGGTACTTTACGACAAAGCCCGAGAGTACTTCCCGGAAGGTGCGCGTTCGACGAAGCGACTGAAGACCTGTATGGTCACTCACACTCCGGATCAGGATTTCATCGTTGACTCACTGCCGGACCGTCCGCAAGTGAAAGTTGGCGCAGGGTTCTCCGGGAAAGGATTCAAATTCAGCGGTCTCATGGGAGAGCTATTAGCCGACCTCGTGACTGAGGAGGCCTCGAAGGTCGATCTCGAAATTTTCGAGATGGACCGGTTCTAACCTATCGTCGCGTCTGCACCCGATTGCTCATCCGACTGCACGACGTCGTGCGGTCAAGTGAGTGAAGAGAGACGTTACTATATCACACACAAGTCATCGGGTAAGCAACCGTGACACTTGCAGGCCGCTCAACGAGTGTCTTGCAGCGACGGCTACGTCCGTTCGCCGTCAAAACCTCACGTGACAGCTCTGTTCGGGGGCATTGCTGTAATTCTCGCTACTTCTTTTCAGTCACCTGTTGCCGCCATCTTCGTAGGTCGTCGAGGGCACTCTGTCAAATACCACGATAAATAATAGTGTATAAATGGAACAAGATAATACGACAGCTAGCGGCTCTGCGTCCGATGTCTGATTGTAGACACGATACGACATTGGTTCGATGGTTCGTCCTGTTGCCTACTTCATGAGGGCATACTTTCATATGATCCTTATTGTCGTGCCAACTCACGTGTCTCTCTCCTCTATCTCGTGGTACGATCTGATTGTCCTTTCCTTCGGTGTGGCACGATGCGGGTTGATCGATATTGTTTGTGTTGTACACTATCGTCTACCTCAACGGTCGATTCGGCCTCTTTGATGACAGCTATCAACTGAGACTATTCTAACCCAGCTAACCCGGTCGAACTTAGAATCCAAGTAGTTTGGACAATTTAAAGTACGAAACCGGGAGAAAACGGTTCCGAGCCACTCTCGATGTTATTTCACATCTCCCGCGCCTGCATTCGCGTCGTTCTGTGGGGTTCGATTTCGATTCATTCGGTGTCTGATTCGATATCTCTCCGGTTCTGGTCTTCTCATCGGTGGCTGTCGAAATATTACAAGGCTAACTGCGTAACGCTATCCTTGATAAACATAAGAATTTACACATAATGTCCGAGTATTTCGGATACAATCTGCCTAATACACTACGCAATCTCTTTCTATTTTTGTTGTTGACTGACCGCTCTAATCTCTAAATTCAGCGTAGATCTATGACAAATCGCCAAACTAATTCAATATTTTTCAAAATCTATATTTATCCGAATTACTTGGATTCTGTACTCGCCTATACGAGAAACAGGAGGGTATGTGAGGGACCGATAAACCGAAGTACACCTAGTGAGTGGGTGTAACTCACGTAGGGTAGTCGTCGTATGGTTTCCGTGACCCTCGAATCCGTCACGACCGTACTAGCGCGCCTACAGAATCACTCAGACCCATGACCAAGTGTACTGCTGAAATCGTTCGCGTGTTGGAGCATCTGGGCGTCGAGTACCTGTTCGGTTATCCCGGCGGCCGAGCAATCGAACTCCTCGAGTCTCTCGCCGACTCAGATATTCAAGTTGTACGCCCGCGTGACGAGCGCGAGGCGAGTGTGATGGCCGAGATGTACGGGCGATATCACCAATCTCCGGGAGTGCTTACGGGGCAAGGCCCGTGGATTGGGAGTATCGGTGCGATTGGGCAGATGGAGGCTCAACTTGGCTCATCTCCTATGGTTGCGCTTACCGAGGCATCCGAACGAGGAGATTACTCGACGCTGGCCCCGTACCAACAGGCGCGGGGAGATTATGGTGGCTTTTCGCTTCCTAAGATTCTGGACGGTATCACGAAAGAATGGTGGTTCCCTCGTTCGGCCAACGAAACGATACGGAGCGTCCAGTTAGCGTTCAAGCATTCGACCGCTAACCGCCCCGGTCCCACGGCGGTTATTTTAGACGGTGATGCGGTCACAGCCGAGGTGCCGGAATCTGATACACCACCCCTCTGGTCTCCGGAGGCACAGACTCGAAACTGGGACTCGGCACCGACCGAGGAGACCGTTTCTACAGCCTCGAAGATTCTCTCGGATGCTGACCGACCAGTTATTATCGCGGGGAACGGCGTTCACGTCTCTCAGTGCTACGACGAACTCCTCGAAGTTGCGGAGGCGTACGACGCGGTCGTCACCACGTCGTATCTCGGGAAGTCTACGATTCCGGAGACGCACGACCGGGCCGCTGGTGTTATTGGTTCGTTCGGACACGAAGGTGCCAATCAAGCGGTCAGCGAAGCAGACGCGTTACTCGTCGTCGGTTGTCGGATGAATCCGATGGACACGAACTGGCAGGCGGCGAGTTTCATCCGCCCGGACGAGCAAGCGATCATCCACGCGGATATCGAAACCCGGAACGCCGGTTGGGTGTACCCCGCCGATGTCGGACTCATCGGCGACGCCGGACAGTCGCTTTCGGCACTCGTCAGCGCAGGTAGTGGACAAAACGGCTGGGCACTCGACCGCGCTGCTGAAGCGCGAACGGACTTTACAGCCCCCGCCTGCGACTCAGACCAGCGTCCGATTCTCCCACAGCGTGCAGTCGCAGAAATCAACGAGATAGTGGATGCAGAGACGATTGTGACGGCAGATTCGGGGAACAACCGGTTCTGGCTCCTCAACTACCTGCAGACGCCGGCGATCCGAACGTACTTCGGCAGTGGCGGTGTCGGCGGCATGGGATGGGCTGGTCCCGCTGGTGTCTCTGCGGCAATTACGACTGACAAGGACGTGGTCGCAGTTGCCGGTGACGGCGGCTTCACGATGACGATGACATGCGTCGAAACAGCAGTCGAATACGGGGTGGCACCCACGTTTGTCGTCCTCAACGACACCTCGCTCGGGATGGTCCGCCAGATGGACGATTCGATTCCCGGCGTCGAGTTCCACGATACGGACTTCGTCGCTGTGGCCGAAGGCTTCGGTGCGGAGGGGATGCGCGTGACGGAACCAGAGAACTTGGCTGCTCGCCTCAAAGAGGCCAAAGCGGCCGATGTTCCGACGGTCGTGGACGTTCGAATCGACCGCGAACAGGATATGGCCGAAACGCTCCAGTCGTCGTTTTACGCCGAAGTCGGCGGCCTTCACGAGTAACGGCCAGTTTGTGGGAAGGCACAACGCTTTTGCCGGACTCCACCGACATCGGTACTATGGCGGAAAACGCGACAGTACTTGTCACTGGTGGGACCGGCTTCATCGGTTCGTACGTTTCGAAGCAGTTCCTCGAACACGGACACGACGTCATCGCATACGACCTCTCGACGGATACGCGTATCCTAGAGAAACTCG
The DNA here is from genome assembly GCF_000172995.2 of Halogeometricum borinquense DSM 11551. Lineage (GTDB taxonomy): Archaea > Halobacteriota > Halobacteria > Halobacteriales > Haloferacaceae > Halogeometricum > Halogeometricum borinquense. The sequence continues at coordinate 244,613 of NC_014731.1, forward strand.
GTATCGCCGCCGACGTCGAAGTCAGACGCGGTGACGTGAGCGATGCGACTGACGTGGTCAGCGCAGTTTCTGAGACCGGAACGACGCATATCGTTCATCTCGCCGCACTCTTGACCAATACGGCTGAGAGTAACCCTCGCGCAGCCATGCAAGTAAACATCGAAGGGACGAGCAACGTCTTCGAGGCCGCTCGGACGCTGGATGACCAAGTCGAACGGGTCGCCTGGGCATCTTCTGCGGCAGTCTATGCGCCGCCGCACAACTACGATGACGGCGGCGACTGGTGGGTTACCGAGGATGATCTGGTTTACCCGGATACGCTCTACGGGGCGACTAAGGAGTACAACGAACACCAAGCCCGCGTCTATCACGAGGAGTACGATGTCAGTCACGTTGCGATTCGGCCGACCGTCGCGTACGGCCCGTACCGTGAGACCGGTGGATCTGCGTTCCTTGCGAATATCATCGAGAAGCCAGCAGTTGGTGAGTCATTCTCGGTCGAGTACGGCGACCAAGAAATCGACTGGCAACACGTCGAAGATATCGCTCAGGGATTCCGTCTGGCGGCGTTTACACCCGATGAAGAACTCTCTCAGCGTATCTACAACGTTCGTGGGGAGCTTGCGACCGTCCGAGAGGCGGCCGAGACCGTCGAGGGCATCATACCCGACGCCGACATCGACGTGTCTGACGATGGCGAACTGCCGTGGACCCAACGACTTGACATGACGAAGGCGCAGGAAGACTTGGGCTACGACCCGCAGTACGACCTCGAATCCGGGTTCCGCGACTACATCTCGGTTCTCCGTGATGAGGCCGGACTGGACCCGCTCTAGGCGCTCGGCAACGATTCGAACGGTGAAAAGAGACGCAGGTTGATTCGGGTTCAGTTCTGCGTTTGGCTGTACTTGTCCACCCACTCTTTCAGCGTGATTCCCATCGCAGATTCGGTGATCGCGTTCGAAGAGGCCGAATTCGCACTTTTGACGAGTTCGGCTTCGAGCGTTCGCGTCGGAACTTCCCCGAGGAAGTGCGGAATCGCTCTTTGTACGTCTAGCGGACAGCCGACTTCGTGAGCGAGCGCGTAGCCCGAGATTGAGTGGGGTATCTCCTCGTTGGCGTAGTGTTCGCGGTCGGTACCGTCAAGCAGTTCGGCATCAACGTGGTCCACGTACTCGTAGCACTTCCCGACATCGTGAAGCAGGCACGCCGCGACGATAACGTCGATATCTGGGTCTGCGCCGTGGAAGTCGCGTTGAACTTCGGCGGATTGGAGTGCGATTTTTGTGACACCCCGGACGTGTTCGACGTTCGTGACGTCGTGAATATTCCATGCGTATGGAATATCGTGGATTGACTGCCAACCTCCTCGTTCTAGACCGAGAACCCACGCGTCCACGACTTTTTCCCGAAGGTCATCGTCCTCAATCCGGCGTAGCGATGGAAACGCGTCCCGAACTTGACTTTCGTAGTCCCGCTCGTGTACCTCAGTAGCCATCGTGTTTCAGAAGCGTGTTCTTCACGAGCCGTTCGCGGCCGATAAACCGCGGGCGCTCTTCGATTGCGAGGAAGTTGTCAACGTCCTCGCGCGCCTCGGCGGCTTTACCGCCCGTCGCCTCGTAGTCACGGGAGCCTTCACTACCCAATGCGTCGTAGAGTTTCTCGATATCGTCGAAGTAGAGTTCGGCGATGCCGTCGAATTCGGCGTTGTCGGGATCTGTCGGAACCACCTGACAGTACCGAACGACACCCTCAATCTCCTTTGCGATGGGCGTGTGAGTGTTCTGCCAGTGGTCGAGGAACTCCTCGTGAGTCATTCCTTCTTTCCGGACGAGGAACGCCGAGTGCTTGTAGAGACCGTCGGTATCGCCGTCAACTTCGTCCTTAACGATGCGCTCTTCCCCGATCAGACGCGGGCGACGCGCTACGTCGAGGAAGTTATCAACGTCCTGTCGAGCTTTCGCGGCGATTTCTTTCGTCGGGTCGTAATCACGCGAGCCTTCGCTTCCGAGCGCCTCGTGTAGTTCGTCTAACGTCTCGAAGTAGAGTTCGGCCAATCCGTCGAACTCCGCGTGTTCGGGTTCAGTCGGAAGGACTTGCTGGTAGCGGACGACTCCTTCGATATCCTTCGCAATCGGTGTGTGGGTATGCTGCCAGTGTTCGACGAACTCCTCGTGAGACATGTCCGACTGACGCACTAGCAGTGCAACGTGCTTGTACATGGATATACGTCTCGTCGTGGTGTCTATTAAAATGTGAGGGATCAGGAGGGATACGTGCTTCCGTCCACCTCCCGGAGTCAAACACCCAGCAGTCATGACCCCAATGACCATCTTGATAATCGTCCGGAAAAATAATCGTACTGAGTATGTACGAGCGGAGTTTCATGGAAGGAACGCGTGGGACGCAGGCCGTTGACTGGGAGGAGCGCATCGACGTCAAGCGTCTCCGCGAAGAACGCTACGAGAAGGCACTTGAACGCTTACAGGACTCGGATCTCGGGAGTATGCTTCTCGTCTCCGACCCGAACATCCGATACGTTACTGGGCTTGCGATGACTGGTGGCTCCGGAGCCGACCATTACACCCTCTTGACCGAGGAGGGCGATATCGTCCACTGGGACACCGCAGATCACGCGAGCAATCAGCGGTTTAACTGCCCGTGGTTGGACGATATCCGCTACGCGTGCCCCGGACTCGGGAACGTCCCGCGCGCGTCCGGCCGCGACTCCGCACGCAACTGGCTCAAGCAAAAGATGGCCACTCTCGTCACGGAGGCGATGGAAGAGTACGGCGTCCACAAGGAGCCACTGGGTCTCGACGTAGGTAATCAGGGTCTCATCAGCGCCTTCGAGACCAACAACGTAGATGTTCGTACCAAGGAGTGCGTCGATCTGATGCATGATGCCCGGAAGATCAAGACCCAAGACGAGATCGAATGTCTTCGGCAGGTCGCAGCCATCTGTGAAGCTGGCTTCCAGAAAATCAAGGAAACCGCCCGTCCGGGTGTGAAAGAGTCCGAAGTCTGGGGTCACGCGAGCAAGGAACTCTGGCGGCACGGTGCGATGGTCCAAGGCGGCTACGTCACGTCCGGTCCGAACACGTGGCCGAAACATCAGGCGAACACGACCGACCGACAGATTCGCCCCGGTGATATCGTCTATGCCGACTTCTACAACATCGGCTACCTCGGCTACCGGTCGTGTTACTACCGAACGTTCTCCATGGGTGAACCAACCAAGGCACAGAAGGACGCATACGAAACGGCCCGAGACAATCTCTACGACGTACTCGAACGCATCGAGCCGGGTGCGACGACCGACGAAATCTGCAAAGGCTTCCCCGATATGGAGGGCGAACACGCCGACTGGTACGACGCGACAGACCACTGGCAGATGACGACCAATCACTGGGCACACGGCCTCGGTCTCCAACTCTACGAGGTGCCACTCATCTGGCGCGGTCTTTCGCCGGACCATCCCATCGAGATCGAGGAAGGAATGACGATGGCTGTCGAAACGATGGAACCCGCAGACCGCCAAGGAGTCCGCGTTGAGGAGATGGTCGTCGTCCGCGAGAACGGCGTCGAAATCCTGAGTCAGTGGCCCGTTGAGGAGATAACGCGCATCGACTACTGAACCGTCGGCTGACGTTACGCTACGAAAGCGGTACTGGGGGCCAGTTCACGAACGACTAAGGGGGAACAGTACGACAGTGCGTGTATGCAGCTCGGCACTGGTCTGTTTACCTGTCAACAGCGACCGGACGATGACCGTTCGATGACCGAGATTCACGACGAGATGCTCGAACTCGGTCGGACTATCGACGAGGCCGGTCTCGATAGCACGTGGGTCTCTGAACATCATTTCTCGGACGATAGCTACCTCTCGGGCACGATGCCGGCGCTGGGTGCGTTAGCGAGCGTCACCGACAACATCGAAATCGGGACGTGCATCGCGCTAGCGCCGCTCTACGACGGTGTTCGTCTCGCAGAGGATGCTGCGACGGTTGACCTACTTTCGGATGGGCGGCTTACACTCGGGTTATCGATTGGTTCGAATCCGAACGAGTTCGAGCAGTTCGGGGTTCCGCGCGAGGAGCGCGTCGAACGCTTGTCCGATCAGGTGAACCTGCTCCGGGGTGCGTGGTCGGATGGCCCCCTCGACTACGATGCGGAATTTCACGACGTGTCCCCTGATGTGACGGTGACTCCGAAACCGAAAGACGGGGTTCCGATCATGCTTGGTGGGGCCGCGAAACCCGCTGTGCGCCGTGCTGCTCGGACTGCTGATGCGTGGTGTGCTCCGTCGAAGCTCTCGATTACCGGACTGCAACGACGCGTCGAGGACATCCGAAACGTCCGAGAAACAGAGGATATCGACGGGGAGTTCCAGATATACATCCTCCAGCACGGTTGGGTCGGCGACTCGCGCGAAGACGCGTGGGAGACGATGAAAGACGGCTATCTCTATATCCAGCGTCGATACGCCGAGATATTCGGCGGCGAGCCCGTCGATGAACTCCCAGCAGAGCGAAAACAGGAGTTGAAAGAGCAAGCAATCTTCGGTACTCCAGATCAGGTCGTCGATGAACTCAACGAGTACCGTGAGGCACTTGGCGACGACATCCACTTCGTGTTCCGAACCTACCATCCGGGAGTCGGCACGGAAGCGATGAAGACGTGTATCCAACGGCTGGGTGAAGAAGTCGCGCCGCGAGTCTAGCGCAGACCGTGCGCTGACGGGTTTTCCTGCGAACGTGATTCTGAGTGACGTGGGGTCGGTTTAGAACTCGACTGTTTCGAGGATACCTTCTTGAATCCGCACGGCTTGTGGGAGGTAGTAGTCCTCGACGCCGTGAAGCGGCACCGGTGCGTCGAATCCAGTGATACGCTTGATCGGTGCTTCCTGATGGAGCAGTGCCTCTTCTTGAATCGTTGAAGAGATTTCTGCACCCAGTCCTCCCGTCTTCGGAGCCTCGTGGACGACCGCGGCCCGGCCGGTCTTCTTGAACGACTCGACAATCGTCTCGGTATCCAGCGGCGACAACGTACGCAAATCGACGACTTCGACATCGACTCCGCGTTCGTCCGCGAGGTTATCCGCGGCGATGAGTGCCGGGCGCGTCATCGCACCCCACGTGTATACCGAGATGTCACTCCCCTCTCGACGGATTGAGGCCTCAGAGAGCGGGACCTCGTAGCTTCCCGTCGGAACCTTCTCCTTGAACGCCCGATAGATGAGCTTCGGTTCGAGGAAAATCACCGGATCAGGATCACGGAGCGACGCGATGAGGAGTCCCTTCGCGTCGTGCGGCGTGCTCGGGGTGACGACTTTCAGTCCGGGTTCGTGGACGAAGAAGGCCTCCTTCGATTCTGAGTGGTGTTCGGGCGCGCGAATACCGCCGCCGTACGGGGCCCGCACGACCATGGGAACCGAGTACTGGCCGTGGCTACGGCTTCGCAGTCGCGCGGCGTGACTCACGATTTGGTCGAATGCGGGATAGATGAACCCCATGAACTGCATCTCGGCAACCGGGCGGAGTCCGGACAGCGCGAGACCGATTGCGGACCCCACGATTCCAGCCTCCGCAAGCGGCGTGTCGATAACGCGCTCTTCGCCGAACTCCTCGTAGAGTCCGTTCGTCGCGCGGAAGACGCCGCCGTTTTTCCCCACGTCTTCGCCCATCACGACGACATCGTCGCTTTGGGACATCTCGGTGTAGAGGCCATCACAGATCGCTTCGACGAGATTCAGCCTCTCAATCGGAGGCTCGGAGTCTGGTGCCGCCGTCGAACTCATTCTAACACCTCGTTGAATGGCTCGTCGCCGTACTTTTCGCGGAGTGCATTGAGTTCGTCCCGTTGCTCTCGAAGCCGGTCGGGCATTTCGTCGTACACGTGCTCGAATATCTGGTTGGGATCGGCCTCTGCGCTTTCAGCCTCCGCTATTGCGTCACTGATCTTCGCTTCGATGCGATCATCGATTTCGGCTTCGATGCCTTCATCGAGGAGTCCTTCGTTATACAGGTATTTCTGCAACCGGTCAACAGGGTCCTTTTCCTTCCATTCGTCGGCTTCATCCGCTTCACGGTACACTGATGGATCGTCCGCAGTTGTATGGGCACCGTAGCGGTACTGCACCGCCTCAATGAGCGTCGGGCGGAGTTCGTCACCCGTCGGGCTCTTTGCCTTGTTGAGGGCCTCCTTCGTGACCTGATAGACTGCAAGCGGATCGAGACCGTCAACGCGGACACCGTCGATACCGTACGCCTGCGCCTTCTGTGCGATTGTTTCACTCGCCGTTTGGCGCTCTCGGGGGACGGAAATCGCCCACTGATTGTTGTTGCAGACGAAGACCGTCGGAACATCGAAGACACCAGCGAAGTTCAGCCCTTCGTGGAAGTCGCCTTCGGAGGTCGCCCCATCTCCGAGATGGCAGAGAACGGCCTGGTCCGTTTTCCCCTGCATCTTGTGTCCCCAGGCCATTCCCATCGCCTGTGGCACCTGCGTTGCGATAGGGATGTATTCGGGCATGACGTTGACATCGTCAGGAACTGCATAGCCCTCTCGAAGCCCGCGAAGTGGCTTCAGAAGCGACGCCAAATCGACGCCGTGAACGTGCTTTGCCGCGTGTTCGCGGTACGTCGGGAACAGCCAGTCTTGGTCATCCAGCGCATAGCTCGTTGCGACTTGTGCACCTTCTTGTCCCGTCATGGGTGCGTACGTTGCGAGCCGTCCCTGACGCTGGAAGCTGATTGCGCGTTGATCGAACCGACGTGCGAGTTTGATGTCCTCGTACATCGAGATCAACTCCTCGTCTGAGAGGTCGGGCACCGTTGCGTTCGGTCGCACGTTGCCGTCTGTATCGAGTATCTGAATTGGCTGGTCGTCCGCCGTGACTGGGCTGCTGGTGTCGTGCTGGTCGAGTTCCTTTTGTGCGCTCATTGGTGATGGTCGATATACCGGTGGTTAGTTTGCCGTCTGTGCCACACGGCCGGTCTGGGCACCCACAGGACCGCTGGGGACGGAAGCTTGTGAGTTAGTTCCAGAGAGTGTGTCCGGTGTGAGGGCGTGTCTCCCCTCGCATCGGAGCGACTGCTGTCAGTTTAAATATAAAGAGGAAAATCGCGCTAAAAAGGGCACCAAGATGTTGAACTGGCTTGATTGCCGCGCGAATCTCTGGTCCACTGACGGTCACCATATCTACTGCAATTGTGAGGTGATGACTTAATAGTTCTGTGAGACTTAATCACAATGTTCGATGATGATAAAGACTCAGGAGCAAATTACCTGCCAACAATTGGTAGATAAGGGGTATTAGAATAAATTCATAGCCTCTTCATACTATTCAGGTGTCTTGTCACTGAAAATATCACCGGTCAGCTCAAACTACAGTGACTCTCTGCTAGCGAGACTTCCACCTCTCTGTTGCTATGCTGGAGCTAAAAGCGAGAAGACAGAGATCAGTCTGTGCTTTTGATCGCCTTGGACGGCGTCTCGCGCTCTGACCAGTGGATGAATATGATAAATGGCACTGCGGTTAGAAGTGTGATGACGAGGACCTCCATCGAGTTGACCGAAACCCCTGCGAGACTCAGACTATCGGTATAGAAGGAGAAAAGCAGGAATATCGGGAAAACCGATCCGATAGCATATCGCCACACTCCAGCGAGCGGGCGAGCAAGCGAACCTGCACCTTTGCGGTACTCTTCGACAGCGTCCGGTCCAAGTACCCACGCTGCGTAGAACATGAACCCGATCAATCCGAGCGTCATGAGAAGACTCACGAGGTGACCTGCGACGAAACTGAACACATCTGCATTGAATGCGTTGGGCGCTCCCGTTGCGACCACTAACAGAAGCATACCGCGAGTAACTTTCGAGCGTTCAAATCCGAATTCGTCGACGAGGAAGGCGACGGGGATTTCGAGCATACTGATCGAACTGGTGATCGCAGCCAGGAGGACGACGAGGAAGAAGGTCGCTCCGAGGAACTTGCCAGCGGGCAGGTTTGCGAATGCACCGGCGATGCTGACGAAGAGCGCACCTGGGCCACCACTCGTCGGCCCATCTGCGTACGAAAAGAGGAGTGGGAAGACAACGAGGCCGGCGAGAACACCGATTCCGAGATTTAGGATTGCGATGCTGGAGGCGTCAAATGGGAGCGATCTGTCCTCCTCGATATAGGATGCGTAGGTAAGCATCGTTCCGCCACCAATCGAGAGGGTGAATAACGCTTGTCCGGCGGCAGAACTGAGGACGGGGAGGAAATTCTTCGAGAGGTACTGCCCGTCGAATGCGAGATAAAACTGGTATCCCTGTGCTGCGTTTGGTTGGCGGAACGCCCAGATTGCCATGGCGGTAAGCAGAATTGCGATTCCGGGCATCATCACCTTCGTCGTCGTCTCGATGCCCTCTCTGACACCAATCATCACGATGAGTGCCGTTATGATGAGGAACACTACCTGATACTGGAATGCGCTCATCCCGTAGTTGATCGCCTCGAAGTGAGCTCCGGGTTGGGCGAAATACGCGCCCGTGAAACTCTCTATGAAGTATCGGAGGACCCATCCACCGACGACGCTGTAGAACGATATCAGTACAATCGACGTGAGGACGCAGATACCACCGAGGAGTACCCAGGAACGCGAGCCTTTGAGCGATTTGAACGCGCCAACCGGATTCAGATTCGACCGCCTTCCGATGACGAGCGTCGCTAGTAAGCCCGGAACCCCAACTCCAATGACGATAAACAGATACGTGACGAGAAATGCGCTGCCACCGTTCTGTGCGGTCATCCAGGGAAATCGCCAGATGTTCCCTAGTCCAACCGCGCTTCCGACCGCTGCTAGTATGAAACCTATGCGACTCGCCCATGTGTCACGTGCCATACAGACTCACACAACACGAATGTATTTAATAAACTTTTCTAAGAGTTGCGAATCCCGTCGTTTATCGCATCTTTTCTCCGTTCTAAACGACCCGTCTGGGCGTTTCTCGACACGCCCGAGATAGAAACCGCCCAAGACAGAAACTGAGTGCATCGACAGCGTCCGAACGCGATGCGATCGTAAAATCGCAGTCTCAGAACGAACGTGTGACCGATTTCATAACCTCCAGTGCTTCTTTCAGCGTTTCCACGTTGGTTGCATAGGAAATTCGGGCGTAACCCGCACCTCGTTCTCCGAATACATCGCCGGGGACAACGATCACACCGTTATCCAGCACTTCTGAGGCCCACCCTTCTGGGACGCTTGGCATCGCATAGAACGCTCCTTCCGGTCGAGGCGTTTCCAGGCCGATATCATCTAGCCCATCCAGAAGAACGTCTCGACGGGTCTCGAACGCAGAGACCATCTCCTCGACGGGTTCCTGTGGTCCTTTCAGAGCGGCCTCGGCGGCGTATTGAGCCGGCGCGCTTGCACACGCCTGAACGTACTGGTGGACGCGTAACATCCGCTCTATTCGATCATCGCTCGCAGTGACCCATCCGAGTCGCCATCCTGTCATCGAGTACGACTTCGAGCACGCGTTCACTTGCACGACGTTATCGGTCGTTGCGAACTCCATCGGTGAGCGGTGTTCTCCCTCGAACACGATGTGTTCGTAGACTTCGTCTAAGAGACACACAACGTCGTATTCGTCGGCGATGCGCGCAAACTCACGCATGTCCGACTCTGTCTGTACTGCACCGGTTGGATTCGCTGGACTATTGACGATAAACAGGTCGGTGTCCTCGGTGATTGCGTCTTCGACCGTCGCTGGGTCGAGGGTTAAGTCGTCTCGCAGTTCGACCGGTTTGGGCGTCCCTCCTGCAAGCACCGCGAGCTGCTCGTACGCGACGAATCCCGGGTCAGGGATGATTACTTCGCCACCGTTCCTAACGTGGGCTTCGATGGCGATGTGGAGGGCCTCGCTGGCACCGGACGTTGCGATGATGTTGTCGGGATCAACCGAGAGTCCGCTGTCCCGTTCGTATTTCTCGCTGATGCCCTCCCGGAGGCCAAGTATCCCTTTGTTGCCTGTGTACGAATCGACAACTCCGTCTTCGACTGCGGATAGCGCGGCGTCTCGAATATGCTCCGGAGTGGGGAAATCGGGTTGTCCGATACCGAGGTTAATGTCGTCCTCGCTTGCGCCTTCGAACACTTCCCTGATCCCGCTGATATCCATCTTCTCGACACGCGGTGCGTACTTACTCATTGGTTTGCTTCCCGGCATTCACGTCCAATTTCATCGTCTGGGTCATACACATTCGAGTTAACGGTCTTTGAGTCTTCGACTGCTGCTACTTCGAGGCTGTATAGGCGCTTTCGCGCATCTTTCCAGTAATGCCGACTTTCGAGATACCCGTCATCTTCCAGCGTATTCACCGCATATCGGACTGTTCTGGCTGGCAACAACGTCTCTTCGACGAGATCGCTCTGCGTCAGTTCGCCCTTTATCTCTAACATCTTTGCAACGAACTTCACACTTGGAGGATAGCCTTCGAGTGCGGATGCTTGCTGTTCCCAAGACTGATCGTTGGGCTGTGCACTACATGCCATGGTAGCGTCTGGAAGCTTTCATCCACCAAGTAAAAGTGTTCTGCTGTGACAGAAAATATACATATCTCGGACACTGTCTTCAGTGGGGAATCGCGGTGGCTCGGATGCGTTGCCGCGGACTGCCGCATCCCTTTGGTTGTGAACTGTTCTCTCTTTCTGACGGGTGAGGATCGGAGTATTTTGTGAGTAGAGGCTCATCCTATCGGACTTGACGGGGGTGAGAAGTCGTTAGCTGGTGCACTGAATCCGGTGATTGAACGAATAATCCATCTTATCGTACGAAACTCTTGGACGCTGGCTGATGCACAACCAACAACTAGTTATACAATTATTTTCATTCTACGCTGATATTTACAGATATTGTTTCCAAATATGTAGACTTAAATCTATGATCTACTACTATTGTCTGAAGAGGTCTGGATCAAATTAATCCAATTAGCTTGGACTCCCGACTAATTGGGAGCGATACATGGCACTGCGATCTCTATTGGCGACTCCGAAAACGGCGTCAGTACCAGCATTTAGGCTATTTACGGAACGAAGCGGGTTGTTCAGCCATTCACCTACCTATGCGTATTTACTCCTGACGGGACCGCGAGGATCATACGGTTCGATTCGCGTACTATAGTTACAGTCCTACGTGTGTAACGTACCTCTCACCAGGTTTCGTCTGCGAAAGCGGCTTCTATCGAACAGTCGAATCCAAGTTACTTGTATTTGTGGCTGTGTGATTGTGGCTTCCTATTTTCTCCCATTTCATGCTTCTTGGTAACAAGCAAAATCGGGATAATACCTATTGTTTCGCAGCCATATGTCGTAGCTGATGGACTCCGTAAACCCTGCGACGGGAGAGCGAATCGCCACGTACGAAGCGGACAGTGATGATATCGTTGAGTCAAAGCTCGGAACTGCGGCTAACACGTTCGATGAATGGCGCGACCGGCCGCTCCGTGAGCGAGAGAAACTCCTTGCCTCCGCTGGTGATGTCCTTCGTGAGAACGAGGAAACGTATGCGACCTTAATGACTCGTGAGATGGGAAAGCCCATCGCTCAGGCGCGTGCAGAAGTCCAGAAATGCGCGTGGGCGTGCGACCACTATGCCGAATATGCGAGTACCTACCTCGAATCCGAGCATCACCCGAGTCCGCCCGGAACGACGGTCAAGACTGTCCACGAACCGCTCGGTCCTGTCTTGGCCGTGATGCCGTGGAACTACCCGTTTTGGCAGGTCATTCGCTTTGCCGCCCCGTACATCACCGCTGGCAATGTCGGGTTGCTCAAACACGCCTCGAACGTCCCGGGTTGTGCGCAGGCGCTCGAAGAAATCTTTCGCGAGGCGGGCTATCCCGAAGGGGTCTTTCAGACCCTCATGATCGGATCATCGAAGGTTGACGGCGTCATCGAAGACGACCGGGTTCGTGCCGTGACCCTTACTGGAAGCGGACCTGCTGGACGTGCCGTCGCAGAGACCGCTGGCCGGAACCTGAAACAGACGGTTCTCGAACTCGGTGGAAGCGACCCATTCATCGTCCTCGATGATGCCGATCTCGATGCCGCCGTCGAAACCGGTGTTCTGGCCCGGAATCAGAACAACGGTCAGTCGTGCATCGCCGCAAAGCGGTTCATCGTCCACGAAGCGATCTACGAGGAGTACGTCGATCGACTCGTAAGTGCGTTTGCAGACCAGACGATTGGCGACCCGATGGACGAAACAACGGATATTGGCCCACAGGCGGACCCGGATCTGATGGCTGCTCTCCACGAACAAGTGACCGCCAGCGCTGAGGCCGGTGCAACTGTTCGTACCGGTGGGGAACCGCTTGACAGAACCGGCGCGTACTATCCCCCGACGGTTCTGACCGACGTTCCCGAGGGATGCCCGGCTGATACGGAAGAACTGTTCGGACCCGTCGCAGCGGTGTACAAGGTTAGTGATGCCGAGGAAGCGATCGACGTGGCTAACGACACACGGTTCGGTCTCGGTGCGAGTATTTGGACGGCTGATCGAGAACGCGGCGAGCGCTTAGCGAACCGGATTAACGCTGGCTGCGTTTACGTGAATCAACTAACCAAATCCGACCCTCGTGTTCCGTTCGGCGGCATCGGTGACTCGGGATACGGCCGTGAACTCTCGGGACCGGGCATTCGAGAGTTTGTCAACCGTAAGACCGTTTGGGTGGAGTGAGTGCCGTCCGGATAATTTGCGGGAGAAACGCCGGTTCGTCCGGCATTTCTGATTAATTATACCAACTGGCTCCGCTCGATAGACAACGCAAATACTTCACCAATCGGAGTCTGTCTCGCGTTTTCGGGACAAAAGCTAAATCGTAGACTCCTTGATGGTAAGATATGACTGAACAACCTCGTTCGAATCGCCCGGTAACGACGACGGAGTCATCGATCCAGATCTTAGAGCAATTAAAGGACAATCCGGGGCGCACGCTCGATGAACTAACCGAGGAACTCGATTTGGCTCGCAGTACGATTCATCGGCATCTTCTCACGCTTGAGGACAATGATCTCCTTTTTAGAGAGAACGGACAGTTCTATCTCAGTCTCTGGCTATTGGACTTCGGAATCAGCGCTCGCGACCGGATCTCGTTTTTCGATGTCGCCCGAAGGCAGGTCGATCGCTTAGCTGAGGAGACTGGGGAAAAAGTCTGGCTCGTTGCGAAGGAGCGAGACTACAGCGTGCACCTGTACAAAGCCTCGGGTGCAAGTCCGTTAGAGACATCTGCCCGTGTCGGTCAACGCCGGCATCTCCACCAACTTGCCGCCGGGAAGGCCATCTTGGCGTATCTTCCGGACGAAGAGAGCCACGGAATCATTGACCGGCAGGGACTCATTGAAGCGACTGATCAGACGATTACTGATAGAGAAGCACTTCTTGAAGAGTTAGATGAAATTCGGGAGCGAGGCTATGCGTTCAACCTCGGTGAATCGATTGAAGGACTGAATGCGGTTGGGGCACCGATTCGTGACGAAGAGGGCACGCCGGTCGGTGGAATCAGTATCTCTGGCCCCGCTAATCGTGTTAAAGGCAGTCTCTTGCGGGATGAACTCCCGGATAAACTACTCGCGACGATCGACGAGATACATATCAATATCCGGTATGGGAGTGCCGACTGAGACGCCGACGTAGCGTCGCCATCGATGCACTAGCTTTCGACCGAAGTACCAGCCGAAGTTGCTCTTTCACAATCTTATTTATTATTCTACCGGGTAGTCAGTGTATGCGAATCGCAATAGTCGGCGGTACTGGAGACTTCGGAGAAGGAATTGCAGTTCGACTCGGCGTACACACAGACCACGAGGTCGTCATCGGGTCTCGAACGGCGGAGAAAGCAGTTGAAGCGGCAGTCTCGTACGGCAACAACATTGACGATGAGAGCGCTGAACGCATCCACGGGGCGTCTAATTCCCGTGCCGCTAGTACCGCCGAGATCGTGATATTGGCGGTCCCCCCGTTCCATGTTAGGGACACGGTTCGTGACCTCTCCGAGCAATTAGAAGAGACGACTCTCGTTACGCCTGCTGTCGGTCTCACGAAAGACGAGACTGGCTTCCACTATCAGCCGCCAGACGAAGGGAGCGTCACCGAGTTAGTTGCTGATGCCGCGCCGGATGGGACGCCGGTCGTCGGCGCCTTCCATAACCTCCCGGCAGGGCAACTCGCCGACCTTGAGACGGACTTGGACGTTGATACCTTAGTCGTCGGCAACGACCCGGATGCGAGAGAAATGATCGTGGAACTCGCAGAGGAGATTAACGGAGTCACCGCTCATGAGGCGGGACCGATAACGAATGCGCCGGAAATTGAGGGGATAACGCCACTGCTCATCAATCTCGCTCAGTATAACGAACAGCTACATGATGTGGGTGCCAAATTTTGCTAGCGTCCTCTGACAACCGAGTCAATGGAACTGATCACTGATTTCGGCCAGTAGTATGAACGAAGAGGTAGTGTGGGTGATGGACGAAGAGTTAGCACGAGTCGAGTAACGCCTTTCGATTATCTCCGTATAATTGTTGGAACTTGTTGAACAGTTATTAATCGGATCTGCGCATATCGGCGTAACAACTCCGCTACACCGGATACGTGTTCGACAGATTACCCCTCGGACAGATACGTTACCGGCTACCGAAGCAGGAGGTCGAACACTCTTCGGTACAGAATGCGTAGTCGCAGATCTCGCCGTTCGAATCGCGGACAGTGACGTTCCGGTACTGCGTCTTTTCTCCAATCACTTCTCCGCAGTAGTCGCACCGATGATCGGAAAGCCGTTCTAGTACTACTCGAATAGACCGGCTCTCAACGGTTACCGATGCTGGTTCTTGGGCCGCAAGTGGCTGTTCAGCGGCGGTCGTTTGCTGGTCTCGATACGTTTGCTTGTTGTGTGCGTTCATATTGATGGTTGGATGGTTGTCGGGATTCGTGTGCAGACACTACGTGGTCGGGAACAGTTGATCCGGAACTCCATTGTTGGGGTGTTCCGGAACAAACCACAACTGACGTTTTCTACCTGCGCGTGGGTGTTTACCCACACCGTGGCAGTCTACGCCAGTTTAAATGTGAAAAATGTGAAAAAAGTAAAAAAGGAAGCGAAGAGCTCAAGATCGGTCGCACGCCGGGACGATTGGCTTGAGTCACAAGCCATCGAGCCGATTCCCGAAGACATAGTGCTATCTCTCTAGTCCAGTATACTTAGTATTTGCGTGGTACTATATCGCATGCACTGGCCCTCCAGGTCCGTCGAGCCTGTTTGGTCTATGAACTGGACATGACATGAAACCAACTATCCTTTCGAATACAACCGCGAATAGAATTGTTTGACTCTCACTATATTAATAGATGCAAATTAATACTACTTAGATTATCTGGGATATTTTTATTTTTGAGACGAGGAAGTCGCTATATCTAATTAATTTGGTGATTAAAGTTATCTATGATAATTTCGCCATAAATTGTCTATATTTATCTAATTTGTATATTCCTTTGATAGAGCTAAACTTAATTGGGGTATTGGAACTCATAGCTTGGAGTTTACTATTATGATTTCTATTCCGAGCTGTACAATCTATTTTAATACCATCTGCCTCTTTTGTTAGCTATATTGCTATATTTGAACAATACTATATTCCCGCAGTTGAGTGTTCACCATTGCGAGGATGATCCGAACGAGTTATATACTCCCACTCCCCTCGATTTGAGGGGACATGAACGACCTTCGAACCGGACTGAGCTACGGCGATGTGCTGTTAGTACCGAAACGGTCGCCGGTTGACAGTCGGGACGATGTTGACCTCTCGACCAACCTCACACCGTCTATCGAACTGAACACTCCACTCGTCTCCGCAGCGATGGATACGGTTACAGAGGACGAGATGGGGATCGAACTCTCCCGTGAAGGTGGCTTCGGTGTGATACATAGATTCCTCGATCCCGAAGAACAGGCTGCCCAAGTCAGAGCGGTTACTACCGCAGGCCAATCCGTCGGGGCTGCAGTCGGTATCAATGAAGACTTCGTAGAGCGCAGTACCGCATTAGTTGAAGCGGGTGTCGATGCTCTCGTCGTAGATGTCGCGCATGGACACCTCGAACGCACGCTGACAGCCGTTGAAACACTTGCTGACGAGTTCCCGGAAACCCCTCTGATTGCCGGCAATGTAGCGACACCCGCAGGCGTTGAAGACCTTGCAGCAGCCGGAGCAGATTGCGTCAAAGTCGGTATCGGTCCGGGGTCCCACTGCACTACTCGAAAGGTGGCTGGTGCTGGTGTCCCGCAACTGACTGCGATTGATGATTGTGCCTCAGTCGCTGATGAGTTGGGTGTCACTATCTGCGCAGACGGTGGGATACGGACGTCCGGAGACGCAGTGAAGGCGTTGATGGCGGGTGCTGATACCGTGATGCTGGGCAGTATCTTCGCTGGGACCGCAGAAGCACCTGGAGAAATCGTCGAAATCGACGGACACCAGTACAAACGCTCACGCGGAATGGCAACTACCGCCGCAGCTGAGGACCGCGATGACAAACATAATAACGTCGATGCTGACGAAGGCGTTGAGGCTCTGACGCCCTACAAGGGGTCGCTAAGAGCAGTTGTAGAGGAATTTTGTGCTGGCATTCGTTCCGGCTTATCATATTGTGGCGGATACACTATTCCCCAGGCGCGTGAAAACGCTGAGTTCATGCGTGTCGCACAAAGTGCGAAGGAACGCGAAGGGTTCCATGCAGACCAAGATTGGGAAGGTGTCAACCTTGATGCTGAAGTGTCTCAAATCGGCCAGTCTGTGACCGAAGCAGCCGCCAACAATAGTGACTGAACGGCTCTGTTGAATACGGGTGCGGTCGGAATCTGAGTGATTAGCACCGGGTCGATAGCGGCGAGTCCGTGACCTTATTCTCAGAATTCACCGTACCGTGTTTGTGTTCATACGGTCGGGTTGTACGAGTACTTGATATCTATGGTGTATGCTAAGATGGGCTATTCCATCTCGCTAACTTGTTTGGCGATATGTTCGCCGAACGGCAGAGATGATGTGAGCCCCGGCGACACCGCGTTGAGGACGTGAACTGCATCATCGGTTTCGATAGTCAGCGGGTCTTTGACGAGGTCCCCGTCGGCGCTCACGAGTTGCGCTCGAATCCCCGAATAGCTCTTGTTGAGGTCGTTCGATCTAATGCCCGGAACTAATCGCTGGGCGGCCTCGGTGAATTTGCTCTTGCGGTAGGACTTGTTTAGCTCCGACCAAGCGACAGCGAGCATCGTTTTCGAACTCAAGAGTTTCTGAAACCCATCATATGCGACTATGTCCTTGAGTTCCGACAGATCTGCGTCCGTGTTTTGGTATGCTTCTCGACCGAAAGCGAGAACGGCGTTTGGCCCGACGATCACTTTTCCGTCCGTTCGCCGTGTATAGTGTACTCCCAAAAACGGCAGTTCCGGGTCCGGTGTCGGATAGATCATGGTTTGGCAGACATCTGACCGATCCGGTGTCACCTCGTAGTACTCACCGCGGAACGGAATCATCTGGTAGTCTTCACCGACCCCAACTTGTTGTGCCAACGTGTCGGCGTGGAGGCCGGCAGCGTTCACCAGATGCGTGGCGTCTATCTCGCTATTGCTGGTTGTGAGGCGGTACCCGGATGTCTTCTTTCGCACTCGTTCAACCGCGTGTCCCGTGTAAAGCGAGACATCGTTCTGCTGGATTTCGCGTGCGAGCGCGTAGACGTACTGTTGAGAATCGACCGAGGCCGCCTCGGGTGCATACAACGCCGCCTGCCCTACCGCGTGTGGTTCGTGTTCCTGTATCTCTGCACAGGAGTCCAGACGTTCGTACTCGACGCCGTTTGCCTCCGCTTGTGAAGCTAACACGTCTAAATGCTCCTCTTCGTGGTCGGTCTTAGCGACGACGAGGACACCAAATTCCTCACACGGGATGTTGTGGTCGGCGCAGTACTGTTTCATCCGGCGTGTTCCTTCGGTCGCAAACTGTGCCTTCTTCGAGTTCGGTGGGTAGTTGAATCCGGGATGGAGAACACCGGAGTTACGGCCGCTTTGATGTTCTGCGAGGTGGTGTTCTTTTTCGAAGACGGCAATGTCGAGGTCAGTCAGCTCTGTGAGATGCTTCGCTGTTGATAGTCCGACACAGCCGCCACCGATGATGGCGACATCGTGGTGCTTCATTGCTAACTGCTCGCACAATGACGCGACTCGGTGATATGTATGTCGCCATAGACACGATTTGCTCGTCCTTGGACTTTCGTCTCACGTCGCGGCGCTGGACCAAGATTTATTATCTGGTTCAAAGAACGGATACGTAATGCTCGACTATGTGGACTTAGAGAGTAAGCTATCCAGCGAAGAACGAATGATCCGTGACTCGGTGCGCGAGTTCGTCCAGAACGAAGTCAAACCGGATATCGCCGACCATTACGTCGAAGGGACATTTCCGACCGAGTTAATCACGGAGTTCGGTGAACTCGGACTGTACGCACCGAACCTTGAGGGCTATGGCCTTCCAAACGTCAGCGAGCGGGCGTACGGGCTGATCATGCAAGAACTGGAGGCCGGCGACTCGGGTCTTCGCTCGATGGCGAGCGTCCAAGGTGCGCTCGTCATGTACCCGATTCACGCATTCGGGAGCGAAGCACAGAAAGACGAGTGGCTTCCGAAACTCGGTTCGGGCGAGGCGGTCGGATGCTTCGGTCTGACAGAACCGGAGCACGGGTCGAATCCATCGGCCATGGAAACCTACGCCGAACGTGACGGCGACGAGTACGTGCTCAATGGATCGAAAACGTGGATCACGAACTCACCCATCTCGGATGTCGCGGTCGTCTGGGCACGTGACCGATCCAGCGAAGATACGCCGGTTCGAGGGTTCCTCGTCGAAACGGACCGCGATGGCGTCACGACGAACAAAATAGACGATAAGCTGTCGCTTCGCGCATCGATTACCGGCGAAATCGCCCTCCAGAACGTTCGCATTCCCACCGAGAATGTCCTTCCGAACGTCAAAGGCATGAAGGGACCACTGTCCTGCTTGACGCAGGCACGATACGGAATTGCCTGGGGTGCTATCGGTGCTGCAAAGGACGCTTTCCGGGAGGCCCAAGACTACGCAACTGACCGGGAACAGTTCGGACAGCCAATCGGCGGATTCCAACTCCAGCAACAGAACCTCGCCGAGATGGCCACGCAGATCACGCTCGCGGAACTACTCGCGCACCGACTCGCTGAACTCAAAGAACAGGGGAACCTCCGGCCAGAACACGTTTCGATGGCCAAACGGAACAACGTGCGTATGGCTCGTAACCAAACTCGCGTCGCACGCGAGATGCTCGGCGGAAACGGCATTACGACCGACTACTCGCCGATGCGTCATATGGCTAATATGGAGACGGTGTACACCTACGAGGGTACTCACGACATCCACACGCTCGTTCTCGGAAAAGACCTCACGGGCATCCCCGCGTTCGACTAAAGTCACAGCGAACAATCTGTACGCCGACGGTTTTCTGCTGCTGTTCTCGACTTCGATTCCCACCCCATCGTTTATTATACACTGCGAAAATGTTCAATCAGCGACTTCGGGCCAGCCACCGTACCGTACCGTACCGTACCGTACCGTACCGTACCGTACCGTACCGTACCGTACCGTACCGTACCGTACCGTACCGTACCGTACCGTACCGTACCGTACCGTACCGTACTGGCCTCCTCAGCGATAGCGAACGGACAATGTTCCCAATCGGCAACTAGTATGCAGACAATGTGCAGATTTGCGACGGTGACGACACTGTCACCATCGACTTCCGAACTGAATCGGCAGCCGACTACCCCCTCTCGGCGGATGGCTGGAGGCAGTCATGAGTAATCCGGGGAGGCCTCACGGAGACTCTATCGAACGCCGAGTGCAGGGTGACCTTCCCTCCACCGACGCTGAGACGGCGGCAGCGCGTATCGCTTCCGATGCGACCGTTCTCACGAGCGGGTTCGGGAGTGTCGGGTATCCGAAAGCAATCCCGTTGGCTCTCGCGAACTCCGACCGCGACCTCAGACTGACGCTCGTAAGCAGTGGGAACGTCGGAGACGAAATCGACGTTGACCTCGTCGAGTCAGGTGCCATCTCACGACGGTTCTCGTATCAATCATCCAGCGTCGCTCGACGTGCGACGAACCGGCGCGATATCGCCTTCAGCGACCGAAACGCATCGTCTATCGGTGACGAAGTACAGTACGGGGGGATGGTTGATCCCGACGTGGCTATCGTCGAGGCGGTCGCCGTGGGCGAAGGATGGTTCGTTCCGTCAACGTCTGTCGGTCAGGTTCCGGCGTTCGTCGAAGCCGCCGACGAGCTATTCATCGAACTGAACCACCAACATCCGCTTGGCCTCCAGTCCGTCCACGATATCTACCGTCCCGACTCCCCGCCGAACCGGACGCCCATCCCACTCACCGACCCGGGTGGCAGAATCGGCACGTCGTACGTCCAGTTCGCCCCGGAAAAGTTGGTTGGCGTCGTCGAAACCGACCGCGCGGACTCGACGTACACGTTCCGCGACCCGACAGACGACGATTTAGCGATTGCTGCGAACCTCCGGTCGTTCCTCTCCGATGAGATGGAACGCTCGCCGGTATTCGACGATGCGATACATCTCCAGTTCGGCGTTGGGTCGCTCGGAAACGCTCTGATGGGCGAACTTAGAGCGCTCGACTTCGGTGACAGAGATGTCGTCTACTACGGCGAGTTGATCCAAGACGGGCTTCTCGACATGCTCGACTCCGGCAGATTGGCGTCTGCAAGCGCGACTTCGATGGCACTGACCGCAGACGGTCAACGACGCCTCTTCGAGGATATCGAGCGGTACGCCGAAGACATCGTTCTCCGCCCGGCGGACGTTGCAAACCACCCCGGACTTATCGATCAGTTCGGCGTCGTCGGCGTCAACAGCGCCATCGAGTTCGACATCTACGGTAACGTCAACTCGACGCATATCCGTGGAAAGCGGATGGTGAACGGTATCGGCGGATCGGCAGACTACAACCGAAACGCGTTGCTTTCGATCTGTGCGCTCCCGTCGGCCCTCGATGATGGAGAGACCTCCCGTGTCGTCCCCATGACGTTCCACGTCGATCACACAGAACACGACATCGACGTATTCGTCACCGAACAGGGTGTTGCCGACGTACGTGGCTGTTCGCCCGTCGAACGCGCGGAGCGAATCATCGAACACTGCGCACATCCGTCGTTCAAGTCGGACTTACAATCGTATTTGGACGATGTGAAGGCACAGTCCAACCACATCCCACACGATGTGGCGCGTGCCGCGGAGTGGTACGAGTCCTGAGAGATTGGCGACTCGTCTCCCGGTTCTCTATCCACCCGCGATCAGAAACAGAAAGAGCCAGTAGAGAAATCCGCTGGTAAGAATGACAGCGACGATCCCTTCGAGGACGTTGGTGTAGGTTTCCCCGTAGGTCTCCCGGAACCGCTGGACTGCTTGGAACCGGTTCCAGATCGGCATGAGCGGTTCCGGAACGAACGCTTCGAATCCACCGACGTTCTCGGTTGTTCCGTCAGTTGCACTCATTGGTCTACCCCCGAAGAGAAGGGAAGCTTCTTTCCGTCAGTCATCATCTTCTCTGCGACGAACACGCCGACGAACACGAGTCCTCCGGCGGCCTTCGCTATCTGCCCCGGATAGACCATCACGAACATCCCGAGGACAGTCAGTGACAGTCGAAGTGCGGTACGGGGACCGGCGTTGATTTTGAACGGATAGTTGAGGCCGTATATCATCGTAATACTTCCCATTAGCACCAACGTCCCGGCGACGAGCCCGGGTGTCGTGAGATCCATCGAGATCATCGCGGGGTTGTAGACGAATGCGATGGGGAGGATGAAAAGCGGCGCGGCGATCTTGATCGCAGCACCGCACACCCGCCAGAAATTCGCCTCCGCGATACCCGCTGTGACCACCGCAGCCGTTGCGACGGGCGGCGTGATGCCAGCCAGAATAGCCGCGTAGAACACTGTGTAGTGTGCGGCAATCTTCGGGATTCCGAAGTCGGTGACGAGTGTCGGTGCGATGAGGATTGCGACGATAACGTACGCTGCGACGGTCGGCATGCCCACGCCCATTAGAATCGAAACGAGCATCGCCAAGAGAACGGCGAGCAGCAGCATCCCGCCCGAAAGATCCATGAGAAGCAGTGCGATCTTGTTCGGCACGCCAGTTACGCTGAAGATGTCGATGACGCCGTTGACTGCCACGAGGATGATCGCGATGGGCGCGAGGATGATTGCCCCCCGACGGAAGCCGTGAACAGTGTTGCGGAGTTGCTGGACGATTTCCGTTCCCGGAGACGTGCTGGTGTTATCAACGAGTCGTTGCACAACCGGGATTGTGACACCGCAGACGACCATCGACACGATTGTCCACAGCGCAGCGGTCATGACTGTGAACTGGAGGATTCCTAAGAGGTAAATCAGGACGCAGAACGGAATGCCGAACCGAACCGACTCGAACGCCTTCTGCCTCGTCGTGAGTTCGTCGTCGAAGAACTCCTCGAAGTCCATCCCCTGACTACTGGCGTCGCTGATGGCGACGTAGTGGACGGCAATACCGATACAGGCCACCAGTATCGCAGCGGGAATCAGTCCCGCAGTAACGATGTCGAGGTAAGAGACTTGGAGATACGACGCCATGACGAATGCGGACGCTCCCATGACCGGCGGCAGCACTTGTCCCGATGTCGAAGCCACCGACTCGATACCTGCGGCTCGGTGAGAAGACATTCCGCTGTCTTTCATGGTCGGAATCGTGAACGACCCGGTCATTGCGGCATTGGCGGTGTAGGACCCGTTGATAGAGCCGATGACTGCCGACGCCAACACAGCCGTTTGTGCGACACCGGACTCGATATACTTCCCCGACTGGATTGCGACCCGGAGAATCAGGTCGAACGCACCATAGCCGAACAGCAGTCCGGCATACAGTAGAAACGGTGCAATCCACGCCGCCGTCAGTTGTGTGAGGCTTCCATAGAATCCGTAGAGATCCGTGACGAGCGATTGTAGAAGCGTCAACTCCGTCATCCCGCCGTGGTTCAAAATCCCCGGTGCGTAGTTGCCGTACATGCCGTATACGATTGCACCGCCGACGAGTCCGAGAAAGAGATTCCCGAACTCTCGCCACGTGAGATAGAGAATCGAGAGGATAACGAGTCGCGCGAGCATGTACTCGTGCTCTAACGCGTACCCCTGCTGCATGACATACACCTGTTGGAAGTTCGTTGCGAAGTACAACGATGCGCTGATCAGGATAATCGCCGACGGGAGAAGAACCGCGGCGTCGATCCGGTTGCCGTCTTCGAGCGCCTGTCGTGTTTGATCGAGTGCGTAGACGCTCATGATGCCGCCGACGAAGATGACACCGTACTTGACACGCGACATCTCCTGTGTGTATGCCCACCCGAGGACGATGAGCCAAAACACGATGGCGCTCATCGTGACGCTCACGTCTAATCCGCGTGTGACTCTGGTTCTGAAACTACGCTGTTGGTCTGTCTTTGAACTCATTTTTACTCACTGTTGATATTCCGCTTATTCACCGACTGAGAGGCTCTCGTCCCACGCCTCGTTCTCCTTGTAGTACTTTGCTGCTCCGGGGTGGACCGGGATCTTCTCACGGGCGGATCCGAGCATGTCTGCGGTGGATTCGAAGTCGTTGAACTGCGCTTCGGCTTCGTTCACCACGTCGTTGTGTTCATCCACGACGCGACACAGTTCGTAGACCGCATCCGCGTTCGCCTCCGGCGTGAAGGTGTAGTTAACCTCGAGGTCCCACGTGAACACTTCGTCAGTTCCGATGTCTTGTTGCATGCTCCAGTCACTCATCGATATTGTCGATGATCCCGCGCCGCTGTATGTCGCAACGGACTCTTTGAGTGCATCTGTCGGTTCGACGTAGTGAACGTCGAGACGTGCGTCGTATTCAGTCACCCAGCCTGTATATCCCGCACCGGGCGTTCCATACGCAATCGCGGCGTCGATTCGGCCTTCTTCCATCGCACCGGGTGCGTCGCCGACACCCATATTCTGGATGTTCATCTGCTCGTAGATTTCCTTGGTCGGATCCTGTGACCAGACGTCGAGCGTCGTCGCACGCGTCGAGTATCCCGGCTCTGCGGGGTAGACATTTTTCCCCGCGAGATCATCGAACGTCTCGATGTCTGTTCCGTCACGAGCGATGAGGTAGATGCTGTAGGGGAAGGCGTAAAACCCGTAGTACGGGATCTCATCTACCGATTTATCGGAGAAACTTCCGCGGTCGGTGAGCGCCTTCGTCAGTGAGTTGTTGTCCGTGATGCCGCCGCTGAATTGGTCTTGGGCCATCCGGTAGATGGTGCCCACGTAGCCCGGACTCTCGACTGTGGCGTAGTCGAGTTTATCGCTGTGCTGACTGACCGTCCGCTCGACCGCCAAACCGACGTTTTTCGTCCCACCGGCGGATGTTCCGATGCGGAGTGACAACTCGCCACCTCCGCTGTCACCGGTTCCGCTTTGATCGCCACTGCCCCCGCCTGAGCCACCACCGGGGGAGTTGCTGGTATCTCCAGTACTGCTGGAGCAGCCAGCAAGCCCGACTATTCCAGCAGTTGTTGCGCCATACAGGAACTCACGTCGTTGTAATGTATCATCAACCATGGTTGTATGTGACTACCAGACACAAGTATCAAATATTCATATTTATAGCTTATGATGAACAATCGTGATAGCAAATCGGTCCCTGCTATTATTTCTCGTCTCCGAACAGCAACTCCTTCTGATTTCGTGTCCGATGATATCGAACATTCTTTATGGTATTCGTTGGTATCAATAGTCATGATAAACGAAGACAACGGGGGTGTGCCCGACACCGTTCAATCGGCGCGGACGCTGTTCGATGTCCTGCAGTGCGTCAAGGAAGATCAGGGGAAGACGGTCTCTGAGGTTTCAGACGACCTTGAGTATGCGAGAAGTACGGTACATAGACACCTTCGGACTCTCGAAGATCTCGGGTATTTGATCCACCGTCCCGATGGATATCACGTCGGACTCAAATTTCTCGACTTGGGTGTGAGTGCGAGAGACAATTACGTCGGCTACGACCTCATCCGTGAGAAAGTCGAAGAGATTGCGGAGACGACCGGTGAACGCTGCCAGTTCTTTGTCGAAGAGCACGCGGAAGCAGTCTATCTCGCTCGCTCTGTGGGTGAGCATGCTGTGCAAACTGATCCCGGACTCGGTAGTCGTATTCCCCTCTACGCTGCGTCTGCGGGCAAAGCGATTCTCGCCGAACTCCCCGAGCAGGAACTGTCCGAGTACATCGAACAGGTCGAGTTCGAGCAACTAACTGAGAACACGATTACCGATCCTGCGGTACTGCGTGACGAGTTAGCAGAGATACGCGAGCGAGGGTACGGCTTTAACAGACAGGAGACGGTCCGTGGGACGCATGCGGTCGGTGTCGCTGTGACGGCCCCCGAAGGCGGAGCAATTGGTGGACTCAGTGTCACCGGACCATCTCACCGTTTGAAGGGTGACCAGTTCGAAAACGTTCTTCCAAACCTGCTTTTGGGCGCTGCAAACGAACTCGAACTAAACATCGCGTTCTCTTGAGGAACTGAACGGGTACGACCCAGCCCTCGCTGTTCCGTGTTTCACCGTCTTTACTTGAGATGTCCGATGGTATCGGACACGATTAGTTCTCCGTCGTCGCTGAACTAGCTGAGTGTGCTGTGAGAACTGACTCCTGTCGTCGTAGACCGACGGTGTCGCTGAGTCGTGGACGCTCACAACTGTCGCTCACGTCTCGTAGATTACATCCGTATGAATGTAATGCTATTACTCAAAGCCCACCTTCGAGACGGGCGGTGATAGTGGTGATGACAGACGCAACAGCAGGTGGCGATCTGTGGGCAAAAACAGACTGTACAGATTTGATCTATCTGGCTCGCTATCTGAATATAATCTGGCGGATTTTGGTCACTTATCCGGCTCTTGAGTTTGATTCACCGAACTAGCTGAGGATATACTGACATATTATCTCTACTTACTCACGTATCGGATATCGTTATATCTGTTTTACACATAGACTTCGTTGATATCCTGTCAATTCGAACATATATCCGCTCATTCTACGTTCGATTTCCTGATTCTCTAATAGAATCCCGTCGGTGATCAGGTCCAGAGACGTTTGTCAAACGCTTGGTCTACGGAGCTATTTGCGGCCGCTGCGCCGACCTCGCTTGTAAAGACAGCAGGATCGCCGCCACCGCGTTTGATGGTGTTTAGCGCGGAGGTGAGGTCGGGACTCCCACGCTCGAATACGAACGATCCGACTGCGATCCGTCCGGGAAGGTCCTTCTGAAATAGAGGTGGTCCGATGTCCGACGTTTGCTCGTGAGCGAGGACAGTCCGAGCGACAGTCGCATTCCCGTATTCGACGTACGTGAAGTACGTCGTGAAGTTCGCGGACGGAGTCAGGCCTCCTGCATCGACGTTGCTATCGGTAAGTTGGACGACGAAGAGGCTACCTGAGACCGAGCGGATTGTCTCGTGCTGTTCGACTGTTGCACCGCGCTCGTTGAATTTTGTCACCAGTTGATCGGAGAGCGCCTCTCGAACGTCCGGGTTTCCGCCTTTGACGACGACGTGAACCGTTTCGTCAGAAACGTCGGGAACACCGGCGTTTGCTTCGGAACCTGTTGTTTCTGCTGGTGTTGTCGAGGTGTAGTACTCACCGGAAACAGCGGGACTGTACGCCAGAGCGACTGGTGTTGCACACACTCCTGTCAGGAGTACGATTGTCGTTAGCAGTGTCTTCCTCGTCATTGGGTCGAGGACGGGGCTTGTATCCCGCGAATTGGGGGACTGTGAATCGTCGTTTGAGACGTACGATACGACGAGCGTCGTGATTGCCCCAGCAAACGCCACAAGTGAATTCGGGCTGCTTGCTACCTGTCCTTCTGGTATTTGCTGGACCGCTTCGAGTACGCTCGTCGTTGCTTGCAGTACGACGCCGATAAGTGCGATAACGCCGATAGCTCCCAGAAATCGCTTGAACATCGAAAAGAGACCGTCTTTCCGATCGTCAGTTCCGATGAAGACGACGGCGGCGTTCTCGCTCGGCGCGTATATCTGCATCTCCTTCCCACGAGACGAATACTGGGTGTCCACAACTCGAGCGAGGTCGGTCTCTTCGAGTTTCTCCAGATGGTACATCGCGTTCTGGATGGACGTCTCGGTCTGGTCGGCGAGTTCTGTCGGCGTACTCGGACTGCGGTGGAGTTCTGCGAGAATCATGCGCGTTGTCTTCGAAGAAAGCGCATCGAACACCGCATCGGCCTCATCATCGTCCACGTCGAGAATCCGAAGTGGTCCCTCTTGGGACGACTCGGGTTCCGAACGCAAGGAGGACAAAAGCGACATACTCGTCAACAACTCCGAGAAGCAATTAACGTTTATCAGTTACTCAGCCTTCAACGAGCATTGAACTGAAAACGTATGCAATCGTGGGTATTCCGGATCTCCCCGAAGTTCGTTGCACTCTCTGCTGTGTTGGCCGTGCATAGACACTTCCATCCGGGAGCTGTTCGTTATGACTCGTTAGCAACGGTTGAGTTGTGAGTCTCTAGAGTGTCTGTCGTCGTTGTCGGTTGCTGTCGAATCTTGTCCCAGTCTGTAATATCGGTCACAGTCCCGTTCGCTAGGTCAATATCGATTGAATATTTGAGCTCCTGCAATTCGGGCTCATTCGGTTGCCGAACTCGGACGACTGCTCGATCTTTAACGTACGAGGACTCACGTTGGATGACAACGCTGCTTTCGTTCTCAACGGACATGCTTCCGATCTGTACTGTCAACTCAGAACCCGTCTCGGTATCGGATCCGTTTATTTGAGAGATCGTTCCACTAATTTCCGATGCTGAACTCGCATTTATCTTCTGAACCGGATCGACAGCGAGCGTATATTCATCCATCTGGTCGAGATGCCGCCGGACTGTTTCGTTGTTCCGTGCAACTCCGATTGCACGGTCGCGTTCGGCCGCTGTGAAGGGCTGTTCTTTTTCTGTATGCACCTCGAACTGCCCAGACTTGACTTGCGTAATCTGCACCTTCTCGACTTCGGACATGTTCTGGGCTAACGTCACACTCTCTCCAGCACTCGAAAACGTCATATTCTCTTGATTGACGACGAACTTGGCGTTGTCATCGGTGTTCGTGAGCGGGGACGTTACCCCGAGGGTAGTTCCCATGACGGCCAACGAAACGCCGAGAACGGAGAGGCCAACGAGAATGAAGAGTCGGGAACGAATCTCACTAGTCATACGTCTCGTGTTGGCTGAAAGACTATATCAGCCCTGGGGTGAAACGCGTTTGGAAGCGTTGGAAACGCGTTTCACACGTGTTTTACGGGGGTTTTAGCCCAGAAAACGACAATCATTAAACCTCGTCGCTAGGAGTTGCCAGTATGAATTTCCGCGCCCTCCAGAACACACACCTCGTGGCGGCGGTACTATTCGTTGCCTCCGTCCTCGTCCTTGCTATGCAGCTAATCACTCCCTCTCCGATCATGGTCTCGATGGGTGACAGTAGCGCACAGGCGACTCAGCTCGGTGAATACTTCACGTATAGTGACGTTGCCGTCGTCGTTGTCGCGGCCGTTTTGTGTGGTGCCAGTGGAACGTACCTCGTTCTCCACGACCGCGCCCAGCAACTTGTCCAGCCGAAACACGACCGCCCTGACGCACGCTCGCAACCGGCAGTAAACGGCGGCGTCGAACCGAGCAATGGCGTGTCAGATTCGGATTCAGGTACTTGGGAGTCGCACCACGAGCGGTGGGAAGCGACGGCTGAACGCCTACAGAATAACGAAGAAGTCGTTTACACAGCACTCATTGAGGCCGATGGCGAACTCCCACAACGAAAGCTCGTTGAGGAGACTGATCTCTCGAAGGCAACTGTCAGTCGGACGCTCGACAAACTCGAACACCGGGAACTCGTCGAGCGCGAACGGGTCGGTATCGGGAATACGGTTCGACTCCAGTAACCACAACGATACTAGTGGAACGGGCGTGGAACGGGATCGAAGCAGATGTGAACGGGCGCAAAACGCGTTCGCAACGGCTTCCGAATGGGTTTCCAATCAATGCCTATGAGGTCTTTCATACAACTGGTTACTGAGGCGAATCGGGATCACGATAGCACAGGTTCCCGCTGATCGAGATGCGTAACGTGGTCCTCCATTCCCGGTTCGCCGCTCACATAGGATACGCAATATGCAACACAGAGCACTCACACTCGTGGTTGCGGCACTACTCGCCTTCGGAGCAAGTGGTGTCGTTGCTGCAACGACGACTGTAAGTCCGTCACCGGTGACCGCCGATGCGTCGCCTACGGACGGTGTATCGCCCGCTGATCATACTGTCAAAGTCATCGATCCCGACGACCGACTGAGCGAGCAGGATATCGAGAACGCGTGGCAACTCGCGTGGTCGAACGAGACCGTCAAACGCTCCTTCGAGAACGCTGATTCCCCTCACTTCCAGGTCGAAGCGGTCAGCGATGAGCTTCAAGTTTACGTGGCAACGGACGAGACCGCGCGGCCGCAGGTCGTCGCTGACGTTGATCTCGATTCCGAGTCGGTAACTGCTGTCGAACCGATACATGATGTCTTGATAGCTGGCGAAGTGGGGTCGATGCAGTTGGTCCCCACAAACACGACGACGAAACCTGATGTTGAGGAAACACTGCATGCGACAGTCGTAGAGGGCAACGAAACGTTGGCTCCCGGTATGTCGTTTACAGTGACCTGCGCGAGCGAGCAGTCCAAAACGACGACGAACAACACGGCAACAAACAATTTCACATCGGGCACGGTCTACTACGTCTTCAACGCAACTGAGGAGTAACTTCCCTCGACTCGATGAAATCCGACTCTCAAACCTTCTGCGGGTGAGTCTCCTCGCTTGATTTTTGACTTTTCTTCTTCCACTATCCGTTGTTTTGCTCTGCTGTGGTGTGTCGGTTGATGCAGTCTCTTGAAATGTACGGACTGCATCTCCGCATTATGTTTGTATTAACGAACAAAAGTAATACGCTGATAATAAATTCCGTCGTTAGGGATATATAGTAAATATCTTACAGAAGTAGGTTATCCCCAGTGAAGTTAAGTCGGAACGTTCCGAAACAGATTGATGTATGACAGATACTAACATCGGTCAGGTGTCCGTACTCGGAGCGGGAAACATGGGTCACGGAATCACGGAAGTCGCCGCTATCGCCGGATACGACGTCACGATGCGCGACGTCGAGGAGGATCTCGTCGCGGACGGATACGAAGATATCAAATGGAGTTTGGAGAAACTGGCTGAAAAGGACCATCTCGACGAGTCCGTCGATGAGGTTCTCGGCCGTATCGACACTGCGGTCGAACTGGAACCCGCAGTCGCCGACGCCGACCTCGTCATCGAGGCCGCCCCGGAGCGGATGGACCTCAAGAAGGACATCTTCGGTGATCTCGACGCGTTTGCGCCGGACGACGCACTGCTCGCGTCGAACACGTCCAGCCTCAGCATCACGGAAATGGCAACCGCGACCTCCCGACCCGAGGACGTGGTGGGGATGCACTTTTTCAACCCGCCGGTGAAGATGAACTTGGTCGAAGTTATTTACGGCGAGGAAACTAGCGACGAAACCGCCGAGGCCGCCTACGAGTTCGTCGAATCGCTCGACAAAACGCCGATTTACGTCCGGAAGGACGTCCACGGATTCGTCGTCAACACGGTTCTCGGGCCGTTCATCGACGAACCCGCGTGGATGGTCTCGAACGAGGAGGCGACGATACGCGAGGCAGACGCTGCTATGGTACATCGACGCGGCTACCCGATGGGGCCGTTCGAACTCGTAGACCTCTCTGGTATCGACGTGGGGTATCACGTCCGAACGGAGGCTGGGCGGCCGATACCGCCGATCATGAAGGAGAAGGTTGAAGCCGACGAACTCGGCCGTAAGACGGGTCGAGGGTACTACGACTACGAAAACGGCGATGGAGTCGATTACGAACCCAGTGACGGCGAGAACTTCGACACGCTGCGCGTGGAGGCTCGAATGGTCAACGAGGCCGCACGACTAGTCGGTGACGACGTGGCGACGCCCGAGGAGATAGATACCGGGGTCCGCCTCGGCCTCGGCTTCCCGGAGGGTATCTGCAGGCGCGGTGACGAAATCGGACTCGATGTCGTTCTCGATAAACTCCGGAGCCTCCACGAGAAGACAGAGCAGGACCGGTTCGAACCTGACGACTACCTCGTCGAACTCGTTGAGCAGGGTCGGACAGGCGAGGACGCAGGTGCGGGGTTCCATGACTACGGTTCTGACGGCGATGCGGGACCGGGCGAGTACCGACTGTTGAACTATGAGTTGTCCGAGAACGGACTGCTCGAAGTGGAACTCGACCGCCCGGAGCGCATGAACGCCCTCTCGATGAGCCTCCTCGGCGAAATCGATGCACTGCTGTCGTCGGTGAACTCCGACGATGTTCGGTGCGTTACGTTCGAAGGTGCAGGCGACCGCGCCTTCAGTGCCGGGGCAGATATTGGCGGCTTCGCGGATCTCACCCCGACCGACGCCATGGACGTGACACCGGCGTTCGAGACCGTCAACGACTTCGAGCGGCCCACTATCGCCAAGATAGACGGCTACTGCCTCGGCGCGGGGCTGGAACTGGCACTCGCCTGCGACCTCAGAGTGGCGACCGCAAACGCGAAGTTCGGATCACCCGAAATCGGGCTCGGTCTGATTCCGGGCGGAGGCGGTACACAGCGACTCCTCCGAGTGCTGGGGGAGACGCGGGCCAAGGAACTGGTGTTCCGGGGGAACCGCATTGACGCCGAGCGCGCCGAGGAGTGGGGGCTGATCAACCGTGCTGTCCCGGCCAAGGAGTTCGACGACACTGTCTCTGATTTCGTGGACGACATCGTCGAAGGGCCGCCCATCGGTCTGAAAGTGGCAAAGAAGGTTCTGAACCAGGGGGCCGACGCGAGCCTCGAAGCGGCGCTGACGATGGAGAGTCAGGGCTTCGGCCTGCTCATGGGAACCGAAGATGTGCGCGAGGGAACCACCGCGTTCCGCGATGACCGCGACCCCGAATTCCGCGGTGAATAATCCGGTGGTGGACGGCTAACCGACTAAACGAACGACCTACGAGCTTTCGTGGACTGGCACGGTATATCTCGTGGCTCAAACTGATGGCTCCCGTAGCCGGTTGACCGGAGACCGCGGAAGCAATGGAGGCCGTGAGAGCTTATACTGTTGGATATGACTGTTTTTGAGGTATTTGACATCTCGGAATAGCGAAACTCGTTACAGATTTACAGTCAACAGTATCAGTAATCGAACTCGACGTCAACCTCGCCCGCACATTCCGTCATCGTGACCGCGGCCTGACTGTACTGCATCACCTTCTGCATGTCTCCGTCGAGATCGAACGTGCCGTCCATCATTCCCTCAACCGGGTCGATATCGCCCTGCATGAGTTGTTTCCAGTCCTCGTACTCGCCACGGTATGCGAATCCCCAGTCCTCTTTATCAGGGTCGTCCACGACGTACGACTCGGTGCAGTCTCCGTCCTCAAGACCAACGAAGAAGTGTATTGGATCGCCCTCGTAGGTCTCGTCCGGTTGGAGTTCGAAGAGAAAGTCCCCGTTGAATCCGACTCCCCACCCTTCGCCGGTGTCCGAGTACTCTTTGGAGGCGTTGATCGTCTGTTTGTACTCCTCAATGTATGCTTCCGGCTCGCTCGGTAGTCGTACTGTCACACCTTCTACTTGCTAGGACAGACTATTGTGATTGTTCCTGTTATAGCTGGGTGTTTTATATGCATACCGACGGCGCAGTGACTCGGCTGACTCCGACGAACTGAACAGTACAGGGTTGCCGAACGGGGTGTGGTTTCGAAATCGTGGTGCGACGAGCGTTAGAATTCGGTGCAGACGGGGATTCCCATCGTGTCGTACTCGCCCAGCCGCTCCATCACGCTCGGAATGTCCCCCAACGAACAGGTTTCTGAGACGATCTTCCCAGGGTCGATCTTCCCGCTCGACATCATACGGAAGATGTCGTCATACTCGTGGGGTGGCATCCCGTAGGTGCCGTAGAACTCGCGCTCGTCCTGCACCATGAAGTCAATCGGTAGCGAGACCTCGCCGCCCTCCTCGGAGGTGGTCAGTCCGACCTGGAGGTGCTGTCCGCCGGGGGCAAGACAGTTCACGGAGTCCTTGATCGTCTGTGAGATGCCGAGCGCCTCGACGGAGACGCTGACGCCACGGCCCCCGTCTGTGATTGATTTCACCGCCTGTGGGATGTCGTCCACCTCCGTGGAATTAATTGTCTCGACGGCCCCGAGGTCCCGCGCGAACTCCAGTTTTTCCTCGACGATGTCGATCGCAATGACGTTCCCGCCGAGAGCGGTCGCAGTGTGGACTGCAGAGAGACCGACACCACCACACCCATGCACCGCGACCCAGTCGCCCGCCT
This sequence comes from Halogeometricum borinquense DSM 11551, assembly GCF_000172995.2. GTDB lineage: Archaea > Halobacteriota > Halobacteria > Halobacteriales > Haloferacaceae > Halogeometricum > Halogeometricum borinquense. The sequence goes on from NC_014731.1 coordinate 278,254, forward strand.
TGATATCGACGCGCTGACTGACGCCATGGAACGCGGTGGCGAACCGGCAGCCGAGGCCTGCGATTTCGCGGGCCGGAACGTCTTCGGGGACCTTGATGAGGTTCTGGTCGGCGTTCCGGACCGAATACTCCTCCGCGAAAGCGCCCTTTTGGAAGTGGACGAATCCCATCGGGATCGACGACTCGCAGATGTTGCCCCGGCCCGCACGGCAGTACGGACAAGTCCCGTCGCTCAAGTTGAATGGGTTCGTCACCATCTCTCCCTCGCTGAAACGGGTGACGTTCTCTCCCACCTCGACGATCCTGCCGACCGGCTCGTGGCCGAAGATCAGTCCTGGTTGTGGAATAATGCCGAGCCATTCCCAGTCTCCTTGCCACGCGTGCCAATCGCTTCGACAGATTCCGCAGGCTTCTGTCTCGACGACTACTCCGTTGGCATCGCAATCCGGTCGGTCGACTGATCTGAGTTCGAGTGGTTCGTCCACACCCTGGAACACGACTGCATCCATGCCAACCACAACGTACACCACCCACAAAAAAATACCTAAGAATTATGATAGTTATGCCCAGTCCTGCCGCTACTGACCCAACCGAGCGTCGAAGCGACTGCGAGATTGATGACGGCTCAGCCGATCTTCAGCACCTCACCAAAGTTCATTTTCACCGATTTGACGCGCGAGTAGTCGTCCAGCGCCTCCTCGGCAAGTTCACGGCCGAGACCGCTCTCTTTGAAACCGCCGTGGGGTGCGGGATCAAGGAGGTCGTCGTACGTGTTGACCCAGACGGTGCCTGCTTCGAGTTCGTCGGCGACTGTGTGGGCGGTTTCGAGATCCTGCGTCCAGACACCCGCGGCGAGTCCGAAGCGCGTGTCGTTTGCGCGTTTGACGACTTCCTCGCGCTCGCTCCACTCGAACACGGTGAGTACCGGTCCGAACACCTCATCGCACGCAACTTCCGCAGAGTCGTCGACATCGGTGAGGACGGTAGGCTGCACGAAAGGTGCGCCCGCCGTCTCGCTCGCTGGCTCGCCCGCGTCGGTCTCGTCACTGTCGTCGCCAACGAGAGATCTCGCGCCGTCTTCGATGGCCCGGGAGATATACCCCTTCACCTCCCGGGCGTGTTCGTGGTCGATCATCGGCCCGATGTCGGTCTGTGGTGAGAGCGGATCACCGACGACCAACTCGTCGATCCGTTCGCGCAGCCTGTCGAGGAATTCGTCTCTGATGTCCTCGTGGAGGAACAGCCGCGAACCGGCGGTACACTGCTGGCCGGAGTTGAAGAAGATGCTCACGATTGTGCCCTCAATCGCCTGTTCGAGGTCGGCGTCTGGGAAGACGATATTCGGGCTCTTGCCTCCCAGTTCGAGCGATACCGGGGTGATCGTGTCCGCGGCTCCCTCCAACGTTGCTACCCCCGCGGCTTTCGACCCGGTCAGGGTGACCTTGTCGATACCGTCGTGCTGAGAGATGGCGTCTCCGACGACGCTGCCGGAGCCAGTCACAACGTTGACCGTCCCTGTCGGAAGGACAGTGTCACAGATATCGGCGATCTCGAGTGTGGCGAGAACTGCCTTCGAGGACGGTTTGAACACGACCGAGTTGCCCGCCGCGAGTGCCGGTCCCAGTTTCCAAGAGACGAACATCGCGGGGAAATTCCACGCCGATATCGCCCCAACGACGCCGTATGGCTCCCGCTTCGTCACGACGTGTTTCTCGTCGTCCGTAGGAACAACCCGTCCTGTGTCCGCTGTACGGGCAACAGCGGCGAAGTGGCGGAACTGTTCGACGAGGATTTCGATGTCGACGAATCGCGAATGCAAGTTCGGCTTGCCAGCTTCGAGCGTCTCGATCTTTGCAAGCTCTGCTTTCTTTTCTTCGAGTCGGTCTGCGATCTCGTCGAGTTTCTCGCCGCGTTGTCTGGGGGAGTGTTGTCCCCAGGCCTCCTCGAAAGCGTCGCGCGCCGCCTTGACGGCGCGGTCAACGTCTGCGGTGGTTCCGACTTGGAAGGTTGCGAGCGACTCCCCGGTCGTCGGATCGATAGCGACACCCTCCCCGCCGCCCTCGGAGTCTACCCACTTACTCCCGATCAGGAGCCCGTACTCGTCGCGCTTGAGTGCGGACTCTGCGGCCGTTCTGTGTCGTTCGAGTACAGCGTCGTCGATGTCGAATGTGTTGTCGAAGTACGTGTCTTGCATTGGTCACACTGTGTCGTGATTCAGATTGGTCCGTTCGCTACGTCGGAGACGTTCCCGGAACCCGGCGTGGACCGTGGTCCAACCCGGTGCGGCGGCAACTTCCCGTCGCGGCCGTGACTACTCCGGCAGCGGGCACACAGTTGCAAGATTCGCTTGGTATGAGTGGTTGTTTATCATGGGATACCGAGTTTTGGGGCCGGCGTCGAGAACTGGCGGGGCGCGAGTACTGTTCCAAAGGACCACCTTCGACGAGTTCACGGAATCCATCATCCCGGGAGTACTGACTGGCAGACTGACGGGTCCATTGAGACGTATTTAACCGGAGTTGGTATACAAAGGGTCACTTATACAGGCGTCTCCAGACCGTGTCACTCTATGGCACATGTGAACCAGTCCGAGGGGGGTGTCCGCTATCGATGGGTTGTGCTCCTCGTTGCGTTCCTCGTACACATGACCAGTGTCACGCTCGTCTGGCAGGCCCTGTCTCCACTTAAGAAGCAAATGGCGGTGGATCTTGGAGTCCCCTGGCAGGACATTGCCGTCGTCTACGCCGCGATCAGCTTCGGCCTTGTTTTCACGCAGTTGCCGGGCGGCGCACTTGGTGATAAGTATTCCGTCCGGTACGCCGTCGGTCTCGGTGCCGTGTTGACAGGCGTCGCCACTGCCGTCCGGTTCGCGTTCCCGACTCTCACTGGTCAGATCGCGGTCAGTCTCCTAGCCACCGTCGGTATCGGCATCGTCAACCCGAACCTCATCAAAGTCGTCACCGAATGGTTCCCCTCTAGTCAGTTGGGTCTCGGTCAGGGGGTGCTTATGACCGGTAACACCCTCGGGATCGGTCTCGCACTCTCGCTGTCGGCGGGATTCCTTCTGACCACGATCGGAAGCTGGCAGAACGTGTTCGCACTCTACGGCGGTATCACGGCCGTGGTCGGCATCTTCTGGCTTCTGTTCGTCCGTTCGCCTCGCAAGGACGAGCGGCCGACGAACGTCGAGACAGGATTGCCGTTCACTTCGAGTGAGGGGGTTCCGTTTCGAGACTCGCTCCCGGCGGTACTGCGGTCGCCCTCGACGCCGTGGGCGATTTCTTTCGCTGCGCTCGCGTACTGGTCCGTGTTCGGGTCGCTTGCGGTCCTCCCTGAGTACGCCGACGCCCATGCATTCGCCGTCCCGGAATACGTACTGGGGGTGTCGCCGTTCGCCGGCACGGCGGGTGCGCTCTTGCTTCCCTTGCTGTCGGACCGATATACCCGAAGGCTCGGGCTGAATCTCGGCATCGTCGGCCTCGCGGCCGGAATCATCCTCACCGGGGTCGCACCGTCATTTCCGGTCTTCATTCTCGCGATGCTCGTCTCGGGGTCCTCCGGTGGCGGACTGGCGGCGATGTTCTACATCCTCCCGGGCGAACTCGCGGATATCGACCCTAATCACGTCGGCACTATGTCTGGCGTTCTCCTCTCGCTGGCGCAACTCGGAGCGGTCGTGGGTAGTATCATCGGCGCACAGGCGCTCTCGTCGTACGGGGTTGAGGTGTCCGTGATCGTGGTGGCCGGACCGTGTCTCCTCGGCTTGCTGATGATCCCGCGGCTCCACCTTGACGGGCGCGGGGAGGACCAACCGACGGCCACCGCGGTCGGTACCGACGACTGACGGGAGAATCGTCGAACACTACTCACATCTTCCGGGTCGGGGTTGCCGCAGGTAGTAAGACTCTGTGTCGTCGCCGTAGAACCGCCGTTCGGAAACGAAGGGCCGCTCCTTATTCACTATTCAGTCAGCGGAAGGGACGACCCTCATTCGCGTACTTCACTGACGATGCGAAGATGTTGGCTGACATCATGTCCTCTGTCGCCTCTGCGCGTGCTTCGTAGACATTCGCCACGGCTGTCTGGACGGCCTCGTTCTCGGGGTCGGCCTCCAGCGCGTAGTCGGCGAGGTGACAGGCGAGGCGTTCGTCGCCTTCGTCGATGAGAGCTTCCGCCCGTTCAGCGAGCGTTTCGGCGTCGCCCGCGAGGTCGGCGATCTCCTCGGCGACGGCGCCGCGGCCGGCGGGTTTGAGTTCGCTTGGGCGACCGGTCCACCAGCCGCCGTAGTAGCGGATGACGTTCCGCGCGATAAATTCGCCACAGTCGTACTCCGACTGGAGCCAGGATTCCTCGGGGTCGGGGAGATCGATCTCGCGGACGATGTCGACATGCGGCGGGGCACCGTCGTTGAGTCTTTCGATGGTCTGATCCACGATGGTGTCGAGGTACTCCGCATAGCGGAGCAACCGGTGTTCGGTCTTCTCGGGGTCGTTGACGATGGGTTCGCCGTGCCCCGGAAGAAGGGTCCCGGCGTTGAGGGCGGCCATCTCACGGAGTGCGTCCGCCCAATCCCACGGATAGCGCTGAACTTTTTGGGGGTTCCCCGCATTCGGCGCTGCTGCGGTGACGAGATCACCGGAACACAGTACATCTCGGTCGGGACAGTAGAGCCACGTGTGGTCGTCGGTCTCACCGCGGGCGTGGTGGATCTCGAAGGTGGTGTCGCCGACCGTGATCGTGATGTCGTCGCTGTACCACGTTGTTGGTGGGTAGTTCGGCCAGCAGAACATGTCGTCCTCCCAGAGGCTGTGATACTCCGCGGCCGCCGGGTCGGCGGAGAGCTGACGTCCATTGATGATCTTGTTGTACTCCTCTGTCCGCGCGTAGCGGTCGAACCGTCCGGCCATCGCTTCGTGCGCGATCACGTTCGGAGGCTCTTGTCCCTCGATAAGGAACTCATCAAGACCAAAGGCGTGGTCGGTGTGGCCGTGGGTGTAGATCGCCGTGTGGACCGGCGAATCAGTGTGTTCTCTGAGTGCCGTCGCCAGTTGTTGTGAGAGTTTGGAAAGCCCGGTATCGACCAGTACCAGTCCCTTTGCCGTATCGAATGCCGTCACGTTTGCGAACGACGTACACTGATAAGTGTCCTCAGCTACCTCGGTGATGTCGATCCCGCTGTCGAAGTTCTTGATGTCGAAAATACCGACCGCGTTCTCGGATTTCTGCGACATGCTACCGCCGTACGTGCGTGGGTCAATAGCACCTTCTGCTTGGTATGATGGGGTAGTATATAAGTCGTGGCCGGGCCGGCGGAGGTAGGCAGGGGATGGGTAGGGTTCAACACGCCCGTCCGGTCCCACCCATTCTTCGGAGTGCGTCTTCGCTTTGCTTCGAACCGGCGGGTCAAACCGTTCCGTTAGCGGAAGGGAATCCTCGTTCGCGTACACGGTTGCCGACGAGAAGATGTTGTACGCTGGCTACGCCGGATGCGGGGGGGAGTCAGTGCTGACGCGTCCCGAACGGGTCATTTCCAGATTGACTGGGTAGGGTGAGTTTCTGTATCCCCGGAAGCCGTGAATAGGTCCGAAATCAGGTTGTTCTCGATCCGCTGGAGAATTTCCTGGACGTTCGCCTGACTACACTCGAATTCCGCCGCAACGTCGTCGAGGGTGGCCTCCCGAGGTCGTCGGTAGTACCCGAGTTCGTAGGCTCTCCGAAGCACCTCTCGCTGGCGGTCGCTCAGTTTGCTGAGGCTGTCCTTTCTGCCCGGGTTGTGGGTTCCTACCCGCCCGACGGTCGTGTGGACGGAATCGGGGATTTGCTCGAACCCAGCGCTGATGTTCTCCTGAGGACCGATGATCGTAACTTCTACCCCTCCGTCCTCGTGCAGCAGTATTGGACTGTCGACGACGTAGCCGTACTCCTCCGGGAGTTGGAGTAGCCGCCTTGTGTCGCTCGACGGCTCAAAGTGGATGTACGCGGAGACGGATCCGTTGATCTTCGTCACCTCATGATCGGTCGCGGTCTTGTTGGCAGACAGGATCGCTCGAATCGCGTCGGCGTCACCTTTGAACTCGTACAGCATGACGGCCGTTCCGTCACGGAGGAGTTTCGCGGAGTGTATCATGACTGGCACTACTTCATCGTGGGCATGACACGTGTCTCCCAGTGATTGAAACCATCCATCTGAGTGCTTCAATCGGATGGTTGCGCACCACATGTGACTACAGAGGGGAAACAACCTCTTAAATCATGATTGTCCTTCGACAGTTGCCCTTGTGAGCGTTTTTAGTTTCCGAGAGCAACCTTCCACGTGAGCAGGCTCTCGAAAATATAGTTGAACACGAAGCCAACGCCGATTCCGGCCACGTTCGCAAAGAGATACCAGAGGCCGAATTCCTGGGTAAGAACCGCAAGCACTGCGATACCAACGCTAGCGCCGACTGCACGGACCAGATTCGAGCAGATAAACCGCCGGAGGATACTCCACCACCTTCCGGCGGTTGCCCCCGAGAAGGTCCACCGTTCGTTCAGCAGGAACATCGTCGTGATCGATGCTTCCTTGGCTATGACTGCGCCCATCACTGGTCCAAGCAGGCCGAACTCGACCAGGGCGGCGAGCGTCACGTTGTCGATAACAGCCCCGAGCGCTCCTACCGAGAGGAACCGCCAGAAATACTTGGGCGACAGTAATGTCCCGAGATCAATCTGTGGGAGCAGTTTCATTCGCTGTCTCCATCAGTTTTCACCGGGCTCGCCTGCCCTGAGAACAGCTCAGCGCGGGGAGGTGCCTTCGAACGCTCGATGAAGGCGTACACGACGCGGTTGCTGTTCTGATCCAGCGGTAGTTTCACTCCGACGTACCCTTCGAGTTGGGCGGCCAGTGTGTCACTGTGGCGCTTCGTGGTTATTACGACGGGCGCGTTCGGTGAACGGTCCTCGGGATTAACCAAGTTCTCTGTTTCTACACCATACTGTTCAGTGTACCACGGAAGCGGATTTCGGGCGAACCACCCTGCCGGTCCCGGCGGAGATTGTGCCTCGGATTCGTTCATACTGAGCCTCGATCCGACAAACACCACGTCGGTACCATCTCCGTTTGAGACTCGTCCTATCGTCGCCAACAGCGACGCCAGCGATTGTGGTGGCTGGCTCTGGTAGACGAGATGGCTACCGCCGCCGGGTGAGACATCCCCGTTGGTCGGGGATACGTAGTTGGTCTGGTAGTCGATGGCCGCGGCGTGGAGTCCGACAGACAGGAGGAGTAGAGCGGCCGCGACAACCGGGAACACAGCCTTGTTGCTGGAACTGAGCCGATTCGGAAGTGCCCGAATGCGAGGGAGGAACGCCGCTGCAAGGAGTAGTCCTCCCCCGAGTACGAGGGCGCCTTTCACTACGCTCGTGAGGGAACCAGATGCTGTGGCTGTTTGCAGAATCCCGCCGATAGCGATACCGAGTAGTCCGGCGATTACTCGCTGCTTCGACCCGAGGTCGGCGGCGGCCGCTCGGCCCCACCGGTAGGTTACCCCGACACCGATGGCCGCTGGCAGCGCCAGTGGCACGACGGCGTGGATTGTTGACCACGGGACCGGGAAGTTGTTGGCAAGTGGGTAGCCGACGATTGCCGAGATACCGACATAGAAGTTGAATGCGACGAGATCTGAGGGGCGGTCAGTGACGTACCGGTCGTAGAGGAATCCGACAACGCTGAACGAAACGATACCGGGCGCACCCTCGGCAAGAGTTCGAAGCGTATCCGTCAGATACGGGAGGTAGGCGTGATCCTGCATCCCGCCGCCCCAGAGTTCGATTGCACTGTTGAACGATCCGACAGTCGCCTCGCTGATTACGTCGGGCCAAAGGAGCGGATTTCGAAGGGCATCGTAGAACCCGACGCTACCTGCACCGGGCGCTCTGGGTGCATAGAAGAAGACGAACACAGCGAGCCAGAGAGCGCCAGCACCGATCAGATGGACTCCCCAGTGTCTGATGCTGTTCTGTAGCGTTTGCCATTGAGACTGAATCACACCTCGCCAGTCACTGCCGATGTCGCGGGCTCGGAGGAACCGATAATCAAGGAGAAGCACAGCTGCGCCGAGCCAGCTAGCGAGATAGAGTAACACGCTCTCTTTGGTTGTGAAAGCGAGCGCGCCGGTCACCGCGGCCGCGTAGGCGTATCGACGCTGGCCGGTATCGTACGCACGGACGATAAACCCGAGTGTGAAGAGGCTGAATGCGGCGAGCGGCAGATCGTACCGCATGAACCGCGAATAGTAGAGCAAGATTGGGTTCGCTGTAAGCAGAAGTGCGAACGCCAGCACTGTTGAATCGCGCAGATGGCGTCGAAAGAGCAGGGCGGCGATTGGGAGTATTCCGCCGAGCAACGCTACGACGAGGCGGGCGGAGAAGTCAGAGACTCCAATCGCGCCAAAGATTGCAGAGTTCACACGTATAAAGAACGGTCCGTGGACGATGGGCCGATACTGCCAGACGCCAGTCTCCATAAACTGGAGTATCCAGTACCCGACCCATCCCTCGTCGTACTGAAACACCCGAGTACCGAGACCGACTAACCGGAGTGCTGTTCCAACAAGGGCGATACCAACGACAGCTAGGGTAATAGCATCTACTCGGTCGAGGAGGGACCTGTTTTTTGACATGGTGGAGGGCGATAGCGAGATGTATTCGTTTCAGATATGTCTGGATAGTAATCGTATAAATGCTTTCTCCTAGAGCATTCCAGCGCACTGCGCAAGAATCTACTAACGTAGCACGACGATTCGATAGTCACGCTGTCGTACTCTCAGTGAGACTTCTCCGGAAACTCACCAGTGAAACGGGAAATCGATCATGGCTCCCACAGCGAAACCAATTCCCAGCGAAGGCGTCGAGGTGAGGGCTTGTTTGTTCGTCGCCCGAAAAACACCAGAGAGCAGTATCCCGACTGAGCAACCGAATAGAAGCCCGTGAATGACACTGTTTTTAGTTGTTACCGGTTCTGCTGTTGCTGTGACTTCGATGAGGATCAGGCTGGCAACCCCGAGTAGAAAGAGAGCACTGTCTCGCCGTATATTCCGCTCTTGCTTCTCAATCACACGTTGAACGTCGCAGAATGCTCGAATCAATTTTTCGTCTCCACACAACCGTTGATCCCTCTTTGACTGTCCTTCCTACACATTCTCTGTGTAGCATATTTTCTCGAAAATATTAGACTGGCTGTGGAATTCGGAGAACTGTATTCATAATGGGCCATCTCAACCACAAAAGTACTGATATATCTACAAATTCAGGGATGGGGGTGTAATTAGGTTACTGTATTTCATATATCAAGATATGTCTGTGTAATATGCTAATATAAAATGGAATGTGGGTTGGACGATGACCAACTTGATCACTGGGGCTTGATTACTGTGGATTATCGCAATCGTGGCGTATACGTCGAAAATGAGAGTCGACTGTTTCCACAATTTATGGGTGAACGGTCAGGTGTGCGCTCGGTGGTGACTCGTAATCCACTACCTCCATGTAGCAGAACTCACTGTCAAGCATTACAATAATATTGCTGTCACAGTATAAAATTCCAGTATAGATTCAAAATTACACTCGAGTTGGATTCGCCCCTGCAACGCTCTCGTTAGTTCGTCCCACTCGCTTTTAGGTTTTGTTTGGACGCACGTCTCTCTATCTCACCGTGTACAGCGCCGGGAAAGGGGATCTAAAGTTGCTCTCGGGGTGTGTTGTAGACTGGCCGTTCGGCGGTTGATGGTTCATCGCGGCTAGTGCTGACTGTACTTCATGAACCGGAGATCGGACAGGCGTCTGGGCCATTACACAGGTATGATTGTAATATGGTACCTCTTGACGAGCCTGATCGTTCTCTGAGAGTAAGACAACCGGAACTTCTCTTTGATTTCGTAATACGAACGAATTGCTGCCAGTTCAGTAGTTATCAGTTGGATCCACACTGTTTTGCCAAGACTGTTTCTGACACTCAAAATCGGGGATATCTGGAAGTATATCGCTTTTATCTCGCGTTTTAGGTTTTGCTGTCGTGACAAACAGCGATACCAATCTGTTACTATTACGAAATCCGCTATGGGCTGGGACGAGTCAGATGTTCATATCAACCAAGCCGTAGCTGATTCCACGAGGTGAATTCAGGACACTATAGATATATGATATATAATATATTTGGCCATAGGATTATTATGCCATGTATGACAATGGCACTACAGGATACGTTCGGCAATACTGCACACACGAGTGCAGTCGTCGAAAACGGTCCGATCAAGCATGAAACAGAGTAGACGAGACTACCTACGGAACACGTCGGCCCTGTTTGCACTCCTCGGTGGTGCGGGCACGGCCGCAGCAGCAGAGACTCTCCCTAAATGGGACCCCGAAGCAACCTACACCGGCGGCGACCGCGTCACCCACGACGGCTATATTTGGGAGGCCAAGTGGTGGACGAGAGGGACCGAACCGACCACCGACGCGAGCGTCTGGAAGCAGATCAAGCCGGTTGACGACGGTGGAGACGGTCCGAAAGCGTCGTTCACCGTGAGTGACCTCGTGATCAACCCCGGTGAAACAGTCGAATTCGATGCGAGTGGGTCCGGAGATACCGCTACCCAGTTCGATTGGGATTTCGGTGACGGAACGACTGGCTCCGGCGAAGTTGTCTCCCATACATACGAATCAGCGGGCGAGTACACGGTCACGCTGACTGTCACGGACGACTCCGGTGCGACCGGTTCGACGACGAAAGTCGTCACTGCGAGTGACGGCGGCATGCCGACGGACAAGCGCGTCGTCGGCTACTACATGCAGTGGGCACAGTGGGATCGCGAGTACACCCCCGGTGACATCCCGCTGGACAAGGTTACACACGTCAACTACGCGTTCCTGACCGTAAAGCAAGACGGGTCAGTTGCGTACATCAACGAGAACGCGGCGATGCGGGTCCTCAAGCCCGAATCGTGGCACGACCACAAAGGATTCAACGAACTCGTTGACGACCCGACGACCAAGTTCCTGTTCTCCATCGGCGGTTGGAACGACTCGAAATACTTCTCGAACGCGGCCGAAACCGAAGCAAGCCGACAGCGCTTTGCGAAGACTGCCGTCGAGATCATGCGAGAACACAACTTCGACGGCCTCGACATCGACTGGGAGTATCCCGGCGGTGGCGGAAAATCCGGGAACATCGTCCGCGACGGCGACAAAAAGCGCTACTCCGACCTGCTGGCTGCGGTTCGGGCCGAACTCGATGCTGCTGAAGAAGAGGACGGGCAGGAGTACCTGCTGACGACTGCGCTGTCTGCCGACCCGAAGAAAAACGAAGGCCTTGATCACCAGCGTAACACTGGTCTGCTCGACTTCGTGAACGTCATGACGTACGACTTCCACGGAGCGTTCGACGACTACACGAACCACCAGAGTCCGCTGTACTTCAAGGAGAACGATCCGTCCCCGCGGGCGGAAGACTTCAATGTCGATGCCGCGATGACCTACTGGGCGAACACCGCATTCGACAGCTCACAGCTCTCGATGGGGCTTCCGTTCTACGGTCGGAGCTTCGGGAACGTCGCCAGTAGTGATAACGGTGGCCTGTACCAGTCCTTCGAGGGGTCGCCCGACGGGACGTGGGGCCAGGACAACGGTATCATGGAGTTCTGGGATATCAACCAGAACCTCGAACCAAGCTCCGAGTACGAGTACTACTGGGACGATACGGCCAAAGTGCCGTGGATATACTCGGACAGCTCCGACGTACTCGTCAGCTACGACAATCCGAAGTCTATCGGCCTCAAAACGGACTACGCTGTCGATAACGACATCGGCGGGATGATGTTTTGGGCGTTCTCGGGCGATAAAAACGAAGTGCTACTCGACACGCTCCTCGAACATCTCTGAGGCACGCAGAAAAACAGCGAATACGCGGAGAGAGACTCGCAAACCCCCGCACAAACTGTGGCGCTCCCGTGGGATGGAGCGCCGAATAGCGGCTGTTAAATTCTTTTAAAATAAACTAAAACTTATCTGCCACAATATTTAATAATAACTGGTAAGTACAGACTCCGTCGCCAGCAAGTCGGTGAGGATGTGCAAATCGGGGGAGGCCACAGGGTTTCCGAGCAGCGCTCTCAAAAGAGAGCGATTTCGACCGAAGCACGACTCACTGACGAGGGCGGCAACACCCATGAGACAGAGCAGACGAAGCTACCTACGGAATACGTCAGCCCTGCTCGCACTCCTTTCGGGGGCGAGCGCAACCGCATCGGCAGCAGAAACACCGCCAGCGTGGGAACCCGACGTTGCGTACACGGGTGGAGACCGGGTCACTCACGACGGTTATATTTGGGAGGCCAAGTGGTGGACGAAAGGCGACGAACCAACCACCGACGCCAACATGTGGAAGCAAATCGGAGAGGCCGGCGGTGGAGGCGGCCTCAAGGCGTCGTTCACTGTGAGCGACTCCTACGTCGAGCCGGGTGTCGAGGTCGCGTTCGACGCAAGCGGGTCCAGTGGAAGCCCAACGAGTTACCAGTGGGACTTCGGCGACGGAACGACCGGCTCCGGAAAAACCACGTCGCATACCTACGAGTCGGAACAGGAGTATACGGTCACGCTCACCGTCGAAAACGAGGACGGAAGTGACACGACATCGAGACAACTCACCGTCTCGCAGAATGCGCCGTCGGACGAGTTTAGCGTCGTCGGTTACTATCCGAGTTGGAAGGGCAACGAGGACTATCAGTACTATCCTGAGGACATACCCTTCGATAAGGTAACAGACGTACTGTACGCGTTCCTCAACGTCAAGTCGGACGGCAGTGTGGTTATTCCGGACAGCAATGTCGATCACGAGGGCCTGCTCCAGTCGTTTGCCGACCTCAAGCAGGGTCCAGCGTCGGATACGACGCTCAAACTCTCCATCGGTGGCTGGGCACTTTCACCCGGCTTCGAAGACGCCGCTGCGACCGAGGAGAACCGGACGAGATTCGCGGAGACCGCAGTCGCGCTCATGCAGAAGTACGACTTCGACGGCATTGACATCGACTGGGAGCACCCCGGTCCGAACAGGGGGATCTGCGAGTGCGGAAGTCAGAAAGGCCCGGCGCACCACGTCAAACTCCTCAAAGCTGTTCGGGATAAACTCGACGCTGTCGAGGAAGAAGACGGGCGGACGTACTACCTCTCGGTCGCAAACGGCGGCTCTGATTGGAACGCCGCGCTCGTCAAGCACCGCGAGGTCGAACGCGTCGTCGATGAAATCTACATGATGGCGTACGATTTCACCGGCGTCTGGCACCAGACAGCCGGCCTGAACGCGCCCATCTACGGTACTCCGAAGGACTACCCGCCGGATGGTGACGCCCAGCAGTACACCGTCGAAACGACGCTCGAAATCTGGAAAGAGCAGGGATACTGGGTCGATTGGATGCAGTGGGAAGATTACGGAGAACCGGTCGAAGACCCCGCGAGTCTCGTCCTCGGACTCCCGTTCTACGGCCGTGGCTGTAAGGTCGAAAACGGGATTTGGGACACCTTCTCGCTAGCCGAGTGGCAACAGGGCGACCCGAAGCATCAAAACGAAGTTATCCCGCCGGGAACGTGGAATCACCTGCTCGGCCCCGACCAAGCCAATACCGGCGCGTTCGACTACGGCGACCTCGAAGAGAACTACGAGGGTGCAGACGGCTGGGAGAAGAACGTCAACGAGCAGGGTCAGGTACCGTGGCTCTGGAACGAAGAGAAGGGAATATTCATCAGTTACGACGACCCCGCATCCATCGAAGAGAAGGTCAAACTCGCCCAATCGGAAGGTCTCGGCGGCGTCATGTTCTGGGAACTATCACAGGACTACAACGGGACGCTTCTCGACGCTATCCACGGGCAGATAAACCAATGAAGCGGAATCGGCGCTCACTACTCCAGTCTCTGGCGGGACTCGCCGGAGTTTCCGGTCTTTCAGCGGTCGGCGTCCAGTCTGTGGCGGCCAGCGACCCGCCGCAGTGGGACCCCGATACGGTCTACACCGACGGCGACCGCGTCGTCCACGACGCCCACATTTGGGAAGCAAAGTGGTGGACGAAAGGCGACGAGCCGACCGCCGACGCCAACATGTGGAAGGGAATCGGACCGGCGGACGGTATCGGTGATTCACCGACGGCCGCGTTCGATCTGAGCGCCACGTTCGTCCAACCCGGAACTGAAATCACGTGTGACGCCAGCGCGTCAACCGGTGATCTGAGCAGCTACGAGTGGGATTTCGGTGATGGGACGACAAAGACCGAACTCACCACTTCCCACACGTACGACACGACCGGCGAGTACACTATCTCGTTGACCGTCACCGACGCCGACGGGAACACCGCCGACGCGACGCAGAAACTTACAGTCGATGCCGACGGTGTCCCATCGGCAAACTCCATTCCGGACAGCGTCTTTGCTCCGTACACCGATCTGATGCTGGAAGATCAGCGCTCGCTCGCGGCCAACGTCGAGGCGGCCGGAACGAAGTACTTCACGCTCGCGTTCGTCCTCGCCGATGGGGATAACGAACCTGCGTGGGCCGGAAGCCAGAAGGTCGGTGAACCGAGCAACTGGCTCGATGTCGGTACGCAACTCACCGAACTCAGAAACCAACACGGTGGTGAGGTAATCGTCTCCTTCGGCGGTCTCAACGGGACGTACCTCGCGGAAGCCATCACGAGCGCAAGCGAGTTGAAAGACGCCTACGCTACGGTGGTCGATACGTACGATCTCACGTTCATCGACTTCGACGAGGAGTCGCTTATCAGCCGCGACGAGGAGGGAATACGTCGCCGGAACGAAGCGCTGGTCATGTTGCAGGAAGAGTATCCCGACCTACGCGTGTCGTACACACTCCCAGTCATGCCGTCGGGGTTCCCCGATCACTCCTCGAACGACGTGCTGTACGTCCTCGAGGACGCCGTCTCGAAAGGCGTCGAACTCGAAGCTGTCAACCTTATGGCCATGGACTACGGCGCTGACATCAAGCCGAACGGCGAAAACGCAATCAGCGCGGCCGAGAACGTCCACACGCAACTCGGTGAGCTCTATCCCGACAAGTCAGCTTCCGAACGCTGGAGTATGATCGGACTCACACCGATGATCGGTGTCAACGACATCGGCGGGACGTTCTATCAAGAAGCTGCCCAGCAGGTGCGTGAGTTCGCACAGCAAAACGACCTCCGATGGCTATCGTTCTGGGAACTCGTCCGCGATAACGGTGAGGGAGACAAACTCTACGAGAGTACCCTCATCGAGCAGGAACCGTTCGAATTCTCGTCCATCTTCAATCCATTCACAACCCAACAATGACACAAGACCGTCGAAGCTACCTTCGGAACGTATCAGCACTCATCACGTCGGTTGCTGGCGTGAGCGCAGCATCAACTACGGTATCGGCCGAATCGCCGCCAAAATGGGACGAAACCACGCTGTATCAGAAAGGCGACCGAGTTACCCACGAGGGCTACATCTGGGAAGCCGATATCGCCTCACGAAACGCCGAACCGTCCACGGGGTCTGCCTACTGGACGAAAGTCGGTGACGACGGGGGCGGCGGTGGCGAGGACTTGACGGCGGCATTTACTGTCAGTGACTCCACCGTCACGCCGGGGACGTCAGTCTCGTTCGACGCCAGTGAATCCACTGGAACAATCGAGAGCTACGATTGGTCCTTCAGTGACGGCGCAAGCGCAACTGGCAAAACCGTCTCACACTCGTTCGCATCGACTGGTTCGTATATGGTCAAACTCACCGTCGCCGGAGCAGACGGTGGGACCGATACGACGGATAAGACCGTCACCGTCGAATCAGCGGACGACGGAGGCGAAACTCCAACAGGAAGCCTCCCGTCAAACGTCTTCGCACCGTACGACCACGTCTCGACGAACTCGACGACGGCACCGATAGACCACGCCGAAAAGGCGGGAACGAACTACTTCCATCTCGCCTTCGTCCTCGCAGGACCGGATGGGAAACCGGCGTGGGACGGCGATTCGAACCAACTCGTCGGTGACTCGTCTGTTGACGGCTATATCAACGACATTCACGATGCTGGCGGCGAGGCCATCATCGCCTTCGGTGGGGCGGCAGGTCCGTATCTCGCCGACGGAACCGACGACCCGGAAGTTCTTGCCGACCGCTTCGAGACGGTCGTCGATGCATACGATGCGACCCATCTGGACATCGACGAGGAGGCGTTCGCTATGAGTACAGTCAAGCGTCGAAACAAGGCGCTCGCAACGCTTCAGGAGCGACGCCCCGAGGTCAGCGTCTCATTCACCCTGCCGACATCAACGAAGGGGCTGACCGCACAGGGCAAAGACGTGCTTCAGGACGCCATCGACAAGGGAGTCACCATCGATACGGTGAACATCATGACGATGAACTACGGCTGGGTCGAACCGAGCGGTGACATCGTGACCAAGTCGGCCAGCAACCTTCACGACGATCTTGCCGACCTCTTCCCGGATAAATCGGCTGACGAACGCTGGAGTATGGTCGGAATCACACCGATGATTGGTGTGAATAACGTCGGCGGGAAGTTCACGCAATCCGATGCAAAGCAGGTTCTCACCTTCGCGCAGGACAACGACATCGGCCTACTGTCGTTCTGGTCTATCGACCGAGACAACGGGAACGGATCCGGGGAGGTATCGCCCACGAAGAGCGGCATCGAACAGGAACCGTACGAGTTCTCGTCCATCTTCAACCCGTTCACGAGCGAGTGAACTGGCCTGTCGCTAGCCGCTGACTCGCCGGAATCGGTTTCCGGCTGTCAGCCTCTCTCGTGTGGACGAAAACGACTCGTTCACGGACGTCCTTCAGAGCAATTCTTTGGTCCGACGAACTGTCCCGAGCACCATCCCTGGAATGTTTTCTTCGAGCCGTTTGTTACTCAATCGGTCGGCGTGGCCGACAACGTACACGGCGGCTACCTCGCCGTCGTGTTCGAATGCGACTGCGACTCCGTTTTGGTCCGTGCGTTGTTCTCCTCGCTCAATGGCAATGCCGCGCTCGCGGATATTCGACAAGTCGCCTGCGAGCACATCCGCGTCTGTGATCGTGTTGTCCGTGCGCGCGGGAAGGCCGGCAGCGTCGAGAACGTCCTCAACCTGCTCGTCAGAGAGATGTGCCAGAATCGCTTTTCCCGGCGCAGTACAGTGGAGGTGTTCGTCTATTTCGACTGTCTCAGAGCTGTCACTGGTCGATTGGTAGAGGTTGACGCCGTAGGAGCCTTGCTTAACGAAGAGTCCCGCGGTCTCGTTGGTCGTCTCGGCCAGTTGGTCGATCAGTTCGTTCGAGGTGCGGTACAGCGGAGAGCGTCCCCGGATACGGGTTCCGAACAGGACGAATCGGTACGACAGTGAGTATTCCACGCCAACCTTTCTGACGTATCCGAGTTCGCGCAGCGTCGCGAGATGCTTATAGGTCGTACTTCGTGTGAAGTCGAGTTCGTCGGCCAGAGCCGAGACACCAACCGGACCGTCACGGTCCGCCATCGCTTCGATGAGGGCGAACGTCTTTTTCGGCGCGGAGAGCGTCGGCACCTGACTCCATTCTGTCATATCATCACATCGGACAAGAGTGGTTTAACGGTTTCGCGGAATTTAGTGGGACCGTCGTCTATCGACCGACCGTGAGTAGGCGTTGCCGGTCATCGCTCGATCAGTGAGCGGGTCGATAAACTAGACAGTCCCGGCCAGTACTATCGAGATTCTCGAACAGTATTGAGAATCGATGCCTGTTGTCGTTGCGGATCAGCCGTTGGCGAACTGACCGATCTGGGTGTCTGATTCACCGATAGTCGTCTCCGCAACGGTACGTCGTACTGTCGTCATGCTACATTTTCCGGGTGCATACCGGCCAAGATCCGCGACCGAACCGGCGTCGTCGATATCGGCGAGGATGGTCGCCATCGGGAAGTCGTGTGTGACCACGAGCACTTGCTCGTCTGCGTTCGAACGCTCGCAGAGTCGCTCCCATCGATCAAGTACGCGCGCACGTCCGTCTGCAAGTGGCTCCCCACCGCGCGGGAGTGGCTGTAGTACATCTACGTCAGTGTCAAGGTCGTCTGTCATGCCATCACCGAGTTCGTCGTATGCGAGGCCTTGGAACACGCCCGCATCGCGGGGACGCCACGCGGCTTCGAATTGCGGACGCGGTCCGAGGCCGGTCAGACGAACGAGTGCGGCCGTTTCCCGGGCAGCCATTGTATCTGCGGCGTACATCCGGTCGAAGTCGTACTGTGACGCCAATCGTCGGCCGATGGCCGTCACCGAATCGTATCCCGTCTCTGTCAGCGGAACTGGTACGTGTCCGTGGAGTCGGTTCTGGCGGTCCCACTCGGTCTGTCCGTGCCGTAGCAAAACGATGTCTGTCATATCTGGTGCTGTAAATCGCTGTCTCGCTCGTGAGCGGTCTCTCACGAGGCTCTCACGACAGTACTCGGGTGTTATTCTGACCGTGTGAAGGTCGTCGTTCGCCCCCAACTCGTCGCTTTACCCCACAATCCCGAGCGCATGCATTCGAGTTCGACGATCTGAGAGTTATCGACGAAGAGGTTCACGTTCGGCCCGAAGTTTTTGATGTACCACTCGAACATCTCCGGACCAGGTGCCTCGAACACGAGGTTCTCCATTCCCAGTTCGTTGGCGAGTTCGTAGACGACATCCGTACGCCACTCGTGGACTTCTTCGGTGATTCCCTCTGCTTCGACCATCAGAAGATCAGCACCGGCTTCGAGATGACGTTGCCCTTCTCGGATCGCCATCGACGGGTCCTGTTGACCTTCTCGTTCTAACTCGTCTGGGTCGGATGCACCGCCCGCGCCGAACTGGACGTTGATCTCGGGTTTCGGTTTGAGATTATAGTCGGCAACTAGTTCGGTCAGCGAGACCAGATCGTCAGTGTCGATAGCCAGAAAGCCACTCGAGATTTCGACGATATCGAATCCAAGCTTCTCGGCTTCGGCGACGTACGCTTCGACTTTGTCGTTATCCCGCACGAGGACGTTTTCGATGAAGCCTCCTGTCGAAACATCCACGTCGTATTCGTGGCAGATGTCGATTAGCTCGGTGACGGTGGACTGATCCATCAGCGCAAACGATCCACCGCTGAATTTGTAGATATCGACGTACCGTCCCATCGTCTCTAGAATATCGCGCAACTCTCGCGGTCCCATGGGGTCGTAGTACGGACCTCGAATCTCGGTGATTCCCTTTGTTCGTGGTTTCGGCGGCCGGTCGTTGACGTGGAGGAAGTCGAACGCTCTCTCTGACATGTGTATTCGGTGCTACAACCCGCACCTATTTCAATTTTAGGGCGACCTAAAAATTAGAACGGCCAAAGAGTCACCGCTAAAGCGACGATATGAACTGTCAGACCGCGATTGCAGTCTCCCGACTTAGTTCAGGAGTTCGACCAGTTCGGTGATTTCGTGTTCTTCGAGGTGCTTTACGGTATGGACGATTTCGTCACGACGCTGTTGGTCGTACCGGCCGCTGGTCATCGTCTCGAACTTTTCTTCGACTTGTTCCCAATCCATCGGATTGTTCGGGTGGCCTTGGAAGTCGTCCTTTTGAACCTCGTGGGTTGTACCGTCGTCGAGCGTCACCGTAATGTTCGCGGGCATCTCGCCCGACTCGAAACGCTCGGTTAGTTTCGGGTCTTCCTCGACTGTGACCGTCCTGAGCAGTGATTGAACGTCGTCGCGCTGGATTCGTTCCGGATCGTAGGCGTCGTTCGTCATCTCGCGGTCGATCAACGCTGCCGCAAGCATGTACGGTAACGAGTGGTCCGCCTGTGCTTTCGTCTCGACCTCATAGCGTGATCCCTCTCCGCCGCCGATGATCAGTTTCGCTCCGTGGAACGTGTCAAGGTGAATCTCTTCGACCTGTTCGGCCTCGATTTTCTCTCTCTCTGCGAGTTCGATGAGACCCTCGACGGCTGACTGGGCGTACGTTTCGGCGACGTAGCGTTTCGTCATCGTATCGAACACGCGCTCGCAGTTCGGATCGAGTTCGACGTCGAAGTCACCGCTGATGATCTGTTTCCAGCCTTTTTGTCCCTCGAAGAGGTTCTTCGGACCCTCCATCCCGTTGGCGGCTAACAGACAGGAGTATACCGCATTGCGTGCGGCGTTGGCGCTGGCGATTCCTTTCCACTCGTTGATTCCGCCAGTTCGAGTTACTCGAAGCGCGTTATGTGCGGTTCCAGCGATGCCGACGGCGTTACGCAGTTGCTCGTGGTTGAGTCCGAGAATCGAACCGGCGCCTGCGGCGGCCGAGAGCACAGTGTGCGTGACGTGATCCCAACCTTTGTCCCGAACCGGCGCATTCCAGGCGAGTTCGCCCTGCAACTCGTAAGCGACGCCGACGGCTTCTATGAGATCCTTCCCCGACGCACCGGTCTGCTCACCACAGGCGATGATACTGCCGATATTGTCGCTCGGATGGGGTGTCTCTCCCGGTGCGAGAAACGAATCCATATAATCCAGATATCGGGTTAATGCCGTGTTGTGCATGGCGGCCTGCGGTGCCGACGCGCTTGCATCCCGACCCCAGAGCGTGCAGGAACCGCTTTCGTCTACCCCGGAAACCGTCTCAAAAACGACTTCGACGGGTTCCGCCCCGAGTGCGCCAATGCCAATTCCCACGGAGTCGAGAACGCGCTTTTTGAGTTCCTCGACTACCTTTTCGTCAAAATTGTCGTAGTTGGCTGCCTCAACAAACTCTGCAATCGACTGTGTCGTTGCCATATGTTTTAGGCTCGCCTAAAAGCTAAAAATCTTTCTGGCTCAGTAAAGGCCAACGTCGGAATATCGATAGAAACCATGGATGGCTTCGTTGGCGGCGGAGTCTATCAGTCTCCCGTGTAACAACGCTCGTGAATCACCTCCCATCTTAGTTGTGTAAATGTATCCTACGCAATAGTTATATTTGTCGGCCAGCTGAGGGTTAGGGAAGTCGTTATTTTAGGCTGGCCTAAAATAGTGCTATGCGTATGCTGAGAGAAACTTCGACACGAAGAGACGTTCTCAAGGGCGGCAGTGCACTCATTGGGAGTGGATTCCTCGCCGGTTGCACCAGTAGTGGACAGTCTACACCTCCCTCCGATTCGACATCATCAGACTCCTCGAGGGGGACCTCAACCGATACTGCGACAACTGAGCAGTCCTATTCGGTGTCGCTTGATCCGGTCGGAACGATCCCCTTCGAGCAACCACCCGAAACGGTCGTTAGCGGTTGGGGATTTGTCGGTGACGTGTTGATGGCGCTCGGGCAAGCCGACCGTATCGTCGGGATGTCCCGACCTGGTTTCTGGTTTCAAGGGTTCTACGAACTTCTTCCGGGCGTCTCAATGCGTGATACGACCGCGATCCCCAACACCGTCTCGAAGGGGTACAGTCTCAACGAGGAGTTGCTCTACGAACTCGACCCGGATCTGCTGGCAACGGATCCCAACCGATTCATCGCATGGTATGGGAGTGATACCGCGACCGTCGAGTCACTCGTTGACGACATCGCGCCGTTCTTCGGCAACGAAAGCCGATCGAAACGTCCCTCTGGATGGCCGAACTGGCCGACTGGTGAGGACTACGACTACTACGCTATCCCAGAGTTTGTCGAGCGATACGGACAGGTCTTTCAGGAGCAAAAGCGTGCCACGGCGATGGTAGACCTCTACGAAACCACTCTTGACGATATCACATCACGTCTCCCACCGCTGGACGAGCGCCCGACCGTTGGTGTACTGAGTGCGTTCACGAATCCGGAGAACAGCGGTCACTTCGGCGTCTCCAACCCGATTCCCGCTCTCGATGCGACCCACGAACTCAAACACTACGGGGACTTGGGAGTTGTTGACGCGTTCGCGGAGCAGTACGGGGAGGAAAGAGGCCATTACGATCTCACAGTCGGCTTCGAAGGGCTGCTTGCGGTTGACCCGGACGTTCTGATCTTCGATGAGGCGGTGAACGCACTCGGCGGACAGACCGTCTACGGAAACACGAAAGCCTACGAGCGGACCCTCGAACTTCTCCGTACCGACGATATCGGCCAGCGACTCACCGCAGTCCAAAACGACCGGTTGTATCCCGGCGGAACGGGATCACAGGGGCCGATTATTAATCTCTTCCAGACCGAAATGCTCGCAAAACAGCTGTATCCAGCGGAGTTCGGTCCGTGGCGCGGACTCGGTGAGACGCCTACGGACGAGCAACTGTTCGACCGTCAACGGGTTGCAGACATCATCAACGGGGATCTCTGATCTCGTTCGCACTAACGAATTACTCGAAGCGGTTCGATATCGTCTCTTCGTCGGGCGTCCAGCCGATGAACTCGCCACCCTCGAACGGGAGATCGATGGAGGCGATATAGTTGCACAGTCCGACGTAGAAGTCCACGAGGAGGCCGAGCGCAACAATCTCGGGCGGTGAGTACTGCCGAGTGAGTGCCTCGTGTATCTGGTCGGTGACTGTTCCGGATTCGACGGCCCGAGCGTACTGGAGCAGGACGTACTCGGTGTCGTCGAACACTGAGAGGTCACCGCCACCGATCGCTTGCATTTCCTCGACTGTAACGCCCTTGTCGCGGGCGATATCGACGTGTTGGTGCCACTCGTAGCGAGCGCCGCGAGCCCTTGCGACGGTGAGGATCACCAGTTCTTTGCGTCTCTCTCCGAGTTGATCGTACAGCGTGTTCAAATACTCCAGCGTCGCTTCGAGAACTTCGGGGTTGTGCGCCCATGCACGGAAGATGTGGCGGTCGCCCAGATAGTCGTCGCTGAACAGGTAGTGGTACTCCTCCGGGATTTCGTCTAACTCAAGTAGCGGAAGTCGTGACATGTCTCTTGGGTTCTCAGTTTACAGCCGATTTCAGCCGTGGGACGGAAACTCGCCATCACAGGGACTGTTATCTATCGTTGCGGTGGTACCGCACTCGATGATCATGTCAAATTGTATCATGAACTAGGTTAACAGATGTGAGATGCGTAGTAAACTGCATCGCGAGCGTTAAACAGTAATGCACACTTGCACAGTCCATTTCTCTTGCTGAGTCCGATGATTTCTCTAATACCGGCTCGAATGATCCGCAAACTAGCCATCCCCGGAAATGTGCACAACCTCGGAGGATGATTCTGATGCGTGGCTTATTTGCAGTATCGGTAAGGAAGAATCATCTACTCAGTAGCGCCTGCGAATTGATTGTCGTGTGATTCGTTAAAGATTACACTTGGAAGAACAATACGGTTGACATGGTCATTTCAACGAAGTCGGTGTGGGACGAAGTTGCGGAGGAACTTTCGGACGGAACGGTGATTGAGTACGAGAATGCAACGGTATACGGCGATTTCGAACAAGAACAGATTCTCCACGAAGGTAATCTCAGAATTCTTCCGAACAGTTGGGTTGCTTTACCAACTGGGCGTCTCCTTTCTCCTGAAGCAGTGCATCATATCGACCCATAAAGATAGTATACCAACCGATTCGTAGCTCACCTGTATTGAGCGACGACCCTCTATAGATCAATGGTAGTAGCCTTATCTGTGAAGAACGCGGGCATCTAATAATGGCCGACGGGAGTAAGCCCAGTAGTAGTGAACGACTCGCCGAGGTATTAGGTGAGATAGATGTGGACGAGTTAGAGGAGGCTATCAAAGCCGGGATGGAAACCGTCAAGAAAGCGGACGGTTTCCACGAATCTGTTGACGGACCGGACGACGAAACGAAATATATCCTCCACAAAGATAGGCTTCCGTCCAACCGATACCACGAACTCGCACGGACGATTACGAAAGCAGTTCTGGACGTGAGTCCTCGGGAAGTAGCCACAGTCGGAGTCCAAGGAATCGACGACTTTCTCCGAAATCGGAATGAAGAAGCCGTCAAGACGCTCTTGGAAGGTGGAGTCTCGTACGTCGAAAGCGAGTACAATGATGGAACGATTGAGGGACAATGCGTTGCGACTCCAGATGTAGTCGAAGCCGTGCTGTCGTTGTATATCCCCGGACTGATACATACATACTTCTTAGATGGCGAAGGTGAAGCGATTGCAGCACGCTTTGACGACACCTTACAGTATTATTGGTTGTCCGAAGCCGCATATCGACAGCTTGGTGAACGGTTGAAGCCCGATCTGTTCTCGGCAGTCATAACCCTTGAAGAGTTGGAACAGATAATAGAGAGAGAACGCAAGCATAGGTAGATGGTCTGTGTATACTGAGTGATCGAGGAGAAAGATCCATCACCGTTGTTGCATATTTACTGGTAAGAGGTTCTGGTGAAATCCTCTTCTTCAGATACATTGTAGCGTGAATCGCGGGCTCACTACACGTGCGAACTTATCGGAGTTCACCGAACACAAACGTTATACGGTGTTAAGTTAATGTTTTGATGTGTATAAAACGGTTCGGGATTCGCTTGAGGACTGGTACAATCCGAGTGTTCAGTCTGCGGTGATTCTGTTAATGGGTTCGAGTTTTAGTCTCTTTCTGTTCCTCAACAGCCCCGATTTTACGAATCCGTACTACGTTTTCGGAGTCGGAGTAATGGGCATCACAATCGTCTTTGCGGTGGTTATGCTCATCTCTGTGTTACTAAAGCGCCAATAAACTACTACTCTGTATATAGCGGACCGCTCTGTCCCGATTTGTATGTTTTCTGCCTAGACGGATTCCTGAGTCGCCTCATGACGCCAACGAAATAACATACATCCGACCCCGAAGACAAGAAAATAAAACACGTATCCCAGTACTGCGGGATAGTAACCGAACTCACTGATATTCTGGAGCGAAAGCAACGGCGTACCTCGGTAGACCAGAGAAACGATACCGACCAATCCGATTCCGCAGACAATCAGTCCATAGCGCTCTGTGGATTCCATGATGTTGATGAATTAGCTACACGTTGTCTTGAGTAGTTCGTCGCTCCCCTGTACTCAGCACGTCGCTCCTGACAGCATTCGGTGAGGGTGCTGCGGTCATGCTGAATAGAGGGCGCGAGTCGGTCACGCGACGTTCCCGGTCTGAGTGTTATGTACAGCTACTCGATTGGTCTGGGGAGTGGATAGAAGACACCGTACCAGAGTCGGTAAAGTACACCACCAACTGCGATTCCCAAGGAGAAGCTCTCGCGTTCTGCCTCTGTAAGCGAATCAAACCATTTCAAACTTAGGAGAACACCCGCAACGAAGGTGTACAAACGACGCCAGTAGTTCGTGCGGAGTCTCCAGTAATCACGGTCATGTATCCATGATGCTGTAAGTTTCTCTACAAGTCCCAGAAGGAAGTATTGAAGATCGAGTCGAGTTGATTCATTTTCTTGATTGGCACATATTCGATTAATTCTTTTAATAAATAAGAACAAACTGCGTAAAAACTCAACTCGAGCCCACGTTCGACGCGAAATCATTATTCCTTTATCATGCTGACTCAATATAAGTATTCGGCTGGGCTGCGGATTGGCAGGTACGCACACCTACTGATAAGCTAATACACCCTTGGCAACGCTGCAAGTAAACCCTATATCAAACCAATTCCCCTAGTGGGAAGGAAGGGTGAGAATCGCTGGGTTCAAAATAAATCTTGCCACAAAATAGGTCGAAAACCCGATATTCGCTCGGTTTGCTCTTGAGCCCGCCGTGTAGCCAGTCGATATTTACTCTTGAGTGTGGCGAGGAGGGGAGATCATAGCAAGAACGAACACCAGCATCCCCCTCATAGACAGACAAACAGATGATCTCCTACACGCCCCGAATGACCGATACGTTCGCTATCTCGCTTGAGCTGAAAGAACGCCTACAAAGAGGAACCAGTCTTTACGACGCATTCGAAGCGCTTGACCATCCGTTTTCGTTCCCAGAGAATCAATATCCTGAGTGGCACTCCACATCATATCCGTTTCGCGGCATGGTCAAACTGTTTTACTACCGGGAAATCACCGGAGAGAGCTATCGATCGCTAACGCGCCAGCAAGAACTTGCAGTCTTGTTCGGCCTCAAGAAAATCCCAGACGAATCAGTACTCTCTCGAACTTGGCACAACCGATTCGACGATGCGGGTCGTGCCTTCGTCACCAATGGAGCACACGATCTCGTCTGGAGGATCGAAAACGGGGATTTCTACGCTCCTGAAGTACGGTCACTAGAAGAGATCGAGACACCACTCAACGAGACTGACGACAAATCTGAGAGTCAACCCACGTTTACTAACGCCCAGATCTCTCGGACAACCCATCTCGCACGCGACCACGCATTTAGGTCGTTCAACTCTGGTCGAGCCCAGAACACGACTTACGAGGATACTCGCTTTCTCGAACTTCAGACGTTCATTGGGATGGCTGGTTGTGGAACACCGCAGGGCGCGAGACGGTTTCAGATCCGCCGAGGTACGGAGTACGGGCCACATGGCGATACGCACCTTCGGACAGTCAAAAAATTCGATCCTGAGGGTCTGATCGCTGGATTTCAACAGGCGACAGAGCGGCTTCTATCTGTGATCCAGTCAGAAGTCACGTTCCGTCGTCCTGTTACCGTTGCGATCGATATCACGACGCTGCGATACTATGGCGATGTCGAAGGAATGCGGATGGTTAGCGGGACGAAAGACGGTGATGGACGGGGATTCAAATTTGCGACGCTCTCGATCGTCGGATGGAACATTCCCATCATATTAGCCGTTGAGCCCGTCCGTGAGAGCTCCGCATGGGATGAGAACCCGCCGAATCGGATTCATCGTGTGGTCCGACGGCTCGTTCGACGAGCACAAGAGCTCGTTCCGATTGAGACGGTTCTCTGTGACGCTGAATTCGACGCAAAGTTGGTCTACCAAACGCTGTCAAACCTCGGCGTGAACTACCTGGTTCCAAAGCGGTCGTTCAACGCAGAGCGAGCAGCGATCAAGCGGATGAGCGAGGATGGGCAAGACGTCGCGGTCGAATCAACGACGGTTCACACTGATCAGGGATCGCATGCGATGCGGTTCTTGTATGTCCCCTCGACGAAAGGAGACGGTACAGCCGTCTTCGCAACGAACCTCAGGGTCGGGCCAGCCGAGGCCGAGGCGTACTGTCAGCGATATAGCCGCCGATGGCAAATCGAAAACGAGTACAAGTCGATCAAGTACGACTTCTTAGCGAAAACCTCCTCGAAAGACTACCGCGTTCGATTGTTTTACTTCGTGTTCGCAGCGCTACTGCACAATATCTGGCGGCTTACCGACTTCCTCCTGAAAACGGGAATTAGCGACGATATAGACTACGCGCCCGTACTGACAGCTGGTGAGTGTGTAGAATGGGTTTCTTCTGCACTGATTCCAGCAGACTAAGCAGCTCTCAACTCGGTACGCCCTTCGCGAGTGGAAACACTTTCTCGAAGCAGGAGTTTCAGACGGGAATCCGACACTTACAGAGTTCACTTCGAGAATCGACCGAAGAGTTCGATCAGGATAGATGATTCTGGCGAATATCCTATTGAATAAAACCGGAAACTGGCCATCCTCCGAAACTGTGAAATGTGAAACTGAGCGAATTTCATATAGCATCATACAATATATTCTGGGCTGAATTGACTCTGAAATCCAGAATGCAGGCATTTCAGGCGGTTTCTGTGGTGAATAAGGACTGTCCAAGATCACTTTGTTTTAACCACGTAAAGACAAGTGGATTCGAGGGGGTCCGCGCTGTCCCCTCATCCCAACCGATGCCCGCTGACTCAGACGCCCAAGAACTGGACAACGTAGCACGTCCAAGCCACCGGGAACAGCGGCTGGTCAAGATGCACCATATCAGTTGCTGTGCATGCGGTTTCTTTATTCATGAACGGTTGTGTAACTGTCGGCTCATATTTTCTAACCATATCAGTAGAAATATAGCGCCACCCATAGTGTCTAGTTGAGGAATCTCCACCTACATTCCAGCATATTTTCGGATAATCATTGCACAAACAGTTGAGGATCTATATTCCAGTTCGTTATGGCTTTAGAGACCTGACCTGTCTTGCCACTTCGAGACGGCGTAAAGAAAGAAGATCGCGATTGCTACCGTGAATATCGCTCCCTTAATTAAAAGATCTTGAACAGTCGTCACATCTTGCATCACTCGAAGAAATAAGCCGAGAAAGATGATCCCCAGTATGAGCAAGAGGAATATATCAAATCGACCTATCGATCTGATCTTCTCCACCATTACCTATCTGTCGGGTGGCTACAAGAAAAATTCTCGGTTCAATCTCTGTAGCTGAGCGCTTCTCCTCCCGTCGCGAAGCACACCATGACATTAGTACCGCCGTACCTGTAATCAATGAGGTCAGATACAATTTTCATATCGGTGAGAAACATCGGTGCGGCTCTGTTGAAATCATTAGAACCTGGCAAAACCATGTGACACAGACAGAGGGTGATACAGCAGGTAGTACTCCGTCGAAATTGGTATCGTAAGACACATAATACCAGCGTATGTCTGAAGCAACCACGGGATCAAGCGGCGATGATGAAATCGTCACGGTGAATTTCAAAGTCACACAGGCGTTTCTCACCGAAATAGACAACACATGGCAGGAACGCGGGTTCAACAGCCGAAGCGAATTTGTTCGCTACACCCTCCGAGACGCGACTGAATTTCCGACATTCGACCGCGATGAACTCATCGCTCTCCTCCAAGCAGAGGAAAACATCCGTGAAGGACGGACGATGAGTACAGACGAAGCCCGCGAGCAGTTCGGAACGGACAGCGATGAGTGAGGTGGGCTGGACGTGGGAACTCACAGCAACAGCACAGGACGTCCTTTCGGTCCTTTCTCCAACTGAGCAAGAGCGGATACTGAAAATCTCGACGTGATTATTGACCGAACAACCCGTGTGTGGTGGTAACTCTGCCCAAACAGATAGCACGGGGGTTAAAGAAGATCAAACAAGCCTGGATCAATGAGACAGAATCCTTGATTAAAAAGATCCCTTTAATGAAAGGAGACTGCCTGTGTACCACGCCTAATTCGACGTAAGGGAATCAACCGGCGTGACTGATGTATCAGCATCAATCTGGAACTGAGGATCACCTTCATACTCCCCTACAACAACGTCATCTATTCGATACTGGTGTTCCTCTTCAAGAAGTGGAATGTCCGTTGCCTCATCCTCGATTACGAATTTCAATTTATAACCGTCCTTCGTAACGAGTGTCCCAAGCTGACGTGAATTCCAGAACGGCTTTGCCTCACGTGTATCTTCCGCAGTGACTGTGATTGTCGTCCGTTCTGCGTCGGGATCAATAACTGTTGAATCCGTAATAACGTGGTTCTGGATTTCATCTAAGAACGGTGATTGCTGATCAACTCGACTTTGAATATCCAGCCGTTCTTCAGCGCGCGTGAGTGCTACATAAAACAGACGACGTTCTTCGTCCATATGGGACCCTGTATCTATTTCCACGAGTTGGGTGAGGCTTCGGTCCCGTTCAGTTGGGGGAAATCCGTCACTCATACCTCCAGCTGCATTAGCGATGATTACGTGACCTGCTTCTTTCCCTTTTGCTTGGTGTGCTTTCGTTACCTCGACGCCGTTTTCTCCTCCAACAGGAATGTCAGCATCACGCAGTCGCTTTGATATTTCCCGAATGAATGGAGATCCTGATTGATTCCGGGCCAGCACCATCACGTCATTTGGCTTTCGGTCAGACTCTCGTACAGATGACTTCACTAATTGAACGATCTTTTTAATCCCATTTCGACGATATTGGAAATCATCGCTTCCAGGAACCAAGTGTACCCTCGGAGTTGTTTCGAGCGATTTGTGGGCTGTGACCGTTTTGTCTGTTTTCGCCTCATTATTCTTGATGAGGTCATTCCCAGCTTTGACGACACTTGGTGGACATCGATAGTTGGTTTCTAGCCTCGTCTCTACAGCGGGTGAGAAGTGATCTGCGAAGTCGATAAAGTAGTCTGGTCGAGCACCCTTGAAGCCATAGATACTCTGCCAATCGTCGCCGACCGCAAACAACCTGGCGTCGTCATGTCGAGATAATAGTGCTTGAACGAATTCAATCTGAACCAGATTGAGGTCCTGAAACTCATCAACCATTACGTGCCTAAACTGAGCAATATTGTCGATTTCTCCGCTCTTGATGGCATCGGTCGCCATCACGATCATATCTACAAAATCATATGCATTGTATCGATCGTATACCGACTGATATTCTTGGAGCAATCTTGTTGCAGCGTGACTGAAATGGTAGAGCTCTTCGTCCTCCGATTCAGAAAGATTGTCCAGTTGATCTTCCGGATTGATCCGATTCGTTTTTGCCTTTTTGACGAACTCTGCGAAGGTGGACTCGACGTCACGCCAGCAAATATTGTGCTCGTAGGTTTCATCCCGAAGGGCTTTCCCCCGAAGAGGACTCTCAAATGTGACGCCCAGTTTTTCCAGCTGTGTCTTGACAACCGTCTCAACACGGCTAGGATCAGTTTGGTCACCGGAGACGATCAGCAGCGTTTGATCCGTCCCCTCGAAAATTTTCTCCACCTCGTCACGAGACCGTTTTTGATTGTACCAGCGTTTACGTTGACGGGTAGGTTCAGATGGAAGATACTCGATAACAATATTGTGTTCCGGGAGGCTGAAATCGGGGATATATGCCTGGTCTTTTGGATTTCCTGCCCAAGCCGCATATTTACGATAGTGATATGAGATATCGTGTTTGAAGAGTAGATCCGCAACTGATGTGTGGGCGTCTTTTTCTTCATTGAACCGGGATTGTACTTCTTCCCCTCTAAGCGTTGTATCAGATTTGTACCTAAGAGAGTTCAGGAAATCACGTCGTTCTTTGTCATCATCTTTGAGGTTTGCTTCCTTGTACAACTCGAGAAACTCATCGTAGTGTTTTCTAAACTCTTGATCTGCTTGGTAGAGTGATCGAATCAGACGCCCTACCTCTCGTAACCGACTCTGATCTTCGATCTGAACCAGAGTTGGATCGATTTCATTCAGTGCTCTATTACCAAACGAATGCAGTGTCGACGTTTCCACGCCCGAAATATCGAACATCTCATCGAGTCGGTCTGACATCTCTGTCGCCGCTTTCCGTGTGAATGTCATGGCAAGAATATCGTCTTCAGAGACACCCTCTTCGACGAGATATTTGACCCGACACGACAGAGAAAAAGTCTTTCCTGTTCCTGCGCCCGCAATCACTTGGTTGTGGATATCGTTTCGATAGACGGCAAGTTCTTGTTCTGCATTGAGAGAGAGATCATCATCACCGAACCCACTGAACGTCTCTTCGTACTTGTCTCTCTGTTGCTCAATGAGTTTCTGGTTGTACCCTTCCAACTGCCCTCGTATGTTAGCAATCTCACTAGCAATCGATTCAAACCGACTCCGATCCGAGTTCGCTAAGAGATTAAGATCGATATTTTCCTCGGTCTTCACCACCCGAGATTGTGCCTCATCGAACCTTTTCTCGTAACACCTCTGCTCAGGAGTTGCCAGATACGACCTTTCGTTGAAAATATCTTCGACAGTCGATTTAAGCTCATCCGCCCATTCCTCTAACACTTCAATCTGATTGTCGAATGCTGATTTTGCGTTTACAAATTTACGAGTTCTCTGCAAGATCGAGCCGTACTGTCGAAGTTCGTCTTCCTGCTTGGCTGAGATATACTCGGTACTTCGCGAAGAGAGGAAGTCAGCTATTGATTCGAGGAGAGGATCGAGTTCGCAAACGATTTCATCATGCTCTCGGGGAAGCGGAACCCCTTCTTCACGGGATTGTTCAACCTCGTGTTTGAGTTCGGGGACCTCAGATTCTAACCTACCAATCAACGATTTATATGTGTCTTCTGTTTGCGATTCGTTATAGATGGTAACACGCTGACGTAGACCACTAGTTCTTTCAAAAAGCTCATCGAACCTTTCTAAATCTGTCTCTGACAGTTGTCGGGTTTCTATATCTTCCTTTGCAGAAGTGATCCAACCTTCTGCTTTACTGACCCGTTCTCGGAGTTCTGACTCAGTTTCCTCACTGAGCAATCCTTCAGCGCTACACTCCGCTTGAATTTCTGACTCTAATGCTTCGATAGCACCCTGTATTTCGGATATCTCAGCGTCCTGCTCTCGCTTCGCTTTGAGATAGGACTCAAGTTCTTTTACATCTGAGCGGAGTGATTCTGCTGTCGTCTGTTCACTGGTGCGTAAGAACTGTTTATTGTCCTGGAGTAGTCCAGATAAATCAGCACGGATTTCCTCAAGGGTTCTGAGGGATTCTTGGGCTTCAGATGGTAACGGCTCGCCTCGCCGGCGTGGCCCTCGTATCATCTCTTCCACTGTGGAGGTTATCTCACGCGCAGATTTGTTGAGAGAGTGGTATTCCTTCTCTATTTCTTGACGGCGTTGATCGGCAGATTCAATCTCAGCTACAAGACTCCCATATAAAAGACGTTGCAGGCCTCCTGGAAGGATGTTAAATAGCGTTTTATTCTGCTTCTGCTCTAATTCTCGTTGATATTCGTCCCAGGAAGGTGGCGTTTTGGAATCCATAGATATGATCTGTGTGAGTGTTGTTACAGCTGACAATAATTGGGAGACACGAACTTCTTTCGGTGTTTGTCTGCAGTTTGAACAGCTATCGAAGAATGTCGACGACCCCCTTCGACATAGCTGGTTGAGTAATCATTCTGTGGAAAATAGGGCTGACAGAACTGGTTAGAGAACATTGCTGTACGGATACTCCTAAGCGTCGTGATGCGTGACTAACAACAAGTATGACTTACCCTCAGACGGATTCACTATCACATATGATACTCTGACGAAGTGTTAAATACAACCGTCATTTTATTTCGTTTGGGTGTACACAGTGAGAAAAGTCCGATCTTATGGGGTGTTGCTTGTCTTGTGCATACTGATGGTCTCTAGTGTGTTTGTAGCCACACCAGTTGCGTCTGCTGAGGATGATGATCATGGGGTCAATGAATCGAAATTACAAGAACAAGCAATTAATCCTGAGCTCCGACCGTTTTTGTGGAAAGACGGTGCGGGGCAGTACCCCTCGTACAAACGGCAGGAAGTCGCGGGGTTCAGCGGCTATCTAGAACGAAAAAGTGCAGATCGACTCACTACACTGCGGTATAATTTCAATGAATCTGTATTCAGCGACGAGTATGATACATATCTGGTCATTGCTCGCGTGGCGTGGCATGCAAATGGGAATGGAGACCAAGAACGCGCTGTGACCAACCAAGGTCAACAGGATATCCCCGGCAGTAGTGCGAATGAGGACTGGGGAACCGTCCGGTTGCCGCTGGCTCCAGATGACGATCCGTTCGTCAAGCTTTCTGCAGAGTATGAAACTGGCTACTTGTCGTCTGGAACTGCCGTTGTGCGTGTACAACGTATTACTGTTATTCCTGCTCGCCTCGTTGGGAGACTCTCTAATGAGGAGGTGCTGGAAATTACTTCACAGTCTGGTGATGCCGACACTACTCGGACCGTCACGAATACGGAGCCGGCTACAACACCATCTCCCAGTGTGCAATCTACTTCTATCCCCTCTCCCACACCGACGGCTGTTCCTCCGACGGCCCAACCCATTGTCAGCCCTACGCCGATTACGCCTGATGTGACCACTGATTCGAAACTCTACGATGACCGCGGTCTATTCTTGCCGAACGACGAACTATTGCAGGCAGGGTTGAATGCGTGGGTGTTGTCTGTGCTTGGGTTTGTAGTTTCAATCATAGGTGTTGGGTACTCAATGTGGAGGGACTAACATGTCTGGCTCAATTTCGCTCCTCTGGAGTCTCGTGTCTGGTGGGCTGTTGGCAATTGTTGGTGGTGTAATTGGATTAAACAGCAATCCGCCATTGATGTATGCCGGGTATCCCCCGGCGTTTTTCGGACTCTTTGCGATCCTCGGTGGGACGTATTCATACCTCCTATCCCCGCAGACGATGACTCCGCGCGGTGGGGAGGCAATTGTCTTTCAGACAGAGCCAACACAGTGGGTCGCTGGCAGTAAATCAGTCGGCGGTCTCGCTCTCGCATCAATCGGTGTGTGGGGCATTGCAGAAACGTCACTGCCGCTTGCGTATCCGGTTTGTGTCAGCGTCGTTGGCGTTTGGTTTTACACCCTCGGGCTGACTCGGCTCTGGCGCAACTCGCTAACGAAGTACTACGTCACCACCGACCGAGTCGTCGAAACGTACCAACTACTCAGCGTCACTCAGAAGACAATGCCGCAACGACAGGTCCAGGGCATCGAAAAGCGGAAAACGCTCATCGAGAGGTTGTTGTCTGTCGGCCATGTCCGCATTGAGTCTGCGGGAGACACTGGGACATCGAGAATCATCGCTCGGAATATCCGGGACCCAACACAGCTTGTCAACGCGATTCGAGAGTGAGTTCTCCCACTATGGAGGCAGAAAAGCCCGGTCTAAGATAGTTGGAATGGTTAACCCAGTGAGTCACCCAACAAGCAAACAAAGTGAGTTCCCTAGGACCTAGCCCCGAGGCGATTCACTCAAGGTTGCCTTCATTTTCGAGTCGCCGCATCACTTCTTTGTGTTGCTGTTCAGCGGCATCTTCAGGTGTATAGCGGTCACCACCCGTGTAATCGTCGTCTTCCCACGGTTTGTCAGGACCAACACCGACCGGCGGCGTATCACCGTGAGTCGTATCACACGTGAGGCAGGTCCAGAGTGCGACACCATCAACGTGGACCGAGGGGTGGCCCCCGTCATACCCGTCGAAAATATGCTGTGTCGCCTCGCCACAGTTCGGACAGCTCCGATTTCGAACTGTTTTGTCGGTGGTGTTGCGCTTGCGGTCGTAAAGGACTGCAGGAACCACCCAGTAGTCGTGGCTCTCACAGTGTGGTTTCTCGTCGAAGTCTGCCAGTCGGTCCTTGTCAACGAGCCCGTCACCGTTCTCGGTGAAGATGTACGGGTCGCTGTCCGAAAGGGGTGAATTGGTCACATCGGGTGATTCTTCGACGGATAGTGTCGTCTCCCAGTCGGTCTTATCAACCGCGGTCTCGAAGAGTCGCTGCCCGTCGTTGGAGTCCAGCGGGACTGCGTCGGGGAGGCTTCCCCACCCAGCGGTCAGTATTTGGGCGGGGTCGTCGATATCGTAGAACAGTTCATAGCTGCTACGCGACTTGTGGCCTCCGTCTCGAAGGCGGAACGATGAACTTCCGATGGCGAGCGCATGGTAGCGATTTGATGCTGGGATGATGGCGATCGCAGTCTTCGAAATCGACCACTCGTAGTCGGTAGCGTCGGCCGCTCGCGGCGATGACTCGCGGTGGTCGACACAGCGAGCGCGCGTCGGTGGAATCGACCCGCCACAGACTTCACAGTGTGCTGGGCTGGCTTCGACATCGTGGTTTGCAAATTGCCACTCATGCTGATGAGACTGTCTTCCGGTGTGATTTGGTCCGCCTGCTGTGCCAGGGAGTTCCTCTCGTGGAATCCGACCTTCGTCGTCCATCAGGCACCCATAGAGGCGGCTTGTATTTATGTTGTAAACATAATATGTCCGAATAGAATATACGTATTGATATTGAATAAATGCCAATGCCACCGAGCGATGACCAGAATACTGGTGACTCACCCCATGTTCCCCCATGGATATCTGACGGAGAGACGGCTGATCCAGACATTATCAACGTTGATTCGAAGCATGATTCGACAGAATCTCCTGACTCACTGACTAGAGGTGTGGGTCCGGTCACTGTTTCTGACCTCGACAGAACATGGGCACCCTACTTTCGGTACGACTCTGTCTACCAAGACCAGATTGATGCAGTTGATACGTTCCTTGAACTCCTCTC
This sequence comes from Halogeometricum borinquense DSM 11551, assembly GCF_000172995.2. GTDB lineage: Archaea > Halobacteriota > Halobacteria > Halobacteriales > Haloferacaceae > Halogeometricum > Halogeometricum borinquense. Next base: position 314,107 of record NC_014731.1, read on the forward strand.
GGAGAACGGCTATTACGTTTTTGAGGGAGCATGTGGGACTGGCAAGACGTTGGCGGCCGTCACTGGCGGGATTCACGCGATTCGCGACCAGTCGACACTGACGAAGACCCTTGACAACGTTTCTGGAGACTTTCCTGACTACTCGCGGCTGTTCGTGGTTACGCCACTCAAACAGCAACTCCACCAGTTCGTCCGGGAAATGAAGGGTATCAATGCGTCCCTTCCTGAAGCTAAAGCTCCCGTCTCAACGGTCGTGATCAGGGGTCGAACTGATATGATGCCGTATGCGTACGTCGACTTCCCACCGTTCGATAGACACGGTGTCGGTGAGAAGATGGATGATCTTAGGGAGATGACGCGAAAGCTCATCAAGTTCGATAGCGACATTCCACTGGACTGGCCGGGGGACATGTCACCACCAGATTTCTCAAAGGTTGACTACAACTGGGAAGAAGCTAGCTTGACAGCGGAAGACCACCGTGAACGGTTTCGATACGATCCCGTTCGAGCAGAGGCAGTCACCCGAATCGTCAAGGATATGGATCCAAGAGGCGACGAGAGTTTCGATCGCCTGACAGTCAATGGTGTTGAGACACCATATCCGGACCTCGTTCCTCATACGAACGACGTCGTCGATACAGACGTACTCCAGCGACGAGGGACAGGCCAACTTTCCGTTGGGCTTCAGGGCAAGTTCGATCCGTTCTATGCCGGGGCGTTCATGGAGGACGGTTTGCCGTTCGACTTCCATCACGCGGACCATCACGTATTCGACCAAGAGACGCTTTTCCAGACAGCGGCCTCTCGAGGTATCTGTCCACACGAGGCGATGGCGATGCTGGCAGGTCGGGCGGAGGTCGTTCTCGGGAACTACTACCACCTCTTCGACCCCCAGACCCGGCTACTGACCGACGATAAAATTGGTCTACTGGACTCGGAAACCATCGTTGCCGTCGACGAGGGGCACCAGATTGAGGAGCGGGTCCGCGATATGCTCTCGATGTCGCTGGATATCTATACACTTGACCGGGCAATTAACGACATCGAGATCACACGAAATTACGCGGTGGGTGACCTCGCCAAGACGCCTACGCCGAACCTCAATACCAGCGACGCAAGATTGGCCGAATCGCTGGCTGACAGCGCACTCGATACGGTCGGAAACTACTCTGTGACTCCTGAAGATCTCGCTGAGGTCGAACAGCTACTTCGATTCGCCAAGCAAAAGCTGACTGTCTACGGTTCGGACGCCGTGAGCGAGCGCTACCAGGACATCTCGTGGCAGGATGCCGTCGAACGCTGGGGTGCAGACCCTATCGAGAACGCGCTTTCTGACCCAGAGTGTCCCGACGAGTCCGACGAGTTCCTTACGGACGCGATTGCTGAGGACGACTTTGACACTCGCTCGTTCTTCAAGGTCTATCCGGCGATGTTAGGGACGAAGTTCGTGTTCGAGGCACTCGAAGAGGCGGGGATCCACGACCGAACCCCACAGGGCGTAGAGGTTGGGAAGTTCTTCAAACGCTGGGCAGCCGAGGGTACCGTTGAGTACCACCGTGAGGTCGTCCTCGACGACCGGCGAAAGGAGACCATACCGACGGAGTTCCCCGACTGGGTGAAGGCGTGGACACCGAAATTCCAGCTATTCAACTGCATCCCTCGGGACGAACTCCAAGCGGTGTTCGGAGAACTGGGCGGGGGCGTCCTCATGAGTGCGACCCTCCAGCCTGAGGAGGTTTATACTGAGGCGGTCGGCATCAACGATATCCCGTTCCCCACGGAAGACGAAGAGGACGACGATGCCGAGGAGACGGACGTGGTGACGAAGCCCTCTGCGGGAACGAGCCACGATAACTCCGACATCCGTCCAACCGCGTTTGAGCAGTACCCATTGCGATTCCCTCAGGAGAACCGGGTGTCGCTTATCGCCGACCTCCCGAAGTTCACGAACCGGAATCGAGGGAAACGAACGACTGACCCGCGCCAGATGAAGCCGGTCCGTAAGCAGTATGCAGATCTTATTGAACAAGCGATTGCCGGCCGTGGGAATATCCTCGTGGCGATGCCGAACTACCGGGAAGCGGAGTGGGCATATAACTATCTCAAGAAGCAAGGGTCGTCCAAACGGTTTCACCTCGACCAGTCGAGTTCGGCGCTCGAAACCGACGAGACGCTGGAGTCGTTCTTTGCCGACGGTGACGCGGTCATCTTCACCAGTTCGCGCGGCACGATCACTGAAGGCGTTGACTATGACGGCGAGAAGTTGCACGGATGCGTGGCCGTGGGGATTCCGCTTCTTCCAACAAACTCGAAGCGTATTGATGCTGTGATAGAGGCCTATGACGAGCGTATTGGTGTCAAATCGGGATTCGAGACGGCGCTTATGATCCCAGCTGTTCGGAAAGTTCGCCAGGCGTTCGGCCGGGTGATTCGTGGGTCGGACGAAGCTGGCTTCCGTCTCCTCGTCGATGAGCGCTACGGATCGACAGGTTGGGACGGTGTGAACGAGTACCTCTCCGAACAAGAAAGAGAAGAGTTCCAGACTGCAGACCCAGAATTCATCAGCCAGATGATCTCGACGTTTTGGGACGACGTGGACGAACGGGAACGGGAGCGAGAGGCGGAGGACGACCCGAAGAAGAGTGATATAGAAACGACGAGAACCACGGCGCCGACCGACGATATAGTCCAGAAGTCGGCTGTCGGGACGGAAGCAGGCGGTACCAATCAAAAATCCACGACCGAAGTGACGGCAACGAGTGATCCCTCGGCAACGTACTCGAAAATCTACTTTGGAGATGGTTCAAACCTCTCCAACTGGACTCCCATTAGGACCGATATCGCCGAGAACGAAATCATCCCTATCGTGCGTGAACACACAGTAGATGAAGAGAGCGGTACGGAGTACATCCAACTCAACTTCGCCAAGGAACTCTCAGTCAGTGGTTGGACAAAAGTCGATGCAGAGATTGTCCATACGCAAATCGAGCCGATAGCAAAACGGGCGAGGAAGTAGCAGATCAGGGTTCACCCATAGAAAAATCCGGTTCTGTAGTTTCGCTAGACCGAGACGCCGCACCTGCAATAAGATAACAGCCAATGAACTGCATTGGAGAACTGCAGTTCTGTATTGTTAATCTGTGAAGGGATTAGAACTGATGAACGGGCTTCACGCGGAACGTATCTGGGTCAGCGTTCGGCGTCGTGGGCACCGTCCGGAAGAAACGCTGTCTGAGAATGAGAGTAGATCGCGAAAGAAGCATACTATCCGTCTTCAGAATCGGTGATTACCTCCGTATATCCGAGCTTGATGTGGCGCCATTCGAGGTGTTTCGCATCCTGTTCGGCGGCCTTGAGCTTGGCTTGGTTCGCGAGCGCCTCTAGGTCAGCACCCGACCAGCCGTCAGTATGTTCCGCAAGACGCTTGACATGGTCTTCCGTCAATTTGTGTGGAACGTCCAGTACGGTCAGCTTGAGGATCTCTGTCCGTGCTTTGATGTCGGGGAGTCCGATCTCGAACTCACAGTCAATACGACCAGGACGAAGGATTGCTTCGTCCATCCCATCCCGCTGGTTCGTCGTCAGCAGCAGGATGAAATCCTGCTCCTCCTTGGTGAGCGCAGAGAGGAACATATTCGTGACCTTCTGATCCTCCGCGTGTGCGTTCTCACCCCGCGTGCGGTCGCTCAGTAGCTGTTCAGCCTCGTCGATGAAGACGACGCCGCCGAGGTGCTGCGCTTCCTCGAACAGCCGCTTGATGAGCTGTGGGCTCTTGTTAATGTACTCGTGGGTGAGGTCAGCCTGCGTCAGTTCGACGAAAGGCCGGTCAAGAGCGTTCGCGATCGCCCGAGCGAATAGCGTCTTCCCCGTCCCCGGCGGGCCTTGGAACAGGAGGCCACGCGACGGCTCCACGTCGAACCGATCGTAGCTCTCGCTGTCCGACTGTAGCGGATTGATGACCTGACTGGAGAGTTCCTCCTTGACGTCGTTGTAGCCACCGATGTCTTCGAACCGAACCTCCGGTGGCTCCTCCCAGGGATACGCGAATGATTCTATCCCGGTGTCCTCATCGTCCTCATCGCCCTCGTCAAGGTACTCTTCGGTGCTGTCGGCGTCTTCTTCCGTCAAGGCTTCTTCCGCGTTCTGCTGGACTATTTTCACCAATTTCTCTTTGTCAATATCGGGCTCCGGATCACTCTCGGCAGGATTGATCGAGTGGTTGTGGTTCGATTGCTCCGCCTCCGACTTGTCGTTCGATTCAGTCGGTTGACTGGCCGGCGTGTCAGATCCAGTCTCTCCTACCGTGGAAGTGGAATCCGTTTGCCACTGGGTTTCACGATTCTTGGACTCAAATTCTGGGGAATACGTCCCGTATGGATGTTCTCCTCCGAAGGTTGCGTTTTCGTACTTTCTAGATCCGAAGGGGCTCGTATCCAGATACCTCTCAATTGGATTCCCGGTCATATGGGCGACGCATGCTGCGACTGCGGTCGCGATACCCGCGCTGGCGAACACCTCAGTATTGCCAGTCCCATTGATCCATTCGACAGGGGAATATCCTAGGGTAATCCCGTGGAGAGTAACGATTCCGACCGCGAAAGCGCCAGCAACGATGCCCGTGTGAATGGGCTCCCAGAGATCCACATGCAGGTGGATCAACGCGCTGAGAATGACCACTACCAATAGTAGCGCCGGAGCGTTTGTCATGCTGCCGAACGCAACCAGCAGTACGATCTGCAAGGTCATTCTCTTGAAGGGAAGCCGTTCTTCTTCTTCCCAGTAATAAAACCACGTCAGGCTCATCCAGATGTAGGCGATGGCAAATAGCAGTAAGCTAAGACTCATGCTGTGTTCCTCCTTGAGTCGGGTGAACGGGAGAGAAGCCCAGCGCTCGGGCCGCAGGTGCGGGCACGCGCCGCCGGGAGTCGAGGTGGGCTTTCATCCGTTCTTACTACCTGTTTCTGAGATTTCAGTTATAAAGTTCCGCCTCTGAAAGGTAGATCGGAACTAGTACGGCGGCACGAACCGATGTTTGGAGAAGGAAGCCGAGAACGCGGCTACGAGTCACCGACTGCGAGTGTAACCGTTCGCAAAGCTGCGTCTTGGCTAACGCCATACACATCGACGAGGACGTTCGCGAGCTGGTCTCGAGATGGGTGCTCGCCGTTGTGCTCGTCCAGATAGTAGCTGATCGCTGGCCGGACGCACCCACAAAGATACTCAGCTACGCCTCTATCTCTCTCCCGCGGAGTTGCGTAGCAAAAACAAACGAACAGCGACCGTCTACGCTCGACCGCTATTCCGCGCTAACTTGCGGCTCTGTCGAGCGATCTTGGAACCAGTTTTGATTCCGCGTTCAGTAAGCTGGCCGGCTTCAAGCAGGTCGGGGATGATGTAATCCTCATAGGAGTCGATATCCATCCTGAGATCGTTCAGCCAGCGGGCTGGGAACGTCGAATCAGGCTTATGATCGACGCGGTAGAGACGCCATCCTGCACCAAATCGTGCTCCGACGATAGTGCCGGCGACAGCGCCGATCGTATCCGCATCACCGCCGTTGTTCACAGCGGAAACGATTGCGTCTTCGGCAGAGTCAGCGGTGAGGCCGTAGTAGAGCGCGGTCTCAAGCGTATCAAGGACGAATCCACTGTTCTCAAGGTCATCCTCACTGACCTCATCTGGAACCCGCTCCAGCCGTTCTACAAGTTCTGCGGGTGCGTCATCAGAGAGAGCCGTAAGAGCGACCTGCAGCGGTTCTTCTGAACCGTTGAGTATCGCTGCCAGCGTTAGGTTGAGGACCGCGCATCCGTGCGTGCAACGCGGGTCTGCATGCGTGATTTCAGACGACTTCCGGCTCATCTCTTGGAGCATCTGTTGGTCGTCAGGGTACGCAATTGCGAGTGGAGCGCACCGCATTACACTCCCGTTCCCTGCAGCGTTGTTCGCACCACGAGATTCGAGCGTTTTGTGCCCGGCTTCACTAGCCGGGACACCATTCTGAAGCCACGTGATGGAACTAATCGTCGTCACGCCGACGTCGAATGGGTCCGACTCGAACCACTCCACCAACTGTTCAGCGTACCGGGCAGCGTTGAACTCACCGTGCGCAAGGAGGTTCGCAACTAGATAGAGTGCAAGGTTCGTATCGTCAGTAACCGTCCCTGCCGGCTGGTTGTGGCTACCGTCCCCGAAGAACTTGGTAACGGTCCCGTGTTCCGCTTCGATTTCACTCGAGGACATGAACTCAACAGGACGCCCGAGCGCATCGCCACATGCGAGACCGAGGATGATACCGATAGAACGGTCGAGTCGCGTAATCAGTTCTTGGTCGTCGACGTCCCGCCCGATCGTGTTGTCTGCAGTTGCTTCCAGCCCCCACGTGCGCCGGATCCGCTCGGCCTGGAGAGAGAGTTGGCGACTGGACTGGTGCTCAGACGGCGTTTCGAGGAGGTCGAACCCGGTCAGGTCGGTGTACCTCGTGACGAGCTCGTAGTCGGACTTGAAGGGATGAAGTTCGTAGAAGTGACCTTCCGTCGGTAACGGCTTATCCAGGTCGCTGTATGGGGCGTGATCGTAGTTGTTCCCCTTAGTAAACGGATTCTCCGGAGGCATTGTAACATCCGACTCATCTTCCATACCGAATCGGTAGATGACACTACACAATAATTACCTAGCTCATCACGGGGATCACGGACTGCAGCCGTTGGCTCCCCTGACTGAGAGGAATGCTCTGATGGCATCGGGATGTCAAGCGTCGAGATTGGGGAGTGTGCGGTTGGGACACATGCCCCAGTCTAATTATGCCTCGCGTTGCAAGAGGAGACTCACTGTCGCGCCACGCTTGTCAGTAATCGGAGCGACGACATCCCAGCCATCTGCCCCGAGTTCGTTCAGTCGCCCAACCGGCGGGTCAACGTTGCCACCGAGTCCAGCCACCATGACGCTGCTGTCGACTTCGACAGTCCGATATTCGTAAGAGGGCATGCGCATGCTCTGATGACGACCAGTAGCAAACCTCTTGTGATTTTCGCAGTGGTGGAGAGGTGCTGCTGCACCACTGATCGGTACTCCGCGTTCACGCGGAGGAGGATGTCAACTGGCTCGGGTACCGAAGGGCGATATGCAGTCGTTCGCTCAACCATGGGGACTATCAAAAGAGAGTATGATGTACCAGTATCGAGTTCAAAAGAGGCTCATGACGTGACTCGTAAACCGCTCCCCACCGAACATCTCTCACCACTCGCTACGCTCGTGGATGAAGTACTTGCATGCGTTGGGTACGAGATGGCGGCCGCCACCGACATCATCGACGACGCTGTCCCCGGCTACGGCGGCCTCTTCGACCCTGCGACGACCCCCGGAGAGTTGCGACACGCGCTCGACAGCGTGCTGGCATCAGACCTCAGCCGGCCTCCCGCCCCTGAGTCGACGGACGACTCGTTCATCCTTTACGTCGATGGCGGTTCACGCGGCAACCCCGGCCCAGCGGGTGCAGGCGCGGTCATCATGGACGCCACCGAAACCGAACTCGCCCGGCTCGGCCGTCCTGTCGGCTCCCGGACGGGGAACAACACCGCCGAGTACGTTGCCCTCCAACTGGGACTTTCCGAACTACTGGCTCGCTACGACCCCCGGAGCCTAGAAGTACGCATTGACTCGATGACGGTCATCAGGGACGCCTGGGATGACGACGACCCGACAGAGCCAGGCGTCGAGACGTACAGCGAGGCGATCGCCACGGCACTCTTGAGCGTTCCAGAACACCGGTACACGCATCTCGCGGATAGTGACCCAAACCCAGCCGATGCGCTGGCGACAGTCGGGGCCGATATCGCAGCATTAGGACCCGGATCGTGAACCGCCTCGCTTATCTGTAGAGCTTCATCGCCCGAGACCCCAGACCGAGCGCATCGTCAAGACGAACGATTGGTATCCCGTCAGCCGCAATGTACGGACACACTCGAATGGACTCGCTACTCACGATCGATGACGAGCTATGCACTGGAACCATCGTCGACCGGCCCAATCGGTTCGTCGTCCGCGTTCGGTTCGAAGACGAGCCAGAACGTGTCTTCCTCGGGGACCCTGGCGCGCTCGAAGGGACGATCGAACCGGGACACGAGATTCTCTGTGCACCAGTCGACGATCCGGAGCGGGCGACAGACTACGACGCTATCGCCGTCCATGTTGACACCGTGTACGTGAGCGTTCGACCGGCGTTAGCGAACGACCTCTTCGAGCGCGCACTCGGCCGCAACGCGATTCCTGCGTTCGACGGATACACCTGCCGAAAACGAGAACCTGCGCTGCCCGACCACGGCCGGACGGATTTCCGTCTCGAGACACCGAGCGGCAACACCGCCTCCGTCGAAATCAAATCCTGCACCCACGTCGAAGACCGCATCGCCAAGTTTCCAGATCGGCAGACTGAGCGTGGTCGGCGTCACCTCCGAAGCCTCGAAGCGCTCTGTGAAGACGGCCACGAGACGCATGTCGTGTTCGTGGTGCAGCGACCTGACGTCGAACGCTTCCGACCCTACCGAGATGTCGATCCGGAGTTCGCCGAACTACTCAGCCAGGTGCAGGAAACTGGGGTGGGCGTACACGCGATAACCACCTCGTTTAAGCCGCCCCACTACGTGCTTCGGAAAGACGATCTGCCCGTGGACATCGACTGACAGGCGTCAGCTCAAGGATTGAATAACGGCCAGTCCGTATGTGTTCGTATGGCAAAGCGATTCGTTCGAGCCCGGCCGAAGCGCGATCAACTCCCGGACCTGCGGGAGCGACTCGAGAGCGGTGAGATCGAAGCGATGGAGCCGTTCGGCCGTGCGATGACGAAGGCGTTAGAGAACGCGCGATTCGACCCGGCGAGTGGAGAGGCGATTTGGATCGAGGAGGATTACTGCGTTCCACCACTCGCGATGGAACGGGCAGAAGTCCTTGACGACTACTTCACAGAGATCACGATCGTCGAGGAGGATGTCGACGAAGCCGCCGGGTGGCAACAGATAGACGACCTGCCGGGGTTGTGGGAGCAGATACTCGACCAAGCCTAACGATGGTCGGACTGAGGCGTTTGCTATTCCGTCGGCAGACTGCGTCTGGCGGGCACTCAGAACGCAGATCGGTCTGGTGACGCCCTGTAGGGCGGGGAGAATGTCGAATGCAGCACCGACAACCCGTGTCCAACCACCGGGATAATTGAGGCATTATATGACACAGGCACGTTGGTCACAATAATGAGAACCGTTGAGTCAGCTGATATCAACGATTCCCGCCCGCTCGAGAAACTTCGAGCGGTTCTACAGGAACACTCGGTACAGTGTGCACCCTCTTCGGTTCCCACGCCACCGGAACGACACATCCAACAAGTGATACCGACATTGCAGTAGAGCTTGAGACGACCGACCGTGAGGACCCCGCGTACAACGACGCATTCTTCGGTCTCAGTGCGGATCTGAGCGATGCGCTCGGAACGGATGACGTATACCTCGTCGACATCCACACACTCTCACCAAGCGTTGCTGCGTCGGTGTTCGAAGCGGGAGTTCTACGTATCGGCGACGTAGCTCATGCTGAAGACCTTCGTCAACGTGTGACCAATACAGACGCTCCAGACCAGTCCCCACGCGAACGTTTCGACACTGCACTTGCAAAGATTGATGACCATCTCGGTGGGTCTGGCGTCACGGCAACAGATGGCAACGACCGTGAGCGATGACAGATTACATGTTGTTAGGGCGTCGTGTTAGGGGTACATGGAGCAGAATAGCAAGTATGGTGGGTGGGGAAAAATCTCAGACATAGGTGTTGCTGTGTTTTGCTTGCTGGGAAGCGTTTTCATATTATTTATGTCGCACGCGCTAGCTAGTGCTGGAATCTTGACCATTGCAGGGATCGCTCTATTGCGACTTCGATCGCAGGATGTGCGTGACTGGACCGACGAGCACACAAGACTGTTCCAGTTGATTTTGGTCCTAATCGGTCTAGTTATGCTAGTTGATGTGTATCCTGTGGAAGCGCTTCCTTGAGATTGTTATCTACGAGTAGTGGATGAGTTGCTTGGTCCCCGAGGTCGCAAAGGAGACGGCGAGGACGACGAACGGCACGAGTAGCGCGCCGACGGCTCAGGAGAAGGCGACGACCGAAACCGCAGTGGCCGCCGACGCCAACGCGAGATAGACGCCGTAGGTGAGCGCCCGACGCCGAAGGGAACGGCGGATCGCATCGCCGCCGCCGTCGGAGAGGGAAAAGCGGGGTCTTCTCGGTCCCGCGGATGGTCGGCGTCCCCGCATCGACGGACAGCTCGCCGTGGACCGTCAGCCGGGCCCCCTCGGGGACGGCCTTCGACAGGAAGTAGTCGTTCTTCAGGTCGATGTCCGGGTCATCGACGACGACGCCTCGGAGCCGTTCGAGCGGCAGTTCCGTCGAGTGATCAGCCAGCTGGACGTACGGCGAATTCCTGAGGTAGACGTGCCCGTCCGGCTCGGGGGGAAGCCGACCGGCCGTACCGCCGCCAGCCGGTCGGCGTCGTGGACGTCTCGCAGCCACCCCGGGTCGACCCGGAGCTTCCCGTTCTCGGTCGCGACGGTGAACGATCCGAACTCGACGCCGGAGGCGAACCGCACGACCGTCGCTCGAAAGGTTTCGGCCAGCTCTTCTCCGTTGGCTCATTTCGTAGATGAGTTATTGACCGCAGTTGTACCGTTCACCGTAGTTGAGTTGGTCAATAAATTCCGTTGGACAGTAGACCTGCAGTTCCACGTCTCACAGATCTAAGTACGGTCTGCTGGAGTGATTGAGATTATTCGAGGGGGCAGAAAAGATTTCCAACGAACTTCCTTGTTCCTACAGATTGCAGATGAGAGAATGGAACTGATGTACGAGTCCACTCTATTAGAAAAATATTATCCATACTATTTTGCATATTTTTAAGTAATATCATCGATCCGACGAGGGTCGTGAAGAATACGATAACAACAACAGCTCTTCAGAGAGTCCTTGGCTCAGCATTTCCTCCAATAGCAACGCCAGCGAGCATAGCTACAATCAATGCAGTAAATAATTCAATAGAACTGAAATAATAACGGTCTCACATTCCTATTTCCCTGATTCGCGATTGTGTCGAGTCTATCTCTCTGGGATGGATTCGCGGTAGTCTGTCATTTCTAAAATGTATGATCTGCTCCAGTATTGTGGTAATCTACAGTTGGAAAGCGGCAGGTGTAGGCAGTAGTGCGTTCTCATATGCATTCTTAGTTATTTCACAGTACCCGAGTACTATTTAATATTAAAATAGTGTATCTACTGCTATAGTTCTTCTATATAGTAGTGTACATCGTAGATATACGAACAATCTGGCGATTGATTAGCGTCGGATTCAAAAATGTCGTGAAGTGTGGGTGGTCGAAGCGAAATTTGTCACCGATACCGTGTTTATTCTCCAATGTAGTTCTCCTGGAGACCTCCCGTCCGTCGTGTTCTGGGCTTGTGGCGTGCCAGCGAGTAAAATCGAGCAATCCGAATCGTGGGTACGTAGACGTTAATCATGTCATATGTTCTATCATTACAATATTATTCTTGTAAGGCCGGAATATGCCAGCCTCCATTCAGAATTCCAGTCGAACTGGAATCTTCTTCTGATCGCTTCGTACAGACCAATATCGAACGAAAACAAAAATAAAAAATTCGCGGCTGTAGCTGACAGGCAGTAATTGTTATATTTCGTCAGCTAAGACAAGTGGCCGCAAGAGAAAATATGGAGACAACAATCCGAAAGCGCCATGACATCCTAGAGGAACTCGTCGATAGCTCGCAGTCAAAGCCAGATTTGGTCTCTCAGATGGACCTTTCGAGGTCAACAATCGACCGAGGAGTGAACGAGTTGCTTGAGCACGACTGCATAACGAGGACTGGTTCGACCTACGAAGCCACGGAAACCGGTCGGTTAGCCATCAGAGAATACGAGCGGTACCTCCGGTTTGTAGAAACCATAAAAGCATCACCGAAAATACTCAACGAAGTTCCGACGAATACGTTTGACACCGTTTTCTTACGAGATGCAGATTTCGATCTCGTTGACGACCAGCAACCGTGGGCGGTGCTCGAGAAGAGTACAGAACTTATGAAAAACGCGAAATCTCTGAAAGGCACGGTCCCCGTCATTTTCCAGCGGCATTTTGCTGACTTGACTGACTCCTTTGACACTGGCAAGGAAGTGGAACTAATCTGGGACAACTCCCTGTATCACTCGCTGAGTGAGGAAATGCAAGAGATGATAGCTACTTTTCAGGAGTACGACCAAGCTACAATGTACCGAACTGATTTAACAGATTCATACGCAATCTGGATACTGGACTCTCCGGAAGGAAATCACGCTAGTATCGCGGTCTTCACGAATGGCGGAATTCGTGGAATCATCCGCAATGATACTTGTGCCGCGGTTGATTGGGCGCTGTCTCAATACGAACAGCGGAAAGAAAGTGCGGTAAGTATCACGTCGAGACACACCCACAACTGTAACTGAAAGACTACTTAGAATTCGCGGTCGTTTGGTCTTTCGGCACTATGTAGTCGTCCACCATTGTTATCTCCCCGTTGGCCTGTTGGTGCCGCACGAGAATGAAGGTGTCACTGTCAGGAACCCACTCGAACTGAAGCACCAGGAGATACCGGTACAGAGAACGGTTTTGTTGAGCAGATTCGACGTCTGCTTCCAGTCGGACATCGATGGTAGTGCGAGCCTCATTATTTACCGTAGGCACGTGCGCATAGAGATCGGTAAGTTTTCCGCTGGAGACAAAGTTACCCGTGATAACGAGTTCTGCTTCGTTTCGTGAGTAGAGTATCTGTGCTGTGTGGTCAGTGTCCGCCGTTTGGTTCTTTCTCCAAGTGACCTCGCGTGATTCAAGATTGATTGACCGCTCATTCGGGTTCTCGTCAAGTACTGTACATCCCGCAAGCGTTGTTAGTAGTACAGTGCCAACCGTACGCCGACTGAGAACGTGATCTCGCTCACTCATATCTACGGTTTTGCATGTCATGGGGGATTTATCTTTTCTTTCAGGGTTAGTGATGTGCCTCACTCTCTGTGGGAATGACCACCTGCTGACAAACTCTCTCAAAGGATACCTAAAAGTATAACAAGATGAAGATTCAGTCAGGAATTAAAATAAAGAAATCAGCAAAATCATGATGAAAGTGTCGTATACAATGTCACGAGACAGCGAAAGCGACTTGGCAAAAAATGGCACAGGAGTGACTCGACGAGGCGCGCTGAAAGGCCTCGGTGGAGTAGTAGTTGGTAGTGCCGCACTTGGGTCGAGTGCAAGCACTGGTGCTGTAGCATACGAAACTGACCCGAACGCAGATTCTAACAAATGCGGACCCAGACCGAGCCCATGGAAAGATCATGGTGAATATGATACGCAGTTCCCATCCGGAACTACCCATCACGTATGTTCAGTCCTAGATCTCACTCACTCCCATTACGAACCCAAAGACGAAAACCAAAATATAGACGACTACTGGATACACGAGTTTCAATTTAGTAGTCAGGTCAGTGCAGTGGAGACCGAGTCAGGGGATCCCACCGACAAGCTCCGGTCTCAAGGAGTTCGGATCAAGAATAACAACACAACGAAAGTCCCAGTTCGTGCAGCGAAAGGCGAGCAAAACAACGCCCTAGCACCTCAGTCCAACAATCCAGACAATGTCGAGGACTTTAATGGTGCAGTTATCAGCGCAGCCGGTCTTGCAATCACGCTTGCAGAAAAGACTCAGGCGGCGCTCGTACTGTCTGGTGCCCAACTTGCGAACTCGCTTGGACAGATAGCGTACGACAAAAAGACTCCCGATGACTCCGCGTCATTCATCTGGGAAGGCGGATACAGTGGAATTGAGAGGGGTGCCCATCAGGTTGTTTTCAGCGTCGCCAACTATCTAACGTCCTCATCTGACACACCGCCCGTCCAGATCAGTGCGCACGCAGGTCAAGCCTATACTGGTTGGGATCTCAAATTCTCCAAGTGCGACGTCTCAACATCTGGAAAAGATGGGTCCTCCAGTGAGGCGCAGGGACCGATGGGAGATCCGCGGAAGATGTCTAAAGCAGAAAAAGAGGAATTCGGGATCAAGGAGGTTCAGCGATCACAACTTGCTAAGGAGGTTGGAGAACACCGTATACAAACTGAGAATGAACGGGTCTACGTCGCAGAAGACCCGCCAATCTCTGCTACTCCGATGAGTCGGGAGGAAAGTAAAAAACTCTGGGAGTAGGAAGGGTGTCAAGGTTGGCTGATGGCATTATGGTACGCGGCGAAGGCTTTGGCCCAGCGGTCGACTGATTTCTAGGAGCTATTGTGGGGAACTGGCTGTGAACCGCCCCGGGGTCAAGCCCCGAGGCACTCGCCTTGTTTTCTCTGTAGATCGACTTGATGAACCCAGTTGTGAACGGCGACCTCGCTCCGATCGATCCTAAACCTTCCGAGATACTTACTTACCTCACGCAGCGACATGCCGGCCAAGTGACTGCGGATCCCTATTTCAATCGCCCAGCGCGGCGTTTGATCTCGCTCCACAAACGACAAGTCGATCTACATGATTCGTTCGCTGAGGCGTTCGATTTCGGTCATAGACACTCTGAAGTGAGCGCCTCATCCTCTAACTTAACCCGAGCGAGCGGTTGTGAAGCAGGTTTCAGGTGGGTGATGGCCGCCGGAGTAGTTTCAACGAGTGAGTTGATGGCTCCTAGCGAGTTTAGTCTTGCGCGAGTGCGGCTTGTAGTTCGTCGTCGTCAGAGAGACCTTCGAGATCTCCGGTTTGGAGCCGCCAAAGGTCTGTATAGAGTCCATCTTGGGTGACGAGGGACTCGTGCGTTCCTTCCTCTTTGAGCTCTCCTTTTTCGATAGTAAGGATGTGATCGGCAAATCGGACTGTAGAGATGTTATGCGCGACGACGAACGTCGTGCGGTTCGCGGTAACCTCTCGGAGTGATTGCTGAATGAGGACCTTCGTTCGATTATCAACGTCGCTGGTTGCCTCGTCGAGAATCATGATTTCGGGGTCGCCGACGACTGCGCGAGCGAGCGCGATGCGTTGCCGTTGGCCACCCGAAATCCGGTTGCCGCCTTCACCGACGTCGGTCTCGTATCCGTCGTCGAGGTCCTCGATGAACTCGTGTGCTTTTGCTTGTTTGGCGGCTTCGACAATTTTGTCTGTGGTTGTGTCTGGGGCTCCGTAGCTGATGTTCTCGGCGACGGTTCCAGCGAAGAGGTACGGGTCCTGACTGACATAGCCGATAGCAGACCGGTAACTGTGTTTCGAAAACTCGCGGATATCGGTGTCGTCGACGGTGATCGTTCCGCTGGTGGGGTCGTAGAAGCGGAAAAGGAGCTTGAGGATTGTTGATTTCCCGGAGCCAGTCGGGCCGACGATGCCAACGGTGTCGCCGGACTCAGCATGGAAGCTGAGATTATTGATGGCTGGTTCGTCGATTGATACCCGCCTGCGCCTGAAGACGCAGGAAGATGGCCATGTCTCACTCCGTGCGACGACGGGCGAGGTGCGTCCATCCAGCGATGATGGCTATAGCGACTACGAGGAATCCCCATGTGAAATGAGAACTGAAAGTACCTCGACGATACCAAACTTAACGCGCGTCGGAAAATCTCTCATACGAATTGCTTCGATAGCGGACATACATTAATTCGGCTCTATTGAAATTCTCAGCCGCTGATAATTTTCTGGGGCCGTGCTGAATACAGGGCGTGAGTCGGTCGCTGACAGGTGAATATCACTGTACTCGGTGAAGATCGAACGATTCGGACACCTCCATGGAGCCAATGGCTGCTCAGCTAATTCGTGGATATTATTTGGATTGTTGTATGTGACGATAATATATAATGTAACTATTTTTATTGTCGGGCTAGAGACTAAACGCAATGTCGGCCGAAAACACAGGAGGAACTGTCGAACGGAGGAGCCTTTGGAGAATTTTGAAAAAGTACGGCGCCGATTATAAATGATATTTCATTGTAGGAGTCATCACAACCGCATTGACAAATCTCATTGGCCATGCTGCTCCGTTAGTGCTAGGTTCTGCAATCAATTCGATCTTCACCGATAGTGCTCCGCTGAACATTCCATTCCTTCCTGCGGGCTTGGTACCTACCGTAGAAACCAGCGGAGAAATCAGGATAGCAAATGAACATCACCACCAGCCCTACGACCTACGGATACATCAAAGTCTCTGCCCAAGAAGAAGACCATGACAGCGTCTGAGAGTACTTCCTTTCCGACATCACCGAGAGTCAGACTGAGTCTGTCTCCCACGACGAGGAATTCAAAAACGACAAGGTGACAGTCTCGATCACGATGGAGAACGTCGCCCTCTGCGACCGGACAAATTCTAATTCGGCTGGAATTCTGAATGGAGGCTGGTAGATTCCACCCTTACAAAAATGCTATTGTAATGGTGTAATAGATAACACGATTGACGTCCACGTATCCATAATCTGGAGTGATCAATTACCCTCGCTGGTACGCCACAAGCCCAGAACACGACGGTCGGGTCTTAGGGGGAACTACATTAGTGGACACACGGTATCGGTGACAAATTTCGATTCGATTCTCCACTACATTTTTGAATTCTATCCTAACGAAGAGCAAGATTGCTCGTATATATCGGACTTATACCACCATACAGAGGCATTATAGTAGTAGATATGTTATTTTAATATTAAATATCATCCAAGTATGGTGGTACAACCAGAGAACACATCTAGGAACGCACTACTGCCTACATCTGCCAATTCCCAACTCTTGCTGATTGGATTGGTGGGAGCCATAGTGATTCGGGTGACTGGCGTATGATTCCATTATACGAAGGAATATATCTTGAAGAGGGTGAGCGTGGTGAGATAGAATTTTTTCAGAGACGGTGAATCAACCGAGACCAACGATTTCCCGCGGAGATTTGAGGATCCCAAAAAGAACGCTATTGTCCAATATCTCTCAACCACTGAACCGACAGAAAGTGGGCGAGAGCGACGAGCAATGGTCTTTGCCCCAAAAAGAGATAGGACCGAAGAAATTGCTGAAATGCTTGCTGACCATATTAGAGATGACTGGTCTTCTACGGAGTGGTTTGCGTGAGTCTCGCGCTCTCGAAGAGTCGAGAGACACCGTTGAAGCAACCGTACGGAATCTCCACGAATGCACTTCCTGCCGAAATATCTAGGAGATGCCGTCGTCGTGACTGATCCCGAACCCATCCATAAGGGTAGCATCGAGATCACGGCACTTAGAAAACTCGTGTACCGGCTCGCTCCAGCAGACCGCGAGTACGATCACGTTGCTGAAGCTGCGTCTGCCGTCGTTGAACGATTCCAGAGCCTCGAAGAGGAAAGTGAGCAGCTCAGGGATAGACTCGACAAACTTGGCGACATTGGTGAACGGAAGACATCGAAAGAGGAGAAGATAGCGGCTATCGTCACCTTCGCAGCCCGAAAGAAAGGGGAGAAACCCGCTATCACGGTCAAGCCAAAGACGATCAAAGGCCTAATCGATTTCTCTCGTCGCTATGCCTACGATTTAGTTGACGATATGCACGATGAGTATGAGTGGGCACACGACCCGACACAAGTCGATCAGTACGGGATGCTAGAAAAAGATACCTCGCAGAAGGGCATTCTCATCGACTTCGACGGAGTTCACGGAGACCCCGTACCTGTGAACAAGTTCACCACTGGAACAGCCGAACAGGGCCGCTGACTGATGGTACCGTTACGAGACAAACCTCCGCCGCGTAAGCCAAGTTTAGAATTCGTGAGGCAGGTTGTGGAAGGAAGGAAGTGTTAGTGGTAGGTAGCTCAGCGGAAGCGCAGCAGAGCGTCCCAAATTGACCCCCTCAGCGCTGCTCACCCACGTGGTGAACACGTTCACATGAATGATCACAGCAAGATACAGAAATCGTAGCACTTCCCAGGTTCCAAACTAGCGCCGAGAGCTACGAAATCTTCCTGCTCCGGCATGGTATCTGGCGATAGACCGAGGTAAACGTGGTAAGCCACTTCTTGAGCAGGCTTGGCGTCGAGACATAATATATCAGTTAGATAGGGAAGACTGCTGAGGTCTGCACATTCTGTTGCTTGGGGAAACGATACAAGCTATGAAACAATACTCATATGAGTAAGAACCCTGCAGGTCAAATTCAGCTTTATTATCCCTGATAGGGGAATCGCACTACGATTGTGTCTTGCTTATATATGGAGGCGCTTGCGTTCGCAAGCGTCTCCGCGATTCTCATCGAGATTACGAGGGCGAACGGCTCCGAGGTGCGCCCCATGTCCGCTCTGAAGGAGCTGGGGACAGATACACCAGATGACGTTGTCGACCAAATCCGGCTGGACACCATCGACAACATTGGTTCATTTTTTAGAAACTCGAACTCGTCGGCGGGCTCTGTGCAGAGCGTTCCGTCACGTTTCGATCCGTAGTGGGTTCTCGTCGGCTGCAACGCGAGCCGCCGTCGGCGTTAGAACACGGGAGGAAACACGCCAACAGTCCCGCTGACAGTAGCGAAGACGAGTAGCCTACGGTTTGTCTAAGAGAAGCTCATTCAGGCTGTCTGTTAGCGATTCAGCCTCACCAAGTGTAGACCGGGAACGGGGCTCAGATTCCTCAAAGACTGTGTCCTCCTGCATTACGGACTCGAGATCGACATCGAGATCGACATCTGCGTCAGTAGCATCTATTTCTTTCCAGTTGGGGCCGTCTTCCTCACGGGGGAGTTCAACCAATTCGTCGTGGACTTTCTCGACGTGGTGGTCGTCGAGAAATAGAAAATCGGCACCGCTCGACTCTGCAAGCATCACCCGGCTTACGGTACCCCAGACTTCGTATGTTCCAGGTTCGTCAGGGATCGCGATTTCATCATCGGCGCTCAGTTCGAGCGGGTGGTCTCGGTGCGGGCGGTCAACTGCGATCGTGTCCCCCTCATCCCGAAGGACACGAATACGGACGCTATCGCCCGATTCAGGGGCGGAACGTCCGTCGACGAGTTTGTGTTCCATACCTGAAAGAAGAGAGTACGTTCATTTGAATCTGTTCACCCGACCATCGTCCAGATGCACACGGTGGTTTTTATCGTCCCGGTGTAGTGAGACTATGAATACAGAGAAGACTGCTTCAGGAGGAGAAACCGGTGGAGAATCCGGGAGACTATTCGGGCAGCTGCCAGCAGAGGTGAGCGGATGGGAGCAGCATCAGCGCACGCCGGCTGACAGTCTCTTCAAGTATTGGAAGAAGGGGTCGACGCACATCGTGGAGCCTACGAGCAGGTCGTCGCGAAGGAGTTGCGTGATGGCGACATCCGCGTGACGAAACGTACCTACGACCAGTTCAACGTTTCAATCCCGTAGTGAGTTTCTCGTCGGCTGCAACTCCATGAGCTTTGCATAGATGGTAGCGGGGACGTGAGTTTCAATCCCGTAGTGGTCGCAGTGCGGAAGAAACCCAACACGGGATTGAAACTCCGCAGAGGATCCCCGCGAATCTCTTCGCACTGGGGGTTACAGTTCAACGAACACATTAGGAAAGCAGCTAATCCGGATTGGGATTATTCGTTTCACGCCATCTGGGAGCCTCTCCCCCTGTACGAGGGCGCCTATCACCATTAGCGACCGGAACACGCTACCACTCAAAAATAGGCGTCTCAGAGGACGACGACACCAATCCAATACGACCCCTGCAAATCACTGCTACGAAGACCTGATTACTGAGAATTGTTGATAGCTCTGTGTCACTTAATCTCCGGAGCGTCCTATTTCGCGTCGGAGAAACGAAACACGTCAATGAGAAGTACGTGGGCGCTAAGGGCTGAGAAGAGAAGTAAGCGAGTCCGAAGCTAGATGTCGCCGTTGATGATATCTGCGACGCGCTGGCGGTCGAAGAGCTTCGTGTCGCTGGTCACGTCCCCGAAGACATCCGGATACAGCTGCTTCGCGGCCCGCTCTGTCAGGAAGAGGTTGTGAATTGGTCCCTGGCGGAGGTAGCCACCGCGATAAACGCGGTTATTCTGCACAGCCGTCAATTCGCTGCCAACCGGATGATCCTTCATATAGGCAAGGACCGTATCGCGGAACTCTGACGCCGACTTCTGTTCGTGACCCCTGATCAGGAGCACGTCGGGGTCGACTTCGAGGAGGTTCTCGTAGTCGAGTTCGCCGCGATTATCGGTACTAAGGTTCTCGATGTCGGTTCCGGCGAGAGCGTCCGCCACGCCGAGATCGTTCCACTGCTTCTTGCTCGTCCCCTTGTCGGTCAGGCGGTACGGCGAGAATGTGTCAGGCTCGTTGGTCCCCTCAAACGTGAGCATCACGTTCGGGCGCTCGCCGGACGGCGGCATTCGCGACTGGATTTCGGTGATGAACTCATCGTGGTACTGCTTGAACGCCTCGTACCGATCGCGCTCCTGGAACAACTCGGCAACCTTCTCGAAGGCCTCGTATAGCGTGTAGAACCGGTAGTCATGCCAGCTGTCGGATCGTCGGAAGATCATGTTCCCGAGGAACGGCCCGACCTGCTCGCTAATCTCCGCGATGTCCTCGTCCCTCCAATCGAACCAGTTCCGCAGCATCCCGGTGTCGATAATGTGGACGTCACTATCCATTTCGTAGAACAGTTCCTTCGACATCCCGGCTTCGACCAAGTCGTTCTTTTCGATCCGGTCTTTGTCAACACTCACACCGGGTAACTCCTCGTAGACGTACGTGTAGTACTCGCCGGGCTGCCCAATGCCGATCATGCTGTCCGCATGACCCAGTGCAACACCCATGTCGGCGTAGTCACCGCCGTAGGGCACCCACTGCTCCGGGATCGAGTCGAACGTGACCTCTCCCATAGGAGCCATCGTTACCGAGTAGCTGACATCCTCGGTCGCCGTCTCCGACTCGGTGCCGGTCGCCGTCACCGTTGATGTTTCGGTCCCCCCGGTGTCGTCGGGCGCAAACAGACCAGCGCAGCCAGCGAGAGCGCTGCTGCCGATGACTGCACCGCCGTATTTCATGTAGTCACGTCGCGTCGGTGCCTTGTGCCCACCGCTATCTTCGGACATACGTTTTAGGCCCACCTAAAACGATATAGTTTCTTCGGTCTGTAGACAGTTATGCTCAATTAGCAGTAGTTGAAAACCCGGAGATTCTATTCAGCAACGCCCCCCGGTAATCAGTCGATATCTGAGGTACTCAACCTACCCTTGAGAACGTCGGTGAATATCTATCGAGATTCTGCCAATTGAATTGGACTGGGTTTCGCGGGAGTCTTTGTCCATATCGTCACGAAGATTCCACACACTACCCTATCGGTTCTTAGTTAAGTTCCGGAGGTACGACTTGTATTAAATCGTTCGCTGATGTAGATGGTCACGATATCCTTCTCGACGGCCATTTCAAACCCGTCTTCCCATTCGCCGTTGTCTCAATAATTGTCAAAGTAGAGGGCCCAATATTCGCGTTCACTGTAACCCCATACTGGTATATTCTCCTCGTATCCAGTTCGCCAAAGCAAGTACTCACCGACAGATTTGCTTCGTCCTCCTGAATGAGTTGGTAGAGGTCGTAGAGTGTGATAACCACTATCCGTTCGTGTTCTGCGATTGGTCATGGATCTTGCCCATTCCCAATTGTTGATCGGCCCGCTCGTTACCAGAGTACAATGTGGGAAGAAATCCGTCAAGGATGACTATGCCGTCCGTATCCATCTCACCGGAGTTCTTGTTGCCGGTGAGGTTATACACTAAACCGAATTCATCGTCTAGACTGTCAAGATAGTCTAGAGCGTTATCTATCTGATCGACAGCCTGAGTCACTTTCAATGTAAGTGATGGCTTAACCTGCTTCCACTGGCGTGTTACGATTACGGTCCTATTTTTGACAATGGATGCTGTTCACCAATGTCTGTTGGAGCCTGCGATAATTTTATGACAGATACACATCAATTATTATGATATTATGGGTGGAGGAAGTGGCGGTTATCATCGGCGGGGTGGAGGAGGGTCGGATGGCAGTGTAGGGTGCCTCTAGGGAGAGCGTGGGGGATGTCGATGCGGATATCCGCACTCTGTCCCCGTGTAGTCGGTATTTACAACACTGGATATATGTGAGTAAAACAGACAATCCCGCCGACATCGAAAGCAAATGTCCTCGAAGTTCTTTGAGGAGGCCTGGACGATGCTCTGCGAGGTGTTCATCGCGTATTCGTTTCCGCACCTGAGAGACTACCTCATGACGACTGACTGTTGTAGTTGACCAGATCACTATGAGTGGATTCCAGCGCTCAGGCACGGAAGGAAATCAAACCTGGTAGGCACGAGAGATTGTTTCGGTGCGTGTTAGGTTTTCAGTCCCCTATAAAACCCGCTGGAAGGCTGTATTTCCATTCTCATATTCCCTCACAATAGTATTCAATTCCATTATGACTCCCACATCCTGAAATGTAACCCAACAAATTAATTACTGCCTACACTTACTTGACAATTGCATGTCAGAACGTGCTCAGGACGTATCTGACGAGGACGGCTATGTTGAAAAGTTGCGAGACAAAATTGGCTCCGGTGGTGGCTGTGCTGAGGCTTGGCAAGCAGCACAAGAGATCCGTGATTCTGGTTCGGTAAATGTGGGCCGGCGAAAACTACTGACTGGTATCGGGGCCTCTCTCCTATTTGGAGTCAGTGCGACTGACGCCGTTGCTGCCACCAGTGGAGAAACATCGGAAGACTTGGAAACTGAGGTTACAGAACTAGACGGGGCGAAAAAGAAAGAGGTCATCAAAACCGCCCAAGCAGACAGTTCCGTGCAGTCGGCGAGAAATAAACTACAGTCCCGAGGGTGGACAGCGAATGTTGACGAAGCTACAGCACACCAATCAGTCCATGAGGGCGAAAAGAACCTGACTGTCAGGATCCCGTACCAGAACAGCGATGCGTCTCCAAGTGGAGTTCAGGAAGATGCCGGTATTATCTGGAGCACCTGGAGTAGTGGCCTGACGCACGGTTTCATCAGTCGGCGTGAGGTCCGGAAAGGCGCATCCCTGTCCAAAGATGCGAAAGAAGCGTACGAGCAGAGCGATATTGACCTCCAATCTACTGACACGGTCCCTGTTGAGATCTCATATACGATCTTCAATGAGGATCAGTCGGACTCATCAGATAGTGCCACAGTTCAGTCCACCAAGGGAACCGAAAATACGGGAGAGGACTCTTCTAATTCCCTGATTGTTCCTGTGCAGAAATCGTCGTCGAGGTCGGATTCGGTTAACTCTGGAGCCTCAGTTCAGTCTGCCGGGGAAGCCACAACCCAGGGCATTGCTGACTGCGCCTGCACCGCAACTCTGGGAACGAATCCTGTAACAGCATGTGCCCCCTGTGGTACCGTCAAGCCCGACTGCCTGGTACAGATAATCAGTAACTATGGGTCAGAAATCGGTGCTTGTGCTGGTTGCGCCACCGTTGCGGCCCTTACCAGTGGTGCGGGAGCCATTGCGGGAGGATGTCTTCCCTGTCTGGGGACGATTGGAGAAACTGTAGCTAGTGGTAAGATCAATAGCGTTTGTTGCTGGTGTAACTTTGGCGGAGACATTATCTGACTAAACAACCTAATTCTTCTTAGAACGCCTACACCAGATATGGACCAGAAGCGTGTGACTGGTATCGGATTTTTTGTATTTGGTCTCGCCGTCACAGCCTACAGCTACGTGACAGCCATCCCGTTCCTGGTATCACACACAGTAAACTTGTGGAGTGTCGGTGCTCTCATCATTATGATTTCAGGGGTCTGCCTCTCTCTCATTGGGATCTACTCCACAATTTCCCCAGAAGGTCGGTTTGCAGTAAATACGAGATATCCTCTCATATTTGGAACTATTCTATTTATCTCTGCTATATTGATATTATTGGATATAATCACGTGAATTAGAGCAGATATCTTTGATACCTTCTTTATTCATGTCTCTACGATATGCGTTCGGTGATGTTTCCTTGGTATTTCTTAAGTGGGTACGTCAGATGTTTTCTCGATAGCACTGCCAGACATCGTATACGCTGACAAGTACTATAACCAGGGCTAACAGTGCTAGTACCCACCAATTATGATTACCGCCGTCTCCGAGATGCGCTCAACGACCCACGACTCTCCACCGTCGAAGACATATACAATCCACACAAGCACTATTAGCGTACTACCCCGGCGCAGGATGTCGTGGGAAATCTGTCGGTCATGAATCGGCTCTCCGTTCGAGAACGAACGTTTCCGTACAGACTGTACGTATCTTCGCCTCATTAAGTGAGCAAACACCCTATACGAGTGTACGCGATGATCGCCTGCTACACTCGGGTCTCAACAGAGGATCAGAACCTCGACCGACAAATTTGCCACTCGAGACAACTCGTCACCGCAGGGAGTTATAGATCTGTCTGGCTGCCGACCTCTGCGATGGTCAGTGCCATTCCGAAAACGAATAACCCGTAGCCGGCGATCCCCGCCGCAAGCGACTGTTGGAGCAGGCCGACCGAGGTCCCTGCGCCGATTCCCCCACCAAGCATCCCGACCGTCCGTGACGAGCCCTCACCAGACGTGGCTCGGATCAGTTCTACGTTGTCGAGCGCAAACGCCGTCGTCGTCCCATATATGAGTGGAATCATCGCCATGAGACCGGTGTTACCGTTGTCAACGACAGCTGTCAGTGCCATCACTCCGAGACCGACAACCGCCGAGAGGGCGTACCGAATGGACCGTCGCATACCGGTATGTCGTCTGCGTTTCACTTCACTGTCCGGGATTGTATCCTGTACGTCATTCCTATCAGTTTCTGAGGATTTCAACAGATCCAGTCTCCCCTGAATCAC